>JBNJGL010000009.1:0-54935 GCA_051747745.1 Bacillota bacterium | reverse complement strand
GCTTCACTAACAAAATTCTCGGATGCAATAAGTTCTATATTCTGGGCCTGTCTTTTTTCTTCTTCTGCAATTATATCAGCCATTTCCGGATCAACATTTCTCAACTCATGCATAAATCTCATCTCCTTATTTTAATTGTCATTACTTTTTATTTCTATGTATAAATATTAAATCCTGCTTAATTTTCTTGATAAAAATAAACTTTAAATGAACATAAAACAGTTAACAGTTTAAATATGTATTAATAGAAGTATATAAAAAAACCGGAGCAAAAATCACTCCGGCAATTCTAAATAATCTATGCCTGGCTGATAGCATCAACAGGACATACAGCAACACAAGCAGCACAATCGATACAGGTATCTGCATCAATCACATACTGTGTATCACCTTCGCTGATAGCATCCACAGGACATTCTGGTTCACAGGCACCGCACATGATACAATCATCAGAAATTACGTGAGCCATAGTTCGCATTCACCTCCCGCTTCTACCCCTATAAATATTTAAACCTTTAAGTTCACAAAACTATTATATCCAGACATCTTTTTAATGTCAACTATCAGATAATATTTTATAATTTTTTTTGCTTTATACTGAAAAAATTAGTGTTTAAAAACTATATCTTAACCCTGCTGAACTGAAATCATTTTCTTCAAACTGGCCAAAGATTGTATCTTTATCTCCATTAAATATTTTGTGGGAAAGTTCAAGATGAAGATTCTGCTGCAGTTCATAATCTAAGGCTGCTTCTAGACTGTAATCATTATCGTCCAGATTATAGATCCAGGTTAATTCGGGTATTATTTTTTCATTGCTGAAGCTGTCTTCAAGTTTCACAATTGCCCTCTGTGAAGTATAATCTCCATCTTCACTGTAATCAATATGGTTCTTATTTATTTTATCATCATCCAGTATTTTTTCTCCTGTAAACTGTATATTTAAATTAAGATTACTTATCGGTAAATCTCTATCTCCACCAATAACCCAGGCTATTCTATTATTTCGCACAGCTAAATTACTGCCATCAGTATCATCTGTTCTGTAATAAGCAAGTTCAAAACGGCTGTTAATATCAGCAATAACTTTAGCCATTTCAAATCCAAAAATGTCAACTTCATCATAGTGGAGATCCACATTATTTAGAACTTTATCAAATTCAGATGTACTGATTTCTGAATCCAAATCCAAATTATTTAAACTTTCATTTAAAGTTTGAGGATCATAAGACGGTTCACGCAAATAACCTTTATAATAACTAAATCCATAATCCATTCCCTGTCTGCTGTCTGTAAATCGCAAACCAAACTGGTTATCTTCATCTCCTATTGAATCCTGAAATTCATTTATTATCTCCTTTTCTGAATATGGAGAAACAGCAGCCAGATCTGAAAGCGCAAATTTTCCGGCAAAAGGATTTATTATCCAGTTGCCGAGGGGACTATCAGGGTCATCTGCCAGAATATTGCCGTTAAATTCTGGAGTATATACAAATTCCAAACTGGCATTACCACCTCTAAAATAGCGGTCAATTTTGAACATCTCTTCTCCAACCTGCCTGTCTTTGTACTCGCGATTTATAAAGTCGCTCATATCCTGTGGGTTTAAATTATCAACAACATGAACTTTATCACCTGTACCCCATATTGTACGGTGTTTTCCAATTAGAAAATGATATTTATCACCATAGTAGCGGTAATATGCCTCATCAAAAGCAACTTCTTCTGCTGCTCCAACCTGAAAATCAAGCAGAAATTTAAATTCATGTGTACTGCCGGGATAAATAAAATCCAGTTCTCCCATAAGATTTTCTTCTATATCACCATTATCACTAAATATTCTGTACTCCGGAAAAATCTCACCATTTACCTCAGTAGAAATTTCCTCGTCTCCACCATAAAAACTATCTCCATTAAAAGCACAAAGTGGAGATGACATAGTTAAGATAAAGGTAAAAACAACTGCTATAATTATAATAATATTTTTGTTTTTTAACATTTTTTTCCCCCCTGCTTTTAACGTCCTGTTTTTAAATACTGCTGTGTAAATCTCTTATCACTGATATCCTTATTGTATTCAAGTAGATGATTTCCATTCTGAGTTTTTACATATAATCTTGTGCTGTGTCCTGTATCAAGATTTTTCATTAGGGTAGAATACACAGTCCAGATTCCACTAACTTTTTCAATATCACTCTCAACAATCATCTCTTTGAATAATTCTTTAGTATTTTTGTTATACATTTTTACTTTTAAAGGTACATAATGATCTTTTGTCACCCAGCTTATTGTTTTAGCATACTGCTCTTCCTCAGGGTTTTTTGGCACAGCTTCTACAACATAACAGTCATAGCCATTAAACTCTTCTTCTTTAAGCAGTTCATATACAAAATCATCTATCTCTCTGGATTTCATATCGTCATATGTGAAGTCTGTTCCCATAAATGAATCTTCACCCTGACCACCTGATATTCTTCTCACTCGCCCCAAATCAGGAAGATATATCCACTGATCATCATCTTCTACATCATTTTCGATCTGCAAAAAACGAGTGTTTTTTACAGAGGCTGGTTCATGAAACAACATAATTGTCTGATCTAAATCGTTTTCTCTATCAAATTTCTTGGACCAAACCTCAACAACTCTGGGTCTTACATTACCATCCTCATCTATTAAATCCATTCCCATCAGAGCATGTCTGCTATCACCGGTATCTCGCTCATCAACTCTTTCCATAACCTCACGTCCGTCAATGGCAGCAGCTGTCATATTTAAACTGCCAACAATAAATAATGCTATTAAACATATTGAAATAATTTTTATTTTTTTCTTCATTATAATTTTCCTCCTTATGTTATTTTAATATTCTTTACTAATGAACTGTGGTTTAAATAAATTTAATAACAACGGTAATATTGTTAAAGAAGCTATTGAAGATGTAACCATTGTTACAGCAATTAAAAATCCTAAATAAATTAATGGATAGAAATTTGAAAATAAAAGCACTAGAAATCCCGCAGCTACAGAAATAGCATTAAAAATTATAGCTTTGCCTGTAGTTGTTAAAGTTCTTTGAGTTACTAAATGAAGATCATTTTCTTTTATTCTTTCAGCATGGTATGAATGCAAAAAGTGAATTGTATAATCAACACCAATACCTATTGCAATAGAAGCAACCATCGCTGTCCCCACATCAAGCCTTATTCCCAAATGCCCCATTAAACCAAAATTAATAATTAATGAAAATGCCAGTGGAATAATACCATATAGACCAGCAATAATTGATCTAAAGGAAATAGCAACAATCAAAAATACTATAATAAATGAAATCATTATACTTCTTGTTTGGCTGCTGACTATTAAATTATTAGCTTCTAAGGCCATAGTCGCATTACCAGAAACAGTAAGATTGTATTTTTCCGGAAAGTTATCACTATAATCATAAATTTCTTTTCTTACTTTTTTAGCAACTAAATTACTGGGATTATTCATCTGTAATAACATCTGAGCTTTATCTGGCTCTAATTGATCATTAATTAAATCATCAACACTACCAGAATATAATAACAGATATTGTGAAACCAGATTCTGTAAATTCTGTTTAGATGCTGCCCCATATTTATTTAAGTCAGTTGGAATTTCATAATAAGCTGCTGCCTGATAGTTCATTTCTTCAGCTAATAAGTTCACTAATTCTCCTGCATTAATATTTTTCTTTTCCGCTCTTGTTAAAGCAGCATTTAAGAGTTGAATAAATTCGTACTCTGAAATATTTTTCTCTTTATCAGGTCCTTCCAGCAATTTTGTTTCAGACTGAGAATCACTTTCTTTTTCATTTTCTCCTTGATAAAAACTGGAACCTTCATCTGCTGAATCTTGCTCTTCTTCATAAAAACTAGAAGTTGTTTCCTCTTGATCTTCTTCATAAAAACTTGATGTGTTTTCATCTGAACTGTCTTCTTCATAAAAACTTGATGTATTCTCTTCATTATTTTTAATAACTTCACTGTTTTCTTCAGCATTAGAAGTACTTTTAGCAACTTCTTCTTCAGGATAATTCATTACCTGATTCATTCTTTTAATATAATCTGTTATCGAAGAGGCTTTACCAACTTCATCAAAATGAGAAACTAAGTGCTTCTGCAGGCCATCCATTTGAGTTAAGATATCAGGGTGGTTTAAATCTCCCATTTCTTCGCCTGCTACCATAATCCTCATTATATTAGTGCCTGCAAAATTATCATTAATAAAATCATCTGCCTGTCTAATTTCTGTATCTTCTTTAAACATCTCAATTAATGGAGTATCTACAACTATATCTTCAAATCCAAGAAATGAACCACTTAAAATTAAAACAGCAATTATAATGATAGTTATTCTTCTTTTAGAATAAAAATTATGCATTTTTTCTAAAAGTGATTTAAACTCTGGAGTTTCAGTATTTTTAATTTTAAAATCATCTTTAAAATCCGCAATTAGAATCAATAAAGAAGGAATTAAAAATATAGCAACTATAAAAGCAGTGGCTATTCCAAATGCTGTAAAAATACCAAAACTTTTTATTGGTACAATTTCACTGGATGCCAGTGAACCAAAACCTGCTACTGTAGTTAAGGCTGCCAAAAATACAGCTTTACCCATTTGATCTACTGTTTTAACAACCAGTTCCTTCTGTTCAGAAACTGATATTTCACTCTGATATTCATTAATATAGTCATAGTAATGACTCAAAATATGAATTCCATAGGCACTCCCTACTGCTATTAATAGAACTGGTATTACTGTTGAAACTAGTGTAAGGTTAATACCAAGAAAAGCCATTAAACCAATAGACCAGATACTGCTGACAATTACTGTCATTAAAATTAAAGCAACGGCTAAACTTCTTTTAAAAAATAAATACAGTATTAAAATTAGAACTCCTATGATAAAAGGAATTAAATACTTAATATCCTCAACCATGCTGTGTCCCATTAAAACATTAACAGCAGTAGCTCCTGCTATATATATCTCTGTATTATTGTTTTTATAACTATCTGTTACTTCTTTAATTTGATAATAGGCTTTTTCCTTTTCTTCATTAGTTAAACCCTCATTTAAACTAATTAATACCTGGGTTGATTTAAAATCATCTGAATACAAATTGTTTTCATAAAAATCCCAGTTTAATATTTTATTTTTAATTTTTCTACTTTCTTCTTCATTTGTAGGTAATTCTTCCACAAGTTCTTCTACAATCATACCTTCTGAACTACCTTCAATATAATCGACATTTGTTAAAGAAGTGACCTCATCAATTCTAGAAATATCCTCTAATTCAGTGGTTAATTTGAATATTTTTTCTAAATTAGAAGGATTAAATATCTCTCCCTTTTTAAACTTAACTGCTGCTACTATACTGTCATTTTCACCAAATATCTCATCCAGTTGATTGTTATTCATTTTGGTTGGATGATCATTTGGTAAAAATACTTTAATATCATTATTAATTTCTGTCTTTGGTAATTGAAAAAGAAAAAATAAGGTTATTAAAGAAATTATAATTACTATCAATTTATTATATTTTAAAATTTTATTCATAGTTCTTACCTCCACCAGTCTTATTAGCTATTTTGAACAATTTTATACATCTTTTTTAATGTTTTAATTACAATCTCTACATCTTCTTTTGGTATTTCATGTAAAAATATCTTAAACCACTGCTGATAAATATGTTCTATTTTTTCTTTTTTTTCTTTTGCTTTTTTACTTAAATATATTAAATTAACTCGACCATCTGCAGGAGATCTCTCTCTGTTCAAATATTTTTTTTCTAGCAGTGTTTTTATAGAACGAGATACTGTTGCTTTATCCACACCAAGATTTTCTTCCAGAGTCTTTTGATTAATACCATCCCCATCTTTGTATAAATATATCAATATATTTCCTTCACTGTGATTTAAATTATGTTTTTTAAGTAATCTATCCACAAATTGATCATGATCTTTATACAATCTGGCTATCCATTTTCCAATTGGCGCACTTATATACATTTATTTCACCCCTAATTAGGTTGCTGATACAACTATATTATTTAAAGAATAACACAATTTAATTGCAGATGCAACTAAATATTTAAAGAATAACACAATTTAATTGATAAATAAACAATACCAGAAAATTTTAAAGCTCCCCTCAACCGAGGGGAGCTAAATATGCATATATACTTATATTAAGTT
This sequence comes from Bacillota bacterium, assembly GCA_051747745.1. Lineage (GTDB taxonomy): Bacteria > Bacillota > Halanaerobiia > Halanaerobiales > Halanaerobiaceae > QPJE01. Next base: position 48,717 of record JBNJGL010000009.1, on the reverse strand, counting down.
ACTTCATTTTCTACCTGACTAAAATCGGCTGCAAAATGTACAACACTGAAAACCACAACAGCTGTTACAGTATTTATAACTGCCGCTGGTAGGACTACCGTCGAAAATAATACGGCAAATGGTCCTGGAAGACCGACAACAAAAGCTGCAGTTCCCAAAAATACTCCTCCACTAATCAGTGTTCCAAGTGCAGTAATAACAGCGGTTGAAAGCTTAACTGAAGGTAGTTTTAAAATTATCGGTATTAGGGGATAAATAATCAAAAAAGTAACTATTTTATCCACCATATTGGCCAGCTGTCCCCCGGGAAAACCGGTTGTTAAAGCTGTGAAAATACCGGTAGATACTGCTACCAAAAATCCCAGTTTGAAATCCTGTTTGATAATCAATAAAATAAACATCATTGCCAGAGCAAAATCCGGTTTCATCCCCATTACAATTGGTGGAAACACCGCATGTAAAATAAATCCGACCGCAACCAACAGTGCCGCCTGTGCTAGATCTTTAGTTTTCATCTCAACTCATCTCTCCTCATTTTGTTTTTTCTACTCTACAATCTAATCTAACCTCTACTCTTCTCTAAACCAAAACCAGCATCTAACTTTAATTATTATAATTATATATTATTTAAAAATAATTGTCAAAATATATCGCTCTATTACTGTGTACCGGGTACAAAAAGGCCTTTTTGTACCCGGTACAAGTGAAAAAATGCACATATTTATATTTACTCTGATTTAAGCTGTACTACCAGTTCTCGATTCAATTCTGCCAGCAGGCCCTGTTTGCCGGACATAAGGCTGTATTCTTTATAAAGCATATCTGTAAAAACATCTTCTGCATAACCACCATCGATAAGTTTTTCATCAGAAAGTGTATCTCTCATTGCAGAAAACATTTTTTCTATAAATATAGATGTGAATTCTGCAGCAGCTTTTTCGAGTTTTTCATCATTCCCGACTTTATTTTTTATCTCATCTGTTTTTATTTTCTCCATCTGATCTAATGCCGAATATCTGGCACTGGTATTTAAATTACTTAACTGCATAAATCAAACCTCCAGTATATCTATATTATATCCAATTTAGCGTGAAGTGCACCGGCTGCTTTTATCTTCTGTATTATTGAAATTATGTCTCTTGGAGTGGCACCGATTGCATTTAAGGCTGTTACTAAATCCTCAATTGTGGTCTGCTGATCTACCACCATCATATTACCTTCTTCGCCAGCTTCAACTTCTATCTGCACATCTTCTGTCACTTCTGTCTCTCCCTCACTAAATGAAGGAGGCTGTGAAACCTCTGTGTCTGTTGTGATTTTTACAGAAAGATTCCCATGTGCAACTGCAACTGTAGAAATTCTCACATTGTGGCTGAACACCACTGTACCTGTTCTTTCGTCAATAACAACTTTTGCCTCCAGACCAGGTCTAACCGAAATATTATTTACTTCAGCAATAAACTCGACAACCCGATTTGAATAGTTTTCTGGGACATTAATATTTATAGTGGATGAATCTTCAGCTCTGGCCACATTTTGTGAAGAATATCTGCTGTTTATCATTTCTGCAATATGGCTTGCCGTCTCGAAATTTGGTGTATCCAGCACATAGGTAAGGCTGTCTCTATTTAAATCAACCGAAAGTTCCTTTTCTACCATCGCTCCACCGGGAATTCTCCCTACTGTAGGATGATTTTCTCTCTGGGTACTTCCACCACTGCTGACATTATATCCTCCAATAGATACAGCTCCCTGTGCAGAAGCAAACACTTCTCCATTTGGAGCCTGAAGTGGCGTCATCAGCAGTGTTCCCCCCTGCAGGCTGTCTGCATCTCCAATAGAACTGACAGTAACATCTATCTGATCACCGCTGTGCACAACTGGAGCTAGTTTGCCTGTCACCATTACAGCAGCGATATTTTGACTTGCAACCTGTCCGGAATCAACATATATACCGAAATTCTGCAGCATATTTGCTATACTCTGCACTGTTGACTGACTCCTATTAGAATCACCACTTCCATTTAAACCTACCACTATTCCATATCCTACCAGCTGATTTTCGCGCATTCCTTTAATCCTGGTTATATTACCTATCTCAACAGGAGGTTCTTCTGCCAAAACAGAAAATTGCAAGGTCAATAGAATAAATAACAAAACTGTAATTTTTATTGTAGTTTTCATTTTAAATTTAAACAATATATCCCTTCTTCCATTAAAATATGAAGTTGAAAAGTCTGCCCAACAAACCGGGCTGCTGTTTATCTCCAACTGGCCCTTCACCTTCATATTCTATTTCTGCCTGTGCAACACTTTTTGAGGAAACATTATTATCAAAATTAACATCTTCAGGACGCACCACACCGGTCAATTTTATGGTCTGTGTCTCTCCATTTATTTTTACTATTTTTTTTCCTTCTATCTTCAGGTTTCCATTTTCATTAACTTCAACAATTTCAGTTGTAATATCTGCACTCAAAGTACCACTGCGCTGTGTTTGACCATCGGCCGAATCAGAATCAGAATAACCGAAACCAAATGATTTAAGAAAATCAAAAAATCCTGTTCCAGCAGATCCTTCAACATTGCTCGACTGATTTGTGTCAGTATTAGCACTCTGAATAGCACTTGCATCTTCTTCTATCACAACTGTTATTATATCTCCAGAACTGTAATCTGGATAATCATTATAAAATCCAGAACTGTCATCACTCCAGAGAGATTTTGCACAAACTGATGAAGTAAATATTATTAGAAAAAGAAGCAGAATAATTACTGTTTTTTTCTTAATTAACATTTTCCCACCTCATTTTTTCGAAACTTAACAAATTTGTCTGTATTTCTAACAGTCTGATCACCACTACAACTGAAAATAGTTTGCCAGTCATCATTACAGCAGCTATATTTCGACTTACAACCTGTCCGAAATCAACATATTCAGATTTGAAGATCAACCTATCTGGAAATAAATCTGACTTCAGAGGCTGAAATTATCTCTGCCTTAAAGCGGTATCCTGTCTGGGGGTTTTCTACCTCTATTATATCTCCCTTTTTTCCTCTGCCGCGGGCAGTAACAAAGGCGGATACTGCAATATTATTTATCTCCACGATGGCCCTTACTTTGTCTCCCCATCTTACCACAACAGGTTTTTTAAAATCATCATAGGAAAGATAACTTCCGGCAGGGATTGATCTTTTAAAAATTTGTTCACTGATTTTTTCATTATCCCATTGGGAAACCAGATTATTTTTGTCAGAATAAATCTCATCTTCCACTTTTTCGAAATATTCTCTATTAATTTTTTCGCCGTGATTAATTCTTTTTTTAGCTTTAAATACTGTCATTTTAACCCCCAGCTTTACAGGTATATATATTTTTTTGTACTGAGCATCATCCTGATATATTTCTAATGCCACAGTATTCTGGCCCATTTTTAAATTATAATTGTCACTTATGATAAGTTCATATTCTCCTGCAGGTATCTGAATTGGGTCAGGCTGACGGCTGATTTTTATAAGTACATTTTCTGTATTTAAGTTTGATCTTGTTTTTAGCTGCTTTTTTATGGCTTTTTCTATTTTCTCAGCTGTAACTTGATTACTGTTCCTTCTTACAGAAACATCTGTCGGCATAGATAAGCTGAATTCATTATTATTATAGCCAAGATTTTTTATTGAAATTTCTACAAGAGCCTGACTGATTGTTTTTCTATGTCCAGGCAGAGGTGCTCTGCCCAGATCTGTATTTTTTAGTTCATTAAGTTCTGCTGCCGAAAGATCATCTCCATCTATTACTGCTGCTTCTTTTAATATAATTCTTTCAGAATCAACAAAAATTTCCTGTGGTATTGAAATTTCGAATGCCTTTACATTGAAGCTGAAAATTAGCAGCAGAACCAGCAGCAGTATTTTTTTTAACATTATATTATCCACCCTTTATTAAACTACCTTCTCAGCTGATTGGCAGTCTGAAGCATTTCATCTGCCGCGGTTATTGCTTTTGAGTTTACTTCATATGCTCTCTGTGCAGCTATCATATTTACCATCTCTTCTACTACTTTTACATTTGACATTTCCAGAAAGCCCTGACTTATTGTACCATAGCCCTCTTCTCCGGGAACTCCAGCTCTTGGATCACCAGAAGCACTTGAAGTAACAAACTGATTTCTTCCTTCACTGATCAGACCGGCAGGGTTTGCAAATCTGTATAGTTCAATTTCTCCAATCTGCTGTACAGTACCATCTGTATTTTTTACATTAACAGCACCATCAGAGGTAACAGATATACTTGTTGACTCTTCGGGAATAACTATCTGTGGTGAAAGAGGATATCCATCAGCTGTTACGACCTGGCCTGTACTGTCCCGTTTAAATGAACCATCTCTAGTATAGGCATAACTTCCATCAGGTCGCAGAACTCTAAAAAATCCATCTCCTTCAATAAGGAAGTCCAGTGAATTATCTGTGTTCTGAACATTGCCTGGAGAAAACATTTTTTGTGTGCTGTTTATTTTTGCTCCATGTCCAACTTCTATTCCCACCGGAATTTGAGCCCCTCTTGTATTGGGAGTTCCCGGCTGTTTTATTTCTGAATACATTAAATCTGCAAAATTAACTCTTGACTTCTTAAATCCACTTGTATTTACATTAGAAAGATTATTTGAGATAACATCTATATTGGTCTGCTGAGAATTCATACCTGTCGCAGCAGTCCAGAGTGCACTAATCATATTTCCACCTCATTATAGTTTTTAATTTAACACCATATCTATCAGTCAATGGTGTCTATATCAGCTTCCTCTTTGAGGTCCAGCTGATTTTTTCTTATGCTTTTCCTACTTCATTGATAGCTTTACCCAGACTATCATCGATACTGGAGATAACTTTTTGACCTGCCTCATAATGACGAGTTGTTTTGATCATATTAACCATTTCTTTTACAATTTCTACATTGGAGTTTTCCAGATATCCCTGCAGAATTACAGCATCTGTCGCTGCGGGCATTTCATTTTCATCTGCTGGAGCATAAAGATTATCTCCCTGCTGAATCAGGTTCTGCTCTTCAGGAAAATTGACAACTGCAATTTCTGCCCCTTCAAGCCCACCGGAAAAAGAAAGCTGGCCCTGGCCATTAATATAAAACTCCCGCTCAGGAATTGTCTGTACCGGCTCACCATCTGTATCAAGAAGTGGATATCCAGATTGTGTCACTATTTCTGAATTTCTATTAAGCGTAAAATTACCACTGCGCGTATATCGGATTCCATCAGAAGTCTGAACGGCAAAAAAACCATCTCCCTGAATTGATAAATCGAGCTTATTGCCTGTTTTTCTCAAATCTCCCTGTGTCATATCCTTAAATTTTCTCTCAGTAAAAACCCCAGAAGAGATAGAACCAATTTCTCTATTTTCTTTTCCGGCTTCAATCTTCTGCAGCATCATCTCCGGAAAAGATCTTTTTAGGCTTTCCGATTTTTTAAATCCAGCTGTATTTGCATTGGCCAGATTATTAGAAGTAATACTGCTCTGTCTTTCAGCAGCTTTCATTGCTGCTCCAGCTGTATAAAGTCCTTTTATCAAAACCATTCACCTCCTTTTATGAAGTTTTCTGTCTCAATTCACCATTTACTTCTGTAAAACATGATCTTGAAGTTTTATTTTGAATTATCATTTTATCTTTACTGCTCAAAAGATGTACTCCAGGAAAAACAGCTTCATTAATTTTAATCTCACCCTTTTCATTATTTGAAAGCTGTTCCTGCAAATCTTCCAGTTCTTTTTTCAGTTCTTCCTGCTTCTTTTTCAGTTCTTTTTCTGTTTCTAAAAGTTTATTAAACATTTCTATTTTATTTTTCGGCAGTTTTACACCATTATCTTTCATCTGTTTAAACATCCTGATACCTTTGTTAACTTTATCCAGGTTCTGCTTAAGTGATTCCATTTCTTCTTTTTTTTCCTTATATTTAGCATGAATACCTGGATCCAAACCTATTTCTAGTAAAGTTTTAGTGGCAAGGCTTGAGCCAACTATATTAGCTTCAATTAAGCTGCGTGCCGATGCTTTTCCCCCTACAAGAAGACCTTTCCCTCCTTTAACTACAATACTATCCTTTGCCTTCAGCTCACTGTGCATAGATGCTTCGTGAACAAATATTTCTGCAGCAGATATATTCCCATTCTCAACAAAGCGGACATTTACCTCACCATCAGCTTCAATTTTTCCTTTTCCCCGCCCTAAAAATCCTTTTTTGATACTCACATTTTTACTGCATACAACTTCAGCTGCCCCAACATTCCCTTCTACTTCTATATCACCATCTGCTTTAACAATAAATCCTTCTCTGACATTACCTCTTATTTTAACACTACCAACAAAATCTATATTACCTGTATTGAAATCTACATCACCATTGATTTCCAGTACCGGTCTTACATTTACCTTATCCCTTTCTCTTATAACCTGTCCATCTATTGCTGCATAGACACAGTTATCCTTTTTTACAGTGTTTTTCCCTCTTGGAAGCTTTTTGTCTTTTACTGGTGGTGGTTTAACTTCATCTCCCTTAACATTTTTACCCGGTTCACCTTTTTGAGCGGGCTTCTTGGTTAAAATTTTTTCTCCCTTTTTTACATTTGTTATTAAATTTCTGTTATGGAAATCCATAGTTCCATCCTGACGCAGTGTTCCAACATTTTTTTCTTTTTCCTCAAAATGATAAATCAATTTTGCATCTTCACCGGCTGAAGGTTTTTCTCCTTCAGCAATTAATTTCTCATTAACAGAAATTCTTCTTTCAACTATATCCTCTACTCGATTTTCTTTTAAACCAAAACAAATATTTTTTTCTTCCAGGAGTAATTTTATATCTTCATAATTCAAAATGCTGCTTCCATTACCAGGATCAAAGCTCATAAATGCTTTCATCCTGTCATCAGATATTTTAAAACTAACTCTATCATCTTCATCTAAATCTTTAATTCTGGGAGCAATACTGAACCAGTCTGTATATTTGTCCTGAAATTTTTCCAGCAGCAGTTCAAAATCTACTTCAACAATGTTTTTTTCTTTTAAAAAATCTCTTATATCAGATAATGAAATATCATTATCATAATTTATTTTTATTTTTACATCACTATCAGTGAATTTAAGAAGATAATCCTTTCCATTAAAAGTTCCTCTGTCTTTATCCAATTTAATTTACCTGCCTCTCATTAGAAAAAATATTCTTTGTTCTTGCTCAGCATACCTCTAAGCCTGCGGACAATCTGTTTATGTATTTGAGAAACGCGGGCCGGACTGATATCCATTATATCGGCTATCTCTGTCTGTGTAAGCTCTTCATAATAATACAGCTGTACCAGCAGCTTTTCTCTTTTTTTCAGGCTGTCGATCTTTTCTGCCAGCAGTTCTACTGCATCTTCCTCTTCCATTTTAGCAGCAGGCTGCTCGGCATCTGAATCAATAAGCTGTATTAGTTCTGAACCATCATAGTCATGTGACAGCGATATCCAGTCAGATATATATTTTCTGTAAAGAACATTTTCAATCTTTTCTAAATCTATATCAAGAGTTTCCGCCAATTCTTCATTTGAAGGCTCCCGCCCCTGTTTATTTTTGAATTCTAATTTTCTTTCATCGATCAGCTTAATCTGCCTTCTCATGCTGCTGGGCAGCCAGTCCTGATTTCTTAAATGGTCAAATATCTCTCCTTTTATGCGCGGTAGTGCAAAAGTGGAAAATTTGATATTTCTTTTGTAATCAAAATTTTCTACAGCCTCTATTAGACCAATAATTCCATAGCTTTCCAGATCATCTCTATCTATATGATCAGGGAGTATAACACTGATTCTGCCGGCAGCGTATCTGACAAGGTTAATATGTTCTAAGATTAGATCTTTTCTTGCCTGCTGATCACTCTGCTCTTTATATTTCTGCCACAGTTTTTCTTTTTTTGGCATAATAATCTTCCTTTTTTAGAGTATTAATCTTCTCGCTGAGTGTATTCTATTTCAGGAGGATTAATCGGTGAAAATCCATCGTCTTCTGAATTTTCTCTGTCAGTTTTTGTATCGTGAGATTCAGTTTCTTTATTACTTTTTTTCTCCCCGTCTCCACCACTGTCCTGACTGCTGTTTTTTAAAACTTTGATCAGAAGATATAGAAGATTAAGTATTAATACAAAAATAACTGTTCTATTAAGACTTTCAAAAAATACTGTTTTTAATTCGATTTTTTTTATTAAATAATATATTAAATTTAAGACATAAAATATAAATCCTGATAAAATTGATTTAAAAAGCATTTAATTTAATCCTTTTTTTCTATTTTTCCTCTGATATGCAAATATCCACTGAATTATTTCTTCTCTCACATTTTCCCTAATATCCTCAAACTGAATTCCCAGCTCCCAGCTTTTGTGATCTTTTTTATGAGATCTCACAACAGAGGCACTGATCAATTCTTTTTTCTTTAAAATATTTTTGAGATCAACCTTAATTTCTTCACCTTTATTAACAAATTCATCTACCTCAATTTTAATTCCCCCTCCACTGATATCAAGCAGCCTCGCCTCCATCAGTTTCTCCTCTTCCGAAGTGTAGATATCAAGTTTGCCGCTTACTTCCAGGCGGAAATAATCTCTGCGCTGAATTCTGGTTATATCATCAGGTTTTTTAATATATAAAAGTGGAAATGGCTCTTTTAAACGTTTTTTAACCCTGCTCTTAAACTTATAGGCAGCTCTTTCTGTTGTAAAATATACTTCAATATTCTGTTTAAGCCTGACAGGAAGTGGAGAACCTTCCCTATACAAACCGGTAATTAGTATACCACCTTTTTTAATATCAGCAACTTTGCTTAAATATTTTCCTTTATAAAGTCCGGTTAAGATTTCTATTTCTAATTTCTGGTTAATTTCCGGCATTTTCATCATTCTCAACTCCAATGTTATTTCCTATTACTGCTAAAAAAACCTACCATTTTATAAAAATAACTTTTAACACCTTTGCTCGGTTTTTCTACTTCTTCACCGGTAATTATTCTTGCAAGATTTTCAAAATCTTCTGCTGCGGTTCTTCCAGAATATATTTCCGAAAACGGCCTCTGCTTCCTTATGGCAGCACTGATATTTCTATCATGAGAAATTTGTCCTACTAAATCCAGCTCTATATCTAGATATTTTTTTACTGTCTTTTTCATTCTTTTGGCAGTCTTTTCTGCATCTTTTTTTCTGTCGACCTGATTTAATACAAGCTTAACAGGTTTATTAAAATTATATTTGGCCAGTATCTTTATTAGACTGTAGCTGTCCATTACAGATGTTGGCTCTGTAGTGAGAACTAAAAGAAGTTCTTCTGCAGAGAGAATAGTGCTTACTATACTTTTACTGGCACCTGCTCCTAAATCTATCAGTAAATAATCATAATCTTTTTCCATTTCTCCAGCAATATCAACCATTTTTTCCATTTTAGTGGTATCAATATTTATAAAACTGTCATCTCCTGTAATTCCACTGAGAATACTGATACCGCTTGGATCTTTAACAATTGCTTCCTGAAGACTGCATTCACCTCTTAACAAATGCCCCATATCATAAATAGGATTTACATCGAGCATAATATCAAGATTTGCCATACCAATATCACTGTCAATAACCAGAACTTCTTTTTCCAGTTTTGTTAAATTATAAGCAAGATTGACTGTCAGAGTTGATTTACCAACACCACCTTTACCACTTGCAATAGCTATGGTTCTGGTTCTGCTTTTTTTCCCGACACTATTATTACCTTCATCCTTCAGCATATCTTCTTTTTTCTTTTTTACAATTTCTTTTAATTTTGCGGCCTGACTAAGCATGGTAATCACCAAAAAGATATTTAAATAATATTTCCGGACAGGCCGGATTTATGTCATCTGGTACATCCTGGCCAAATGTTAAATATGAAAAAGGAAGATCATATCTTTCCTTAATATTGATAAAGTCTCCATAACTGCCTGTTTCGTCCAATTTTGTCAGCAGAAGTTTATCCGGGCTCATTTTTCTAAAACGTTCAATAATATTATACATGTCCTGACGCTTAATATTCAAGCTGACAAGGAGGTGAACTTCATCTATAATTTCATTTTCTGTATAATCTTTAAGTCTGCCCAGCTGAAGCTGATCTTTCCAGCTGCTGCCGGGTGTATCTATAAATATCAAATCACAGTTTTTAAACTTTCCTTTTATCATTGATCTTAGTTTGCTGCTGCTGTAGCAGACTTTAAATGGGATATCTATTATATTGCTGTATGTCTGCAGCTGCTCTACTGCGGCTATTCTGTATGTATCTGCTGTAATTAAACCTACTTTTTTGTTTTTATCAACTGCAAAATGAGCAGCTATTTTGGCTATTGTTGTTGTTTTGCCAACACCGGTTGGTCCAATAAATGAAACAACCTTTCTCTTTTTATTAATTGTAATAGGGGAACTGTCGGCAAAATACTGGCGGCTAAAATGTTTGACTTTTTTGCTGTAATCATCTTTAAGTGGAAAACCTGCACCTTTATTAAGCTTATTTATAAAAGAGTATAAATGATTTTCTTCCACACCCTGATTATAAAGATAATCATATATTTCTGTATTTTTATAACTTTCCTTTATTTCCTTTTCTTTTACTCTATCTGTATTTTTATCATTATAATTATTATTTTTTGATCTCTGTTTTTTAGCAGGATAATCAGTATTCTCTGTATTCTTTTTTTGAATATTTTCAACTTCTTCTTTTTCGCCAGAAAAAATCTCGCTTTCATTTTCCAGAAGTTCTTTTGGCCTGTCAGGAAGAGGTTCTTTAACCATCTCTTCTTTTTCCCTGCTGTTTTTATCAGAACTATACTGAGGTCGTTTTTTTTCTTCCAGTGCTGCAAGTACTTCTACAACTGTTTTTCCAAAAAAACCAAAAATACCACCTTTTTTAAATTTCCTTTTTTCTATGATAATTGCTTCTGGTCCCAGATCAGCCTTTACTTTAAATATTACATCCTGTATTGTTTCTCCAGTATATTTCTTGATTTTCATCTAGTTTACAACCCCCTGCACCTGAAGATCAACATCAGGTTCAAGTTCATTAAATGATAGAACAACTAAATCTTCAAAAGTTCTGTGCACAAGTTCTTTAATAGGACGCCTGATCATCGGTGATGTCAGCAGAATCGGATCACTGCCTTTTTCCAGAAGTGCTCTGGCCTGTTCAACAACCTGATTGATCAGATTCTGAGCCTGATCAGGCTGCAGTGAAAGATAGTTGCCCTGATCAGACTGTTCTAAAGAATTGACAAGCTGTTCTTCTTTAGCCGGATCTATAGTGAATACATTGAGTACATTATCTGGTCCTGTAAATTGATTGCTTATCTGACGGGAAAGTGCCTGTCTTACATATTCGGTTAAAATAGTTTTATCATTTGTTCTCCCGGCATGATCGGCAAGTGTTTCCAGGATCAAAACAAGATTTTTAATAGGTATATTTTCCCACAGAAGATTCTGCAGTATTTTTTGTATTTCCCCTAAGTTCATTTTATCCGGTATTAATTCATCTATAACTGCTTTTTGCTCTTCTTTTATATTGTCGATAAGTTTTTTAACTTCCTGTCTCCCCAGCAGTTCATGGGAATGATTTTTTATAACTTCTGTTAAATGGGTGGCGAGAACTGAGCTGGGATCTACCACTGTATAATTGGCCATTTCTGCTCTTTCCCGGTCCTCTTCTTCTATCCAGATAGCAGGTGTTTCAAAAGCAGGTTCTTCTGTTTCTATTCCTTCAATTTCTTCCAGTGTATGGCCCGGATCCATGGCCAGATATTTATCTGCATACAGTTTATAACTGCTTATTTCTACTCCCTGCAGTTTAATGCGGTATATATTTGGTTCAAGCTGAAGATTATCAACTATGCGTACTGGTGGTAAAATAATACCGAGTTCAACTGCTATCTGCTTTCTAATAACCGAGACTCTGTCCAGAAAATCGCCGCCCTGTTCCGGCAGAACCATTGATATCAGATTATACCCAACTTCTATTTCCAGCTTATCAACTTTAATCAGCTGTTTTAATTCTTCCTGTTTTGCTTCCTGTTTTTTTGCTTCACTAACCTGTTTCTGTTCTGGAGCCTGCTTAACCTCTTCTTCCTCTGCTGCTGCATTTACCATTAAATACCCCATTACAGCTATAAATACTGCCAGAAATAAAAAGGGGATTGTCGGCAGACCCGGTACAAATCCTAAAACTGTCAGCACAGCGGCAGCAATAAACAGTGCTTTTGGCTGTTTGAGGAGCTGGTCGGTCATTTCCTGGCCCATATTGTTTTCCGAAGCTGCTCTTGTCACAACCATACCTGTTGCGGTAGAAATAAGCAGAGCCGGTATCTGAGATACAAGTCCATCCCCTACTGTCAGCAGGGTATATGTCTGTGCTGCTTCTGCAAAACCCATATTCTGCTGTATCATTCCAATTATTAAACCACCAATAATATTTATAAAGGTTATAATTATACCGGCAATTGCATCTCCTTTAACAAATTTGCTGGCACCATCCATTGCTCCATAAAAATCGGCTTCTTTTCTTATTTTTTCTCTTTCGTATTTTGCTTCCTTTTCATCTATTATACCGGCATTGAGATCAGCATCTATGCTCATCTGTTTACCCGGCATTGCATCAAGTGTAAAACGGGCTGCAACTTCAGCAACCCTTTCTGCTCCTTTGGTAATTACTACAAACTGAATTACTATCAAGATTAAGAAAATTATAAGTCCAACAACATAGTTACCACCTACAACAAAATCACCAAAACTCATTATAATTTCTCCAGCATATCCCTGTCCAAGTATTAACCTGGTTGTCGACACATTTAATCCCAGTCTAAACAGGGTTGCAAATAAAAGTAGTGATGGGAAAACCGAGATATCGAGCGGTTCAGTAGTATATATGCTGACCAGAATTACAACCATGGAAAATGTTATATTTGCTGCCAGCAGAATATCCATCAGCACTGTGGACATAGGTATAATAAACATGACAATTATACCTACTACCATAAGGGCAAATACAATATCACTATTTTTTGTTATTTTTGAATATACTAGACTATTATCCACTGCTGAGATTAACCTCCATTAATTAAAGCGATTATTTTCCTTAAATACATATGCCATTATTTCTGCTACAGCCTGATAAAGCTCAACTGGAATCTGATCACCGATCTCTGCCATTTTATTTAGAGAACGGGCCAGAGGTTTATTTTCTACAATCTCTATCTCAAGTTCTTTTGCTTTTCCCTTTATTTTTTCTGCCACGAAACCTTCACCTTTAGCCACAACCACAGGTGCATCCATTTCATCCAGATCATACTGCAGGGCAACTGCAATATGGGTTGGGTTTGTAATCACTACATCTGCATCTTTAACAGCATTCATCATTCTATTTAAACTAATCTGCCTCTGTTTTTCTCTTCTTTTCTGGAGGATAACAGGGTCTCCCTCCATTTCTTTTCTTTCCTGTTTGACCTCATATTTAGACATTTTAAGGTCTTTATTGTGCTGCCACCGCTGATATAAGAGATCAAAGATTCCAAGCAGTACCATTGCAGCAATTATTGTAAAACCCATTTTGCTGATCAGTAACGCGATTTCTGCCAGTGCAAGTTCCAGACCCTGGTTTAATGATCTCCGAAAGATAATAATGTTATTTTTAAGAAAACTCTGAGCTATAAATGCTATTATTCCCAGCTTCAGAAGTGACTTCAAAAATTCCACAAAACCGCGGAGAGAAAAGATATTTTTTAACCCTTTTATAGGATCCATTTTTTTTATATCTGGAGCCAGATTTTTTGTCGTAAAAAGTGGTCCTATCTGCAGAAAGTTCACAAAAAAACCGACTACAGCTGTAACTATAAGTACAGGATAAATCGTTTTTACTGTATAGATCATTGTATCCTGGAGCAACCTGCCTGCCATATCCACCGATAGTGGATCTACAATAAAATCTGAAAAATATCTTTCAATACCTGCCATTACATTGAACATAATTTGCTGCATAAAAAAATAAAGAAGTAAAAAACTGGCCAGTAAAGTAAATGCCTGACTTATTTCTTTGCTTTTGGCAACATTACCCTTTTCCCTTGCATCGCGTTTCCGCTTCGGCGTGGGATCTTCTGTTTTTTCTCCAGTTCCATCATCAGGCATTTTAATCTCCTCTATTCTGGTGCAAGAAGTTTAAATAAATCACCAATTTCATATATTATATCCATAATAATCTGATTGTAAAAATGAGTTAAAACTCCTAAGAGTAAAAACAGCAGTACAAGACCGGCCATTATTTTAACAGGCAGACCAACAATAAAGAGGTTCATCTGAGGTACCGCCCTGGCCAAAAAAGCAAGTATAATATCTATTACAAACACTGCACCAACAATCGGCAGAGCCATTTTTACCGACAGCACAAACATATCTGCACTTCTGCGGAAAAAATACTGCCAGATTTCCACACCAAAATTTATCTGGCCCGGTGGAATTATTTCAAATGAAGAAAACAGCTGTCTTATCAAAAAAAGATGTCCATTAACTGCCAGAAAAACAAGTGTTATCAGTATATTTTTAAACTGACCTATTACTGGAGAATTTGCTCCCGTAAAAGGATCAACTACATTTGCAATTCTAAAACCCATCTGCATATCAATAAACTGGCCTGCCATCTGTACAGCAGAAAAAATTAAAAAAACAGCAAAACCCATAAATAATCCAACACTGATCTCACTCATAATATTTATTATCAGCAGAATAGGATTTAAATTAAATTCTATCTGATACATCTGCTGCAGAATGGGATATGTCAGAACCGCCAGAGATACGGCAAGAATAATTTTAACCCTATTTATTATTACCTGACTGCTGAAAATAGGTGTAATCAGCATCATTCCAATATAGCGGATCATAATCAGGACAAAAAGGTATATAGAATTATTACTTAAAATTCCTGCTCCCATTTATCATCAGCCCCCCACATACAGGGGTATATTCCGCAGCAGCTCCTGTACAAATTCCACAACAGTTCTCATAATCCAGGGGCCAAAAAATCCAATTGAAGCAAGAACTGCAAATATCTTGGGCACAAAAGCTAGAGTCTGTTCCTGGATCTGTGTTGTTGCCTGTATTATCGCAACTGCCAGACCGGTAATCAGTCCTGCACCCAGAACAGGCAGTATTACCTTTAAAACAATGTAAACAGCCTGGCGGCCAATATCAACTACTAGAGCTTCGTTCAATATACTGCCTCCTTACTAATTAAATGTCTGTACAAGTGAACCGATAAGGAGATGCCATCCATCTGCCAGTACAAATAGAAGAATTTTAAATGGCAAAGATATTATTACCGGTGGAAGCATCATCATACCCATTGACATCAGAATACTTGCAACTATCATATCTATCATTAAAAATGGTATATAAATTAAAAATCCAATTTGAAATGCAATCTTGATCTCATTAACGAGAAATGCCGGAATAAGAACATAGGTGGGAATATCATCCCGTGTTTCCGGCCGCTCCATCTCTGCCATATCGGTAAAAAGTGCCATCGATTTTTCATCAACCTGATCAAACATAAAATCTCTCACCGGGCTGAGTGTATTTTTAGAAGCATTTTCTAAAGTAATCTCTTCATTGAGATATGGCTGAAGTGCATCCTGATTGATTCCCTGCCAGACAGGTGCCATAATAAATATAGTTAAAAATATTGCAATACCTATTAAAACCTGATTTGGCGGCATATTATTCAGCGCCAGAGCTCGCTTCAAAATGGAAAACACTATTATTATCCTGGTAAAGGAAGTAAACAGTATAATAACAGCAGGAGCTAAGGAAAGAACTGTGAGCAGAAGTAATATCCGCAGCGATAGTACAAGATCATCTGCTTCATTACCACCACTGTTCATTTCAAAACTAAATTCCGGAAGATTGAAGTCCTGTGCAAAAGCTGAACTATTAAAAATTATAAATATAAAAATTATAAACAGCAGTAAAATGATCTTTTTATTCATCATTATCACGACTTTTTTTCTTTTTTGGTTCAGAATTTGTTCTATTTAATGCCTGCATAAATTTGTCTTTAAAGATATTTGTTTTAAATTTACCAGGTTTATTATCATCTATTCTCTCAAATTCCAGGTTGATTTCGCTTTTTTCCCAGCTCTCGATCTTTGTCGATCCTTCTTTACCGGAAGCAATCATAATTATTTTATCAAAGCTTTCCACCAGATAGATGACTTCACCACTTCCGAGGCGCATAGCATCTATCACTTCCATATATTTCGCCTTATTGACAAAGTTCAGTCTATCTCTCAGCAGATAATAGAGAAGAAAAATTAATATAATTACTATTCCAAGAGAAAAAATTATTTTAGCTGTTTCCCAGATATAATTCATTTTTCCCCCCTGCCTAAAGCTGTGTGAGGCGTTCAGCAGGACTAATAATATCTTTTACTCTGAAACCAAAGTTCTCATCAATTACAACAACCTCACCTTTTGCAACCAGCTTCCCATTAACGAGCAAATCTACCGGTTCTCCGGCAAGCTTATCCAGCTCAATTATTGAGCCATCACCAAGTTCCAAAATTTCTCGTATCTTCATACTGGTTTTACCCAGTCTTACTGTCACTTCAAGAGGAACATCTTTTATTAACTCCATATTATTTGGGAGTGGTTGAGAAATCTGTTCATCAAATTCTGGAAACTGTGCCGACTGCACGCCAACTGTTTCCTCTTTTTTTATATTTCTATTCCCCACCTGCTGGCTGGACGCTGCCGATCTCTGTTGAGGGCTCGGAGAGCTTTCTGCAGCTGATGTTCTCCCTGCTGAATTCTGCAGCTCTTTTTTGGCAGACATGTCCACTTCTTCTTTCGCTTCTTCCTCCAGCCTTTCCGCATCGATTGTTTTATCCATCAGTCCTTCACCTTCGTGCAGAAGTGTAGCGGACAGTTCTTTTACAAAAGATAAAGATGATATCTGTTTAAAGGTGCTGTCAATAAGATCTCCAACTTTAAGATTAAATGAAGTTACAACAACCTCTTCGTCTGCTGCAAACCATTCTTCATCACTTTCCAGCACATCATCTAATTCTATATATTCTGCGGCTGGAGGAGAAATATTTACTATTTCATCCAGAATATTTGACATGGCAGTAGAAGCTGATCCCATCATCTGATTCATAGCCTCACCAACAGCGCTGATATATATTTCATTGAGGGAATCTTCGTCAACTCCACTGATTCCGTCCCCGCCCATCATGAGGTCTGCAATAATAGCAGCATCTTCAGTATTAATAACAAGAAGATTTACTCCTTCAAGTCCTTCAACATATTTAACCCGAACCAGAACACAGGGGCGGTCATATTCATCTATTATTTCCTGAAATTTAATAACACTTACTTCAGGTGCCGTAATTTCCACCTTTTTATCAAGTAGGGTAGAGAGTGCAGTAGCAGAAGAACCCATAGAAATATTTCCTATTTCTCCTATTACATCTATTTCTTCTGAGGTTAAGATCTCTTCACTATCTTCTTCCTCTTCCTGGCTGTTCATTAGAGCATCTATTTCTTCCTGAGATAAAAAGTTTCCATCATTACTCATCATTATCACTCTCCTCTACCGTATTTTCTGCTACACCTAGTATTTTAACTGCTTTATGTCTATTTTTTGTTCCGGCAGATGCTCTATATTTTCTAAAATTACCTATTCTCACATCTACATTTTCTTTAACTTTTTTATCAAGGGTTATCACATCACCTGGCTGCAGATAGAGAAAATCTTCTACTGTTAGTTCTGTCTGGCCTAATTCAGCATGTATTTCTAAACTGGCATCCTGAAGGCGTTTCTTCAGCTGCTCTATATGTTCTGCTGTCTGTTTTTCTCTGGTGCTTGCAAACCAGTACTGTGCATTTAGATTTGAAACAAGTGGCTCTAACATTATATATGGAATACAGATATTTACAAGACCTTCTATATCAGCGATTCGAGCAGATAATGTAATAATTATTGTCATATCACTGTCAGGTACAATCTGTGTAAACTGTGGATTGGATTCCAATTCAAGAAGACTGGGATCTAATTCCGCGATATTCTGCCAGGCTTCTTGAAAATCTTTCAGTATCCAGGACATAACTTTTTTGATAACTACCTGCTCTATATCGGTAAAAGCCCTCACTTCTGTTATTGCCTTTCCAAAACCACCAAATAATCTATCAATAATGGCAAATCCTATCTCCGGATTGATTTCAAAAATAAACTGCCCTTTTAGTGGTTCCATACCACAGATACCTATAATAGTTGGCTCTGGTAGGGAGTGAATAAATTCTGAGTAAGAAAGCTGCTCTATTGAAGCAACATCGAAATTAACCATACTTCTCAGTTTTGTTGACAGTGTTGTAGTAAAATTTCTGGACATATTTTCATGAATCATCTGAAGTGTACGCATCTGTTCTTTTGACAGTTTATCCGGCCTGCGGAAATCATAATTTTTAACTTCCTTTTCTTCAGATTGCTCTTTTGCCTCTTCAACATCCAGATTTCCACTGCTCAGTGCAGAGAGAAGAGAATCTATTTCATTTTGATTTAGTACTTCAGACATTTTCTTTCCTCCCTACTGAACAACCAGTTCTGTAAACCAGACGTTTCGAATTTCTCCTGATATTAAAAGCTGATTAATGGAGTTTTTAATTATTGATTTAATAGTTTTTGCACCTGGTTCTTCAATTATTTTTCTGCTCTGTGCTCTCAATATAGAAATCATTTCATCTCTAATCTGAGCTTTGCGCTTATCAAGTTCTTCAACCATATCTTCATCTTCTAGTTCAAAAACTATGCTGGCTTTAATAAAGCTCATATTTGAGCTGTCAGATAAATTTACCACAAAATTTCCAGCATTATAAGTTGGATTTAAATCTTTTACACTTTTTATTTCCCCTTTTTCTCCTTCACTACTTTCTGAAACTGAGAAAAATGTAAAAAAAGTGAAGCTCATTATTCCAGTTATTATTATTACTAATACAACAATTAGAGCAATCATTTTGATATTCACTTTACCATCATCCATTAAATGCCCCCCTCTCTAATTATTATATTGATCAATTCCATACTGTGAATTCAATATTACTATTTCAACCCTTCTATTTTTTGCCAGTGCCTCTGGATTATTTTCATCAACTACAGGTCGGTATTTAGAATATCCTGCTGCAGAAAGTCGAGAAGGGGTGAAGTCTTTTTCTTCTATTAAATATTTAATAACATTTACTGCTCGAGCTGTAGAAAGTTCCCAGTTTGATGGATACTGCTGATTATTAATTGGAAGATAATCTGTATGCCCTTCTATCATAATATCATTGGGTAGTTCTTTAAGATTTTCTGCTATCATTGTCAGCACTTCTTCTCCCTGTGCTTTTAGGTCTGCTCTTCCCAGATCATATAAAATTTCACCTGTTAGACTTATTACAAGGCCCTTTCTTTTCCTATCAATATTTACTCTGTCATTTAAATTATTGTTATCTATATATTCCTGCATCTGCTCCATCACCCGCCCCAGATTCTGCGGAGCGTCACCTAAATCTTCACTTATATCTCCTGCAGTAATATTGGGTGCATCAATTATTGTTTTTCCACCCTCAAGTACCCCAAGCTGATTCTGGAGTGCTGATATAAAACCTTTAAATTTCTGTACATCCAGTGAAGAAAAAGAATAAAGAAGAACGAAAAAAACCAGAAGCAGTGTCATCATATCACCAAATGTAGTCATCCAGGCGGGAGAACCGCCTCCATCCTGATTTTTATTAGAGCTGTTTCTTTTTCTACGCATTGTCAGCAGCCACCGTATCACTATTATTTATCCTGGCTTCTACTTCTTCTTTTTCTCCCTCTGATAGGAAAGCATGCAGTTTTTCTTTAACTATTCTTGGATTTTCTCCTGCCTGAATCGACAGTATTCCT
The DNA here is from genome assembly GCA_051747745.1 of Bacillota bacterium. GTDB lineage: Bacteria > Bacillota > Halanaerobiia > Halanaerobiales > Halanaerobiaceae > QPJE01. The sequence goes on along the minus strand of JBNJGL010000009.1, from coordinate 28,716 downwards.
TCTATTATTACTTCTTTTACCAAAACCTCATGTGCACTTCTGGCTTCAAGATTTTTAGCAAGTGGTATAAATATCCAGTTGGCCATCAGTGCTCCATAGAGTGTTGTAATAAGGGCAACAGCCATACCAGAACCAAGCTGTGTTGGATCATCCAGCTGACTTAACATCTGAATCAATCCAATCAGTGTACCTATCATTCCAAAAGCAGGGGCCAGCTGACCCATTGTAGAAAAAATACCCTGTCCTTTACCATGTCTTTCTTCAAGAAAGGTAAGCTTTGTTTCCAGAATATTACGGACAAGCTCTGGATCAGTACCATCTACAACCAGCTGAATACCTTTTTTTAAAAACTCATCTTCCATCTCATTTGCATCATCTTCAAGGGCAAGCAGTCCTTCCCGCCTGGCCTTTTCAGCAAAGTTAACCAGATCTTCAATAATGAGATCAGATTTCATAAAATCATTTTGAAGGGAGACTTTTATCAGTTCTGGTATTTTTTTAAGATCATCAAAAGAATAACTTATCAGTGTTCCAGCAAATGTACCACCTAAAACAACCAGTGCTGACTGCACACTGACAAATATAACTGCATTACCACCTAATAATGCAACTGATACAAATATAATGGCACCACTTATTATGCCAATAATTGTAGCTAGATCCATAACCTATCTCTCCCCTGTTCTTGAAATTCCAGATAATATTTTTCTCCGGTAATCTATTATTTTTTCTATGATTTCGTCAGCTGATTCTTTGACCAGCAGTTTTTTGCAGTTGGTTAAGGTTACCACTGTATCAGGTGTTTCCTTAATCTGTTCAATAAGATCGGAATTAAGTATTACTTCTTCACCATTTGTTTTTTCTACCTTAATCATCTTCCACTTCCTTTATTGTACTGTCAGACCTCATTAATGAGGTCTGACAGATTAAGTCAAATTATCTTTTTAGATTAACAAGTTCCTGCAGCATTTCATCAGATGTTGTTATCAGTTTTGAACTTGCCTGAAATCCTCTCTGGGCGGTTATCATATTGGTGAATTCCTGTGACAGGTTAACATTGGACATTTCCAGTGTTGATGGAGCCAGAGAACCCGCACCACCTTCTGAAGGACTAACTACTTCTGCGTCACCTGAATTAGCAGATTCGCTAAACACCCCTTCCTGTCTGATAAGACCAGCAGGGTTCTGGAAATTAGCAAGAGCAATCCTTGCCTGAATCTGTGTCAGTCCATTGCTGTAAGAACCGATTATATCTCCAGTTTCTGTAAATGAAAATGATTCTAAAGAACCTTTTGCATTTCCATTGATATTTTCAAAGTTTGCAGACATTTCTCCTGCATACTGTGTTACATCACTGAAATCCAATTCTATTGTCTGATCTTTATCCGGCCCTGTTGGATGAAATGTAAAATCAAGCATTCCACCAGATTCAATATCACCTTCTGGGCTAAATTCTATTTCATGATATGGGCCACCAATATCCTGACTGCTGGAACCATCAATTGAAATATCATCTTCATAAATTCTCCAGAGTCTGTTATCCACTTTTTTAAGAGTAAAATCAAGATTGTGTTTGTCTCCCAGGCTGTCAAATACATCAACTGAGATACCTCTTTTTGCATTGAGTTCATAATCTAAAGCCAGATTATTGTCTGCTTCAGTAGAATCTTCAAAAAGATTGGCTGAAGCGACATAAATATTACCATCATCAGCAGCATCATCTGCAAAATTTGGAGTTTCTAAAGTTACCTCTTCTCCATTCCCATTAACATCAACAACCAAATTATCATTGATAAAATCTATAGTATTACCTGAGCCATCATCATCTGATACAAATGAAACTATTTCACCATCACTGCCGAGTACCAGCTGTCCGGTTATTTTCTCTGTAAAGCTGGCAGTACCATCAGAAAATGTAGTAGCTGCATCTTCAGCTTTCATTGTAAAGTCCCATGTGTTAAAAGAATCTTCATCTGGTGTTAGTTCAAATGAAAGTGAATCTTCATAACCTGAAGTAGTTTCTAAATCAAGTGTTAAATTATCAATTTCTAGTGTATTTTCTGTAGATGCATCTATATTTTTACTGTAAGATATTGAATCTGTTGCATTTGCACCTATCTGACTGTCGAGAGTAATTGCCTCCATACTATTTTTTCCCATATCTGCAGGAAGCTCTCCCTGATCTGCCTTCCATCCCTGCACAAGTAGTCCTGTGCTGGAAGAATAAAGATTACCATTTCTATCAAAATTGAAATTACCAGCTCTGGAAAATACATTCTTTTCTCCATCCTGAAGTATAAAGAATCCATCTCCCTGGATGGCAACATCAGATGATTTTCCGGTCGGCTGTAAGTTTCCAGAGGACATATCTGCATCTATACTCCCCAGTCCGACTCCTAATCCCACCTGCTGCGGATTTGTCCCTGCACGATCATCCTGAGGTGCAGATGCACCTTTTATTGTCTGATTTAACATTTCCTTAAATGTAACTCTGCTGCTTTTAAAACCAATTGTATTTACATTGGAAATATTATTTCCAACTACATCCATCATCTGCTGGTGGCTGTTTAATCCTGATACACCAGCATACATCGATCTCAACATATAATTTTCCTCCTTCAGTTTTATCGGAGTCCTGCTGTTTTCGACAGCAGGACAGAGCTTCCTGAAAAAGGTCCAGCTCATTCCGATTTCATACTAATTTAAATATTTTAGATTGAACTTTTATTTGTATTTTCAACCTTCTATTTTTGTTTTCTCCTATTCCATAAAAACAGCACTATCTATATTTGTAAAAACATTTTCTTTCATGCTTTCACCATCAACAGCAGTAATAACAGTATTATTTTCCACACTCACAATATAGGCAACATTATTTACCATTATAAGTGAATCTCTTGAGCCTTTTTCTTTGGCTTTTTCTACACCATTTGTTAGCTGATTCAAATCTTTTTCACTAACAGAAATAGAACGGGAATCCAGCCTTTTTTTAGCATGTTTGGAAAAGTTAATTTTATTCTTATCGGCAAGTTTTTCACTTAATAATTCTTTAAAAGATACATTTTTATCATTTTCCTGCTGATTTTTACGTTTTATATTTTTATTTTGTTCAAGTGGCCTTATTGGCTGATTTATTTTTAGTCTGTTATCCATAATCTACACCTCTTCCTCTGAGCCACCTGCTCTATTGACTGCTGTAATGTTATCCATCCTTATTTCAGAACCATTTTTCAGCACAACCCATATTTCTTCATCTTTGGATTTGACTCCATCAACTGTACCTTTTAACTGCACACCTTCTATATCTGCAGTTATCTCTTTACCAATCAGATCAGCCTGTCCTGCAAGCTGGTTTACATTAAACTGCTGTTCTAACATACCGTATATTTTTTCCACCTTTTCTAAAGAGCTAAATTCGGCCATCTGAGAGATGAACTCCCTGTCTTCCATCGGATCTAAAGGATCCTGATTTTGAAGCTGTGTGATTAAGATCTTAAAAAATGCATCCTGACCTAAACCATCATTCCCTTCCAGACTGGCTCTTTCTGTTTCTATCTCATACTGCGTATTTTGTGCGGCTCCTAAACCAGTTATATCTGACATTCAATCCCTCCTTTAAGCAAGCAAATTTATTTTATCACCGAAAAAAGCTGCTCTGTTTATCATTTCCTGATGTTTTAACAATACTCTGTCACCTGCTGTATTAGATCTGTCATTTCTGCGGTGGACATAATACTGGCCCTGAAAAAACTTCCGCTGTTCATGTTCCTGATTTTGGCCTGTTTCTCCATCACCAGAAGCGGTCTCCTGATCATTAAAAACAAATTCATTCTGCCTTTCAACCTGCTGGGGAGAATTTTTTGCAGTTTCTACTTTAAACTGTTCAATATTAATCCCCTGTTTTACCAGATCAGTTTTAAGCTGTTTTAGACTGTTTTCCAGTTGAGTTCTAACAAGCTCATTTTCCACTACCATCTTTCCCACCAGTTTTCCGTTATCATAGCTTAAACTAATATCAACTTTACCTAATGAGCGGGGTTCCAGCTGAATCTGCATTTCTTTTGTGTCAGCAGAATATTCTCCAGTAAATTTTTCGACAATCTGAGATTTAAGATCAGCATTTTCTGCCTGATTTAAATCTGTATTAGTTTCATGTAGTGAGAAAATCTTTCCATCTGGAACAGTGTCTCCTGATTCCATATCAAAGCTGAAAAAAAGATTTTTATTTCCCAGATCCAGAAAGTTCTTATCACTGCCGCTTTCTGTATTTCCAGCTGCAAATATTTTTTCCAGAGAAGAATCATTATCTGACGGGAAAAGACTTTCAACACTAAATTTAACATTTTTTCTGTTATCAGTTTTTTTTCCATTTTGTTCATTAAACATTTCTTTTAACTGCTCTGCTAACTCAGCAGAAATAGAATTTTTTTCTATTTTATTAGCTGTTATACTGTCAGAAAAAGCTACATCTGAACTGCCCATTGATTTTAATTTCTGCATTAAATGAAGTTCACTATCTTCTTTTTTCAGCAGAGTTTCCAGGTTAGTAGGATCAATTTCATCTTTTTTAAACAGGGTAATCAATTTTTCGAGTTTCAGTTCTGCGGTCTCAGCATTCATAATATCATCAGAATTATTATCAAAATTACTTGAAATCATCTCTGCAAATCTATCCAGTTCATTTTTTAGTACAGACTGCTGTTTTTCAGTCAGTGTTATCTTGTTATTCTCAAGTAGTGAGGCTATTTTTTCAAGATCTTTAAAATTCAACATTCTATCTCTTGAAAAATATTCTTCTTTAATCATGTTGCTGTTTGCATGATCAGTACTGTTTTTATGTAGTAATGATTTCAGTTCTGAGAGATTTAGATTGTTATTCTGAAGTTCAGAAAGCAAATTTTGCATCATTATTTTCTGCTGTTCGCTAAGACTCCCACTCTGCATTAGAGCAATAAGTTCTGATGCTGTTTTATCTCTGTTTTTAGACAGTATTTTTTTCAGCTTATCCAGAAATTCCTGATTATTCAGCTTCTGATTTTTCCCACTGTCAGGTGGGCTTTTTTCTCTTCTGTCTGGTTTGGGTGTATTAACTTCTCTTACTGTTTCAGCAAAGCTTTTATCTGGCTTCCGGTGATTTTTTTCCTTTTTTACACTGGAAAAAGAATTTGAGCTCTGCTGAACCATGTTTACTGGCACATTTTCTGTCATTTGTTCACCTCCTTTCACTAAAATCTCTTTAATTAACGCAATGTTATTTTAGCATTAGGGCATCGAGCCCGTCACACTGCATCAGTCTTCATTTTATAACACAAGGTCGACTCACTAAAATCTCTTTAATTAACGCAATGTAATTTTAGCATTAGCACATCGAGTGCGTCACAGCATTAGGGCATCGAGCCCGTCACACTCATTTATTCTGAACCAATTATTTTTGACAGTTCTGCAGCCAGTCCTTCTGGCAGTTCCTGAAGTATGGCGGCAGCCTGTTCTTCTTTTAAATTGGCAAGAACTTCTGCAGCAAATTCTCTATCCAGCTGCTTTATCACTGATGCCGCTGCTGGAGCTTCCATTCTTCTATATATTTCAGTTAATTTATTTAGTTTTTCTTCTTTATTCTGTTTTTCACTGCTCAATTCCGTGTTTTTTTCCTTCTCATTTTCAAGTGCCAGTTCCATCTCTTTAAGATCCTTTTTCAGTTCCTCTATCTTTCCTTCAAGTGAAGCTATTTCTTCATTTTTCTGCTGGATTTCTCCACTGAGCCTTTTATTCTCAGATTTTTCGGCCTCAATCTCAGCTTTTGTTATCATATACTGCTGTACAAAAGGTATTCTATTCAGCAAATTAACCACTGATGCTTTAAAATTTATTATGTCCAGGGCATTTAATGACCAGATAAGCATTGCTGAAAGTATTAAAAATAATATGAGAAAAAAAACAACTTTTTTCAATTTTATCTCCCACCTGACATGAATTGTCTTCCTATTTCATCCAGTTCTTTTTGTTCATCGAGCAAAAATTCTTTTATAAATTTTTCGGTTTCTTTTTCTTTTAGTTTTTCCAGAGTTTTTCTCTCTCTTCTTTTTTCCATTAGTGCATTAAGCTGTTTTTTAACTTCTGCTTCTTTTTCCTGCTTTTTTTGAAATATTTGTTCCTCAATTTTTCTCTGCTTTTTTAAGTACCTTCTGTAATCTATATTCAGCTGAAGATCACTTCCATTTTCACGCAGGTGAGCAAAAATCCTTTCTTTTTCTCTCTTTATTTTTACAAGCTCTTCTTTTAGTTTATTTAAATCTTTCTGCAGCAGCCTGTATCTATCTTCTTCCATATCTTCCTGTCTGCTTCTAAGATTTAATATTTTTTCAAATTTAAAATTATATTTTTGCAAAAAAAATCACCTTATTCTGTTACAATATTTTTGAGACGCTCAACTGTTTTTTGGAAATTAGTTTTTTCATTTATATTCTGGGTAAGAAAATTGTTTATGCTGTCAATCTTCTCAATGGCCCGATCAACTTCTTCATTTGAGCCGTGTTCATATGCCCCTATATTGATTAGATCTTTGGATTGATTATATGTTGCCAGCAGCTTTTTTAATTTATCGGCTGCCTTTACATGATCTTCACCCACTATATCTTTCATAATACGGCTGACACTGCTCAATACATCTACCGCCGGATAATGGCTTGCTTCTGCCAACTCTCTGGACAGAGATATGTGCCCATCAAGAATACCACGAACAGTATCAGAAACAGGTTCATTAAAATCATCACCTTCTACCAAAACTGTATAAAGTGCTGTTATAGAGCCTTTATCATTTGTACCTGTTCTTTCCAGCAGTTTGGGCAATTTTGCAAAAACAGATGGTGGATAACCTCTTGTGGCAGGTGGTTCCCCAATGGCCAGACCTACTTCTCGCAAAGCCATTGCAACTCTTGTTACCGAATCCATCATCAAAAGCACATCTTCTCCCTGATTACGAAAGTATTCGGCTACAGCAGTTGCAATATTTGCTGCTTTAACCCTAACCAGTGCCGGCTGATCTGAAGTGGCAACAACTACAATAGATCTTTTTAAACCCTCTTCTCCTAAATCTTTCTCCAAAAAGTCCTTTACTTCTCTCCCTCTTTCTCCAATTAGTCCTATTACATTGATGTCTGCATTTGTGTTCCTGGCAGTCATTCCCAGCAGTGTACTTTTTCCTACACCACTGCCGGCAAAAATACCAAGCCTCTGCCCTTTTCCACAGGTCAGCAGTCCATCAATACATCTTATCCCCAGTGAAAGAGGTTCTTTAATCCTGGATCTCTTCATCGGATCAGGTGGGCGGTTATTAACATTTACTTCTTTTAATCCACCAGTATCCAGACTTTCCTGACTTATAACCTGACCGGTACCGTCAAGCACCTTTCCCAGAAGATTTCTGCCAACCCTGACCTTAAGCTTCTCATCGGTTGCAGTTACTCTGGCCCCCGGTTTTATACCGTCCATTTCTCCAATGGGCATCATTAAAACTTTATTGTCATCAAAACCAACTACTTCTGCTTTAATGTTTTCTTCCTCAGTTTCAATAAGACAGAGTTCACCTATAGAAGCTTCAGGACCAATAGATTCGATCACAAGGCCTATCACCCTATTAATATGGCCAAAATTTCTGGTCATATTAATATTATTCAGTCTGTTTTCCAGGTTTTCCAGGTCAATATTAACCATTTACTTCTACCTCTTCTAACAGCTCTTTTTTTATGAGCTTTAATTTTTCCTGCAGGCTGCCTTCTTTACCACCTAAATTTGTCTCAACAATACAGTCTCCTCTGCTGAGATCATTATCACCTACAAATTTAAAGTTTTTATTTTTCAAACTGCTGTCCAGTTTGCTTTCCTGTATGTACGGCAGAAATCCTGAATGAACTTTTATAATTATATCCTTGTGATTATCACCAAGTTTATCTAACATATCAGATATTATATTATTTATAATTTCGTGTTCTTCTTCCAGCTTAACATTTATAATTATTCCGGCTATTTTAACCGCCAGATTAATTACCGATCTCTGCAGATTCTTTTTTTCCTTTGTAATTTCACTGCTGAAGCTGTCAGCGAGTTCTGCAAGGCTGTCAACTTCTTCTTTTATTTCCTGACGACCTTCTTTAAGTCCCTGGCGATAGCCTTTTTTTCTTTCTTCCTGAAATATTTTTTTTCTTTCTGCTTCTATTTCCTTTTTTTTCTTTTCTGCCCTATCTAGTATTTCAGCTGCTTTTTCTTCAGCAGCTGTGATTATATCATCAGCCCTATTTTCTGCATTGATTTTTATGTTTTCAGCTTTTTTTCTGGCATATTTTTTATTATTTGATTTCTGACTATTATTATTTTTCTTATCTTTTTTTTCTTCCGTATTTTTTTTAGGATAATTTTTATTAGATTTTAATACTTTTTTTTCGTTATCAATTTTGTACTTGCCTATAACCTGCGATGTTTTAATGATTTTAGACAATTACTTCACTCTCCCCACCGCGGGCAATAACAATTTCTCCGCTTTCTTCTAATTCACGAATGACATTAACAATTCGCTGCTGTGCATCTTCCACCTCACGCAGTCTTACAGGACCCATGAATTCTATATCTTCTGCCAGCATCTCGGCTGCTCTGTTTGACATATTTCCTGTAATAATTTCTTCAACTTCATCACTCGCTGTTTTAAGGGCAAGTGCAAGATCATGTGTCTCAACCTGACGCAGTACAAGCTGTACTGCTCTATCAGTGAGAAGAACAATATCTTCAAATACAAACATTCTCTTTTTAATTTCCTCAACAAGCTCTGGGTCATCTTCTTCAAGCTTATCAAGAATATTTTTTTCTGTCCCCCTGTCAACCTGATTTAGGACATCTACAATAGCTGAAATACCTCCAGCACTGGCATATTCATTTGCCATAACCGAAGATAATTTTTTCTCTAATACTGTTTCAACTTCCTTTATTATTTCTGGAGAAGTTCTATCCATTACCGCTATTCGCCTGGCTACTTCGCTCTGTACATCTGGAGAAAGCGCAGATAAAACCTGTGAAGCCATAGTGGGACTAAGATATGCGAGAATAAGTGCTATGGTCTGTGGGTGTTCTCCCTGAATAAAGTTTAAAAGCTGTGAAGGATCTGATTTGCGTATTGAATCAAAAGGTCTAACCTGTAGTGTTGCTGTAAGACGATTTATAATTGCTTTTGTTTTTTCTTTTCCAAATGATTTTTCCAGTATTTTTTTTGCATAATTTATTCCGCCGGAGTTAATATAGTCATTGGCCCTTCTGAGCTGCAGAAATTCCTCCTGGATTTTCTGCTTCAGTTCAGGATTTATTTTATTCAAATTGGCTATTTCCAGCGTTAATTTCTCAACTTCTTCTTCATCCAGATGTTTAAAAATACTTGAAGAAACATCCGGGCCAAGAGAAATGAGAAGAATAGCCGCTTTTTCTTTTCCTGTCAGTTTATTGTTCATGCCATTTTAACCCCTTCTATACTATTCATCCACCAGCCAGCTGCGTATCAATTTAGCAGCACTTTCTGGATCAGAATTAACCATTCGTTCGAGTTCTTTTTTGACCTGTTCTTTTTCCTTCTCCTCAGGACTTTTCTTGAGAAGATCCAGTTCTTCTTCCTCTTCTTCTACAGAAACATCAACACCTGAACCTGCTGGTGCTGTTCTCTTCTTTCTGTATAAGTAAACTATTAGAGCTGCAGTTATAACCAATATTAATATGATAAGACCGGCATAAATATATGTCTGTCTTCTGGCTGCTTCTTCTTCTGCAGCACGAGCCTGTGCAGCTGCTTCTTCAAGAGAATTATCAAATCTTATTGCAGTTACATCAACAATATCTCCTCTTTCTGCATCATAACCTATTGCTGCACTTACGGCATTTCTAATTTGTTCAATTGTTTCTTCCTCTGCATCCTGATTGACCATCACTGAAACTGAAAGCTTTTCGACTTCACCAGGAGCATAAACATGTTTTTCAATTTTTTCATTTATTTCATAGTTTGTAATTGTATTTTCTTTTTCATAATTTCCAGCACCTTCAGTTCCTTCTGCCTGATATTGAGGAATATTGCTGTCTGTACCAGGAGTTCCGGCTGCAGCACCTCCACTATTTCCCTCATAACTTTCTACATTACTCTCCTGACTCCTCACTATTCCATCCTCATCAATAACTGGAGAATATGTCTTGCTTTCTGTCTGCCGCTGATCAAAATTAAGTTTTGCATAAACCTGTACGGTAAAATTACCTGGCCCCAGCACCTTTGTCAGCATGGCAGAAAGATCGCTTTTTAAAGATTTCTCAAAATTTTTCTGCAGGCTAAAGTTCTTAGGATCAGATATCCAGCTGCTGCTGTCTGACTCCCCATCAACTGAAAGAAGGTTACCATTAGTATCCACAACAGTAACCTGAGATAAGGGAAGATCCTGAACACCGCTGGCCACGAGATTCTGTATAGATGCAACCATTTCCTGGCTCATCTGAAAACCCGGCTCCAGATCAATCAGTACTGAAGCAGTAGCTGACTTTTCTTCTGCAATAAACAAACTTTGTTCGGGAGGAGTTATCTGAACACGAGAATAGCTGATTCCAGAAATAGACTGAATTGATCTGCTCAATTCCCCTCCAAGTGCCCTGTAATAATTTACTTTTCTTTCAAACTCTGTTGTTCCAAATTGGCTGCTGTCAAAAATTTCGAACCCTACAACTCCCTGATCAGGCAGACCTGCTCCGGCAAGTTCTATCCTGAGCTGATGCAGCTGATTCTCGGGAACCATTATTGTAGAACCATTTCCTGACAGCTTATAGTCTACCTGATCTTCTTTGAGTTTTTCTACAATGGCAGCAGTATCCCCCGTTGTTAGATCAGTGTAAAGAGGTCTGTAATTTGCTGTACTACCTCTTATTATAAGATAGCCGAACCCTGCTGTAAGCAGAATAGTGCTTACAATAATTATTATTTTTACATTATTATTTAGTTTTCCCCATATTTTATTAAATTCTTCTCGATATTTATTGAAAAAATCGGCCATCTTAATACCTCTTTCAAAGACAGTTTAGTGGTATAAATTAATGAGTTTTCTGCAAATATTATTAGATATTATACCTGTATTCTCATAACTTCTTTATATGCTTCTACAACTTTACTCTGCACAGCTGTGGTAAGATTTAAAGCTATTTTAGCTTTTTCCCCGGCTATCATTACCTGGTGAATATTGTCTGTTTCACCGGCTGCAAATTTTGCAGTCATCTCTTCCGAATTTTTCTGCAGTTCATTTACTTCCATAATTTTTTCTTTAAAAAGATTTTTGAAATCACTTTTAAGATTTTCATTTTTTTTATTCTTTTCTATTGAATAATGTTCAAAATTATCTATTACAGGATTAATCCCCATTTTGTCCATCAAAATGATTCCTCCTATCTGCTGATATCCAGAGCACTGGCAGCCATGTTTTTATAATTAGAAATAGCCTGCACACTGGCTTCATAAGCCCTGCTTGCATCTATCATATCTATCATCTCTGTCATTATATTTACATTTGGCAGCCTTAAATATCCATCTGCATCTGCATCTGGATGGCTCGGCCTGTATTCCATCCTAAAAGGGCTCTGATCTTCTCTAATATCTCTAACTTCAACACCCTTTTTGGAATCGTTATCAGATAAAATAGATAAAGCAGATTTGGGTCTCCCCATCTCTGTATTTAGTTTTTCCTGAAAAACAGGTACTTTTCTCCGGTAAGGACCACCATCTTCTGTGCGGGTGGTCTCCACATTAGCTATATTTCCAGAAATGATATCCATTCTCAATCTCTGGGCCGTCAATCCTGATGCACTAATATCTATCCCCTGAAACAATTTTAATTACCTCCTTTATCTATAACCTGATTAAGTGTAGAAAATCTGGCTGCTGCCCTTCTTGTCAGAACATTATAATATATACTGTTTTTTGACATTTCAGCCATTTCTACGTCTATATCAACACTGTTTTCATCATTGCGGTAGCTGCCGCTATTTGTGGTTTTACTGCTGTTATAGTTTTTACCAGAAAGGCTTTTAATTCCTGTTCCAGAAAAAGGAATATGATTTGGACTGGTTGTCTCCAAATTGAGTTTTCCACTATTCTGACTTTCAGTCATTTGATCTTTCAGGAGCTTCTTGAAATTAATATCCTGCCTCTTATATCCGGGAGTTGTCGCATTTGCAATATTGTTTGCAATCAGTTCTCCGCGGTGAGCTGCTCCATCCAGTGCCCTTGTTATTAAAGAAATATAATCTGTCAAATGAACACCTCCCTAGAAAAGAAAAAATTCTACAGCAGCATTAGCTATAGAATTTGTATAATAACTCATGCAGCCTGGCGGTCTCATATTTTGGGACCCATAGCTTTGCGTCATCGATTTACACCGATTTTGCCTCAGTATGATTAATGTAAAGTAACATTAATCCATTATTGTATTATATAGGATTTAAAGAAATAATATTACTTTAACAATAATCTTTCTTATTAAGATATATTTGACATTTACTCTTAAATTCCTCTATTTTATATTAATTTTTTTAAAGATTCCATTACTCTATCTTTTTTGAATGGTTTTACAATAAAGTCTTTTGCTCCCATTTCTATTGCCTGTATCACAATTTTTTGCTGTCCCATGGCACTGCAGACCACTATCTGTGCATCAGGATCAATATCCTGAATCGCTTTAATAGCTTCCAGGCCATCCATCACAGGCATCGTAATATCCATAGTAACAATATCCGGCTCTAATTCCTGATAAAGTTCTACAGCCTGTTTGCCGTTTTCAGCTTCACCTACTACTTCAAATTCATCTTTTAATATATTTTTTAAATTTAAGCGCATAAATGCTGCGTCATCTACTACTAATACCCTTGGCATTTAATGATTACCTCCTCTGAGAATTATCGCCGTTATTAAATATAATAACAGAATGTGTTTTAATTTACAATATAAAAATAAGTTTTTTCAAATTATTAGCAAATCCCGACTAAATGACTTAACTTCAACTTTTCCATCATCTAAATGGAAATACATCGATCTACCATAATCTTTTCCTACATCTTCTCCTATAATATTTATATTTTCTTCATTTAGAATATCTTTTACTGCTTCTACATTTCTGCGGCCGATCTGCATAACCGGATCTCCACCTTCAAATTTAAACATACCGGCTCCACCAACAATTTTTGCCGTAAGCCGTCTTTTAACCGCTCCCATATTTTCCAGTTCACTGATTAAAAAAGGTATACCTGAATCAGCATATTTAACTATTTTCTTTCTGCCCGGATTTTCTGGCAGCATAATGTGGATCAGTCCACCAACTTTATTAAATCTATCATAAAGGGCAATCCCCACACATGAACCAAGCCCCAGAGTAGCAAGCAGCAGGCCCTGCTCTCCTACTGCATAATCTGCCATTTTAACTATAATTTTCTCTGCCGTCTGCTGATTAATCAATACTACCAGCCCCCAGCCTCTCGAAAAGAACGTCCAGTGATTTCTTTTCGGGAATAAAAAAGTAAAATATCTCTAATTTCTCATCTCCTGCAGTAAATTCTGTTTCCAAAAGAAGAATATGATCTTCGGTCTGACTGTAATCAATCACCGAAGAGCTGAGCACTGCTGCAGCCATATCAAATGCCAGAGCCGGTACAGATTGATTAAGATTCAAATCTGTAAAATCATTTATCGCTCTAAGGTAGGCACCACTCAATATATTTCCCAGCTCATTTAAGGCAGATGTCTGCATATCCTTTTCTGGTAGTTCATCTACATGAAAAATAAGCTTCAGCATTTTCTTTACATTTTTATTGTCTATTACCAGAAGAATTTTACCCGATATTTCACCTTCAAAATTTATCATTATACAGGCAATATAATCTTCCTCATCACCGGTAATTGAAGGCAGCTCTTCTATTGCTAAAATTTCTACTTCCGGTACAGACATATTGATAGTATGTCCTATCATTTCCGAAAAAGCAGTTGCTGCATTACCTGCCCCAATGTTTGCTACTTCTTTTAGAATATCTTTATTTTCAGGTTTTAAATTCATTTATTTCTCCTCCTGAACTTCCTGATCCACCTGATCAACCTTTTTTAAATTTCTTATTTCATCTCTGCTCAAAATGCTGGCTAAATCCAGTAAAAGAAGCAGTTCATCTGAATCTGCTCTACCCACACCTTCTATATAATCACTGTCAACATTTTTACATAATTCCGGGAGATTAACTATCTCTTCTCTGGTCAGTCCTTTTATTTCTTTAACATCATCAACCATCATACCTGCGGTAATGTTTTCCAGTTCAATTATGATGATTTTTTTCTCCTTCTGGTCTTCAGAATTCTGATTAACATTAAGTCTAACATGCAGGTCAACTACAGGGACAACTGAACCCCTTAAATTAATTATCCCGCTGATAAATTCTGGACTATCAGGTACAGATGTCAATTTTTTGCTGTCCAGAATCTCCCGAGTCTGTGTTATATTAACACCAAATTTTCTACTTCCAAGAAAAAATATTATATACTGCTGACTTTCTGAACTTGTTTTTGCTTTCATTTTTTCACCTCCAGAATATTTATTGTTACGTCAAATATAATAATTTTTACTCAACTCCCGAAACACATACCTGTTGTGCCGCTCGAGAGCTGAGTTTATAAGTTAAAGTTTGAATTTATTTACCGCTTCTGTAAGCTCATCTGCCATCTCAGAAAGTTCTTCCGCCCCGGAAACTATTTCTTCTGTAGCTGCAATCTGTTCCTCACTTGAAGCCGCAACCTCTTCTGCATTCCCTGCAGCCTGCTGACTTACCATCATTACCTCTTCTACAGTTTTTTGTGTTTCATTACCCTGTGCAGTCATTTCCGCTGTTTTTGTATTTATACTCTGAATGTACTCGTTCAGATTTTTTACTGCACTATTTATCTCTGTAAAGGAATTTTTAGATACATTAATAGCCTCAACACTTTCTGTGACAGTCTCTTCTGTACTATTCATTTTGCTAACAGTACTTTTTACATTAGATTGAATATCCGCAATTAATTTAACTATCTTCTCTGTCGCCGCAGAAGAATTTTCGGCAAGTTCTCTGATTTCATCGGCAACAACACTAAATCCTCTACCTGCTTCTCCAGCTCTGGCTGCTTCTATTGCAGCATTTAGAGCCAGCAAATTGGTCTGGTCAGCAATACTTTTAATTATTTCAATAATTCCACCGATTTCCTCAGAAAGTTCTCCCAGTTCATTTATCTGTCTGCTGACAGTATTTGTATCATCTTTAACTTTTTCAATTTTGCTGACAGATTTGTCTACAGCTTTATTGCCAGATTTAACTTCAGAAACAACATTGTCTGCCTGCTGTCTCATATTATCGGCCTCAGCATTAACATCTTCAAAACTTTTAATGAGGTCTGTAACATTGTTTTCGGCAGTTTCCAGCTGAGCGGACTGTTCCTGAGCTCCAGATGCAACATCCTGAATTGCATTTCCGACCTGATCTGCTGATTTTCCAACCTGATCTCCTGAGGCAGTCAATTCTTCACTGGAAGCAGAAACACTGCCTGCAGTTGAAGCTATCTGAGAAATAATCTCCCTCAAGTTTTCGGCCATATTCTGCAGTGATTTTTCCATAACTCCAATTTCATCCTGAGAATGCTGTTTAAATTCAACGGTTAAATCACCTCTACCGAATTCCTCTACCTTTCTGGATAAATCACTGACAGGTCCAGCAATTCTTCTGCCTATATAAACCATTATTAGTCCAGCAATAATTACAGCAGCCAGTGTAAGGTAAATAAGATAATTTTTCAGCTCTGTTACACCAGCCATAACTTCACTTTCCGGTACTGCTGTACCCAGCTTCCATCCATTTGATAATGTTGCAAAACCATTATCAAGGATCTGTCCTCCATCTTCTACAACAAAAAAACCTTCACTGTTGTTATCTATCAGATCGGCTTCTTCTGTAAAACCTGAGTCAGCCAAATCTGCTCCTCTTTCATAATCTGGGTGAATCAAAAAATTTCCTTCATTATTCAGCAGATAGGCAAAGCCGCTGTCATATGTTTTGATATTACTAACTATCTCTTCCACAGCACTGAATCTTAAATCGATTCCTATTGTACCAACAAACTTATCATCTATAATCAGCGCCTTAGAAAATCTAACTATTTCGGAATCTATATCCTGCCATTTAAATGGTTCTGACCAGAGAGCTTTTTCTTCCTGAAGTGGTTTATAAAACCAGTCCATTTCTGAACTGTTTTCCTGGTAGGCAGAAATATCCAGGGTTTCCTGCAGTTCATATTCTCCATCATTATTCTGATCAGCAAAATATATATCATCTGCTTTTCCTACAAGTTCTGGATTAAAAAATATGAAAGCTCCTAAAGAATCATCAGTATTCTGAGCCATCTCTTTAATTATGCCTTCTGTCTGATATTTATATGTATACATATACGCATTTGTATCTATCTGATTCATATCAACCGTGCTTGCTATAATTGAACCAATCGCATCTGTTTTAGCTTCAATATCTTTTAACCGTATATCCAGCTGGTTGGCATACCTGCCGGAAATATTGATGAGTTTTGATTGTGATTCACGAGAAATATTTTCTGATGATTTTTGTATACTCATATATCCAATAACTGCTGTAGTAACTATTAGAATTACTATAACAGGTAAAACAATGCGGTAACTTAGTTTCTTCATATACTATTCATCCTTCCAGACTATTTTTCTTATGCAAAAATAGTTTTCTCAAGATCAAGTAAAATTAACAGCTGTTCTTCGTTTCTAGCACATACTCCAGTTAGATAATCCTGCCTGAGACCACCTTCTACATCTGGAGCAGGAGTTATTTTACCCTGATTCAGCCAGACAATACCTTCAATTCTGTCAACCTGAAGTCCCAGCAGAACATCATTTACCTCTACTGTAATAATTCTGCTTTCAGCTGGATCGAAAAGTTCTTCATCTGTTTCTATTTCAAACCTCTCATGCAGATCTATGACAGGTACAATAATACCCCGTAAGTTTATAACTCCCAGTACATGCCTTTCTGCATTTGGAACATTTGTAATCTGTGCTGATTTTATTATTTCTCGAGTATATTCTATTTCAATACCGTATTCTTCCTGACCAATATTGAATACTACATACTGTACCTGGCCCTGTTTTTTAGTGTTTTTTGCTTCTGTGAGAGAAATCATTTTAGCCACCTCCAACTTTATGTAATTTTAAATTTTGCAACTAACTTTTCTAACTCTACTGTCATCTCTTTGAGATTATTTACTTCTCCCTTTAGTTGTTCTACGGATTTAGTTTGCTTTTGTGCAGCTTCAGCTATCTGATCACTGTTTTCAGCCTGTTCTTCAGTAACTCGGGAAATATCTTTGCTTCCTTTAGAAAGATCATTAATCCCGGAGGCAGTTTCTTTTATACTATTGACTACAGATTTAATGCTGTCTGTAATTTCATTAAAAGTTTCTGCAGTCTCTGCAACAGAATCTGCACTCTGTTCCATCTGTTCATTACTGGTATTTATTGCCTTTACAGCTGTCTGTGTCTCATCCTGAAGATTTTCTATTAGCCCTTTAATCTGTTCTGTTGAATTTTTAGTCTCTTCAGCAAGTTCTCTAATTTCATCTGCAACTACCGCAAAACCTCTACCCGCATCTCCAGCTCTTGCTGCCTCAATGGCTGCATTTAAAGCCAGCAGATTTGTCTGTTCCGCTATACTGGAAATCATATTTACAATACTGTCAATTTCTACTGCTGCATCATTTAATTTATTGATTGTTTTTATAGATTTTGAAGAAGCATCAAGTGTATCTTCCATTTCTCTTTCAGTTTTCTGCATTTTTTTGACACCTTTTTCAGCCAGATTGTGTACCTCATCTGTGCTTCTGTTTATTCCCTGTACATTTTCATTAATAGATGCAGTAGTAGCTGCAAATTCTTCAGCTGATGCTGCTACTTCTTCTATAGAAGCAGAAAATTCCTGCACTGATGTGGCTACATTATCATTTAATTTAGATGTTTCTTCAGCATTGGAAAGTAAACTTCTGCCTGTCTTACCTGTTTTTTCTGCAGAATTTGATATATTTGTAATTAGATTTTTTATATTTTCTACCATCTTATTAAATGCATCTGCCAAATCACCAATTTCATCATCATTATCTATCTTTACTTTTTCGGTCAAATCACCTTCTGCAATAGTATTTGCAGAGTTCCGGAGAGATAGTATAGGTTCTGAAATGTATTTAGCAATATAATAGGCAACCACTATACCTATTAAGACTGCAAGCAGTCCCACTCCCAGACTTATATATCTGAGTGTTCTAATCGGTGCCATGACCTTTGAATTTCTGGCCATTATTCCCAGTGACCAATCAGTAGTTTCTACTGGAGAAAAAGCAACACCACTTGTGCCTCCCATAAGTTCATAAAAATCTATTTTACTCTGACCGGAAAACATTTCATCAAATAAAAGTTTTATATCTCTTCCACCTTCATCCAACAGCATTCTATTCCCAATATATTTTTCATCCTGATGGGCAATAATATATCCCTCAGAATTAAATATAAATCCGTGGCCACTGCCTCTGATATTCATATCTTCAGCAACTGCAGTAAATTCTTCAAGTGGTATTGCCCCACCAAAAACTACTGTTAATTCATCATTTATCAAAACTGGATCAAGTACTAATATCACCTCTTTAGAACTGCCTGGCTCTTTAACCGGATTGGAAATAACCATTTCTCCTGATTCAGACACCCTCTGAAATGAAGGGTAATCTGATATATCAAATGTTTCCTCAGAAAGGGTTGTCTGTACTGTTCCTTTATAATCAGATATAAATATAGAAGAAATGTATGGATTTTCTTCCTGTACATTTACAAAAATATCCCCGTGATTTATGAAATAAAGTTCCCGCATCATCTCTGAATCCCAGTCTGTTCGAGATTCAAACCAGGTTCGGTCCAGATTTTTAATTGAATTAGTGCTTATATTGAGCATCATTTCAATTATTCGTGAATTATTGCGAACTTTATCAAGTGCTGCTGAGTATATACTTTCCTGAAGTATATTTTGTGATTGAAAATATGTAAATACAGATGAAGCAGTAATTAAAATAAAAATCAGTATGCTCACAATTAAAACCATTTTGGTCCTAATACTCTTAAACTCTACTTCCTGCAAATTAAATAACATCTTTCCCTCTCCTTAAATATATTTATCTGTTATTATTTAAGTTATAAGGTATTTATACTGATAATTATGCTACTATATCGCGTACATCGATTATTAATGCTACATCTCCATCTCCAATTATTGTTGCTCCACTAATATATTCAGTATCCTGAAGATAACTTCCCAGAGACTTAATAACAATTTCCTGCTGATTCAGCAGTTCATCAACAATAAGCCCTATTCTTCTATCTCCACTTTTGAGTATAACAACAGATAGATCTTTGCTGTCTGAAACATGACTATTGTTCTCATTACCGAGAATTTCATCGGCAGAAACCAGGGGAATTGTATTATCTCTCAGTACAATTACATCTTTACCCCTCACCTTTTTAATATTTTCTTCACTAATCATCAGTGTTTCACTAACAGAGTTAAGCGGTATAGCAAATATGTCATCTGTTATATTGACCATAAGCGCCTGAGTTATAGCAAGAGTAAGGGGAAGTGAAATTACAAAACTGCTTCCTTCTCCAAACTGAGAATCGATACTTATCTGCCCATCCAATTTTTTAACAACATTGCGGACAATATCCATTCCTACTCCCCGTCCGGAAACATCTGTTACTTCTTCAGCAGTGCTAAAACCTGGATGAAATACAAAATCCAGTATATCCCTTTTTTCCATCTGCTCCAATTCTTCCTCAGAGACTATACCTCTTTCAACAGCTTTTTTACCTATTTTATCTGCATCTATTCCAGCTCCATCATCTTTAACTTCTATCATGATTTCGCTGCCTTTTTGATATGCTTTAAGTTCAATTTTCCCTGCTTCTTTTTTGCCTTTTTTTCTTCTCTGTTCTGGTGTTTCAATTCCATGATCGACTGCATTTCTAAGCAGATGTGTGAGAGGGTCAGAAAGCTCATCAATAATTGATCTGTCCAGCTCTGTTTCCTGACCTTCCATAACAAAATTAATCTCTTTACCCATTTTTTGAGAAAGATCTCTGATCATTCTGGGAAAACGGCTGAACATAACTCCAACAGGAACCATTCTTATCTGCATAACAATATGGTGCAGCTCCATAGTTACTCTATCCAGCTGAGGAATAATTTCGTTAAACTTCCCTCTTTTTATATCCAGTGACTGCAGTCTGGTTTTGTTTATTAAAAGTTCTCCCACCATATTCATCAGTTTATCCAGTTTGGAAATGTCGACCCGAACTGTTGAACTGGACTGAAATGAATTAACTTTATGTTCTGCATGCAGACTTTCCTTTTTCTCTTCCTGAGTGCTTTTTAATTCCGAAGATTCCAATTCATTTAAATTCAGTATTTTTATATTGCTGATCTCTTTGATCTCTACTTTTACTTCTTCAGACGGCAGCCAGCTCAAAAAGTAAATATCTATCTGGTTACCTTCAAATTCGGAGCTCTCAATTTCATCTCTGGATGGATCCGATTTAAAAAATGTACCCATTTCTTCAATTTTTTTGATGACCATAAATGCGCGCACACTTATAAAATCTGCATCATTAACTTCTACACTTAAATGATAAACTCTTTCTTTTTCTTTTTTCTTTCTGAGCAGTTCACTTTTTTCTTCTGCGGTTAATCCGACAGCTTTTGATTCATCTTTTTTTTCCTCTTTTTTTATATTTTCCTGATTTGTCGTAAAGCTGGAAATTTCCTCAATAAAACCTTCAATATCTATACCTGTCGGTTCTTCTCCATCATTTTCTCTGATTTTTTCAACTAAAAACTGAATATTATCCAGTCCCTGCAGCAGGAGGTCGATAAAATCAGTTGTCACACTTAATTTTCCATCTCGAACTCTGTCCAGCATATTCTCCATTTTGTGGGTTAATTCTGTAAGATTTTCAAAACCCATAGTTGCCGCCATCCCCTTAAGAGAATGTGCCGCTCTAAAAACAGCATCTATTGTTTCTTTGTCATCAGGATTATTTTCTAAAGTTAATATCCCATTATTGAGTATTTCGACATATTCTTTTGTTTCATCAAAAAATAAATCTAGATAATTATTATCCTGCAATTAACTTACCTCCCATTTTTGAGGTGTTTTATTTAAACTTCAAAACGCCCCACAAGTTGATTTAATTTTTCAGCCATTTCTGCCAGATCTTCTGATGCTGCAGCTATTTCTTCGGTAGCTGCTGTCTGCTCTTCAGCCGATGCAGCAACATTTTCCGCTTTTGAAGCAGATTCGCGTGTAACATGTGCAATATTTTTTACTGCTTTGTCTACCTGATCACTGTCACCTAAGATTTCTTCAAGACTCTGAGAAATTTTCTCTATTATATCTCTTAATTCTGCTGATTTTTCCTGAATATAATTAAAACTGTGCCCGGTGTATTTTATAGATTCAACACTCTCAGCAACTATATCCACACTGCTGTCCATCTCTTTAACTGCAGAAGATACATTATTCTGAACTTCCTCTACCAGTTCTGAAATTCTATCTGTTGCATCTGACGATTCTTCGGCAAGCTGTCTTATCTCATCTGCAACAACACTAAATCCTCTACCTGCTTCTCCTGCTCTGGCAGCTTCTATAGCTGCGTTTAATGCAAGAAGATTTGTCTGTGAGGATATACCCTTAATTAAATCAACAATTCCACCTATTTCTTCCGAAAGATCGCCAAGTTTATATATCATATCTGCTGCAGAAAGAGAGTTTTCTTTAACATTTTTAATCCTGTCTGCAGAATTATCCAGCGATTTATTTCCTGCTTCAATACTTTTCATCACTTCTGCTGCCAGTTCATCCATATCATCTGACAGCTGGTTTATATCTTTTACTTTTAAAACCAGACCATTTATATTTTCCTGTGTCTGTCCTACCATTGCAGTCTGCTCTTCTGTCCCACTGGCTATATCTTCTACTGAGGAGCTTACTTCCGATGCAGCTTTACCTAACTGGGTTCCGGTTGCATTTAGTTCTTCACTGGAAGCAGACATCTGTTCTATAGATTCAATAAGTTCAATTATCATCTGACGCAGATTGCTGCGCATAAATTTGAATGATTCAATTAAAGTACCAATTTCATCTTTTCTTTTGTTAACTTTTCTATTGTCACCTTTTTTAACAATTAAATTTCCATCTGCAACTTTTTCTGCTTCCTGACTGACGATCTTGATCGGTTCTGCTACATAACGAGCAATCAGATAAGCAATCAGCAGTGCCAGAAGGATTCCTATTACTGCATAAAGTACAAAAGAACGGGTTAAATTGTCGAGCACTGAAAATATTATTTTTTCGTCAACTTCAGTTGCAAGTGACCAATCAGTTCCTGGTACTGGTGCAAAAGATATAAGGAAGTTCTTTCCCCCCTGAGAATAGCGCAGTGTCAGGTCTTCTCCTGCTGACATTTTATCCAGAATATTTTTTAACTCTGTACCTGCCTGCTGATAAAATTTATTATTACCCAGAAACTCTTTTTCTGGATGTGCAAGCATATTATTTTGATTATCAATTATAAATCCGCGGCCTTCTCCATTTATATTCATACCGGACGCAATCTCACTTAAACGATCCAATTTTACAGTTGCACCGAGAATTCCATTGAAATATCCCTGATTAAAAATTGGATGAACAACCGCAACAACCAGCTCACCTGTATCCTTATTATAAATTGGGCTGGAAACAACCGGTTCCTGTGTTTTTATAATCTCTTTAAAATACTCTCTGTCAGCTATACTTCCTTCACCACCACTTGTTATATTAAAGTGGCCCTGCCTATTTGCTGTATAAAATGTTTCTATATCATCCAGCTCTTCCATTGCTCTCCTAAGATAGGCAAACTGCCTGTCCCATTCCATGCTCTGCACTGTATCTGACTGTGTTAAAAGTTTCATCTCATTGTTGATGCCCGAAAACCATTCTTCAAGTATTTTGGCATTACTATCTGATACCTGGTCTGCGGAATGAATTATGTTATCTTCGAGAATATCTGCTACCTGATTCTCAGCCAGATAAAAGCTGGCTCCAAATAATATTACAACCATTAGACTTATTACAAACATTATTTTTAATTTTAAACTTTTCACATTCATCCCTCTTTCACACGATTACTTCTTTTCATCAAAGAATTTAGCTTCAAATTTACCCTTATTTCTATAACCTTTGATACTTTTTTCTCTGCTGTACAGTTTTACTAATTTTTCTTTTATTTCTCTGCGGCTGTTCTGCATTTCTTTAATATTTTCTGCTTCAGCATTCTTTAATTCTTCCAGTCTCCTGTAGAGATATTTCGCTTTTTCTGCTCCATCTTCCAGCTGCGCAAAATATTCATCTATATCAAATCTTTCAATTTTTTTCATTATCTTTTCTTTTTCTTCCAAATTATTAGAAAGAGAGCCTATTTCTTCTGATTCAATAAACTTTTTTTCTCTGTCCATTAAATCACTTAATTTTTCGTAAAGCTGGAGAAGCTCCTCCATAATTAGCCACCTACATTTACTTTAAGTTTTTTTGAATTCCGCCTGTTAACTATTTCCTGATAGGATTCAAAAAGTTCTTCTACCAGTGGAATCACATTTTCAATATGTTCTTTTTCCTTGCGGAGATTTGCCCTGAGAAGTTCCTGATAAATAAAATCATACAGTCTTTCTAAATTTTCGGCAATTTCTCCACCCTGTTCTTTATTTAAAGTTCCTTTTAATTCCAGAATAATATTCTGAGCTTTAATGATATTTTCATGTGCTACCTCAATATCATTCATTTCTATCCCTTTTACAGCAAGCTTCATAAATTTAATACTCCCCTGATAGAGCATTAAAAGCAGTTTACCAGGTGTTGCTGTCTTAATCTGCATCTGTTTATACTGCTGTTCAGCCTTTCTACCTTTCATAATTATCCTCCCTATCATATTATTTTATCATATAATATGTCATAAATGGAAATCATTTGCTGAAAAAATTATTTTTTGGATCTCCCACAAAAAGGTTATTTGCGTCGCTAACTCATTTTTTAAATTTAAATTTTTCCAGTTTATCAGCAGCTTCAGTTTTCATAACAGCTGCCTTATTTTCTTCCGTTACTTCTTCAATCAATTCTTTTCTTAAAATTTCTACTTCCTCTGGTGCATCTATACCAATCTGAACTTTTCCATTTTCTATACCAACTACAGTTATTTCGATCTCACCATCAATAACTATTTTTTCATTGAGTTTGCGCGACAGAACAAGCATTATTCTCCCACCTCAAGTTCTTTAGAAGAAAAGAGGGGATATTTAACCTTATATTCTTGATTATTCAGTATAATCTGCTTTCCCAACTTTTCGTACATATTGATTACCAGTGGAGCAGAAAGATTAACTGTAATTTCCTCCAGCTTATCCTTTAGTGTTATTATATTGAGCACCAGAACATCTTCAATATCATTTATCTTCAATTCTTTTTCTGCTTTATCACTTATCTCAAACTCATAATTGTCAATGAGATTTCCCGGCTCGACTGTAATAAAAGCAATATCTGCCTTTTTTAGTGACTGCATTATTATAAAAGGAGAATCTTCACTGTAGGGAAGAAGCACAAATTCTCTGTGGTCTTCAAAACCCGGCAGCCCTTCATTAAAATACAGTATATTTTCTTTTTCTATCTCTATTTTTCCAAAATCTCGGCTCAGAATTTCCAATCAAATCCCTCCTTTAATTTATACTCTAACATCTATATTTGGTCCTCTTTTAAATTTTAATGTTAATTCCCTTTCCTCTGTATACATAATTTCTTCTGCAAGGTCAGAAATCTTATAATTTTCAAAATCTCTCAGCTTATCACCTGTTTCTGCATAAAAAGAGGCTGCCTCAAGTGCAGTCTGCTGACCTTTTTCAGCAATATCTTTACCTCTATCTGCAATATTATAGAGGCCGATATCTTTTCTGGCTGGATAGTTATCAACATAAACTTTTAGCAAATTTTTGTTTATTCCACTTCCTATCAAAATACCGCCCCCCTTGAATCTGCTATCATTATTATTATCGTTAATTTAAGTTAATATTTAAGTTTCGCTATAGCTCATATGGTGCAGTGAGCTTAAATTAAAGCTGCCATACTGCTTTTTAGCTGCAGATTTAATACAATAATGATAAAATGTTTTTTATAAAGAGAACTTAACAATTTTAAATTAAAGCCAGATCAAGAAAAATCTCAACCTGGCTCAATCTTAAATATTTGCTTATAGATCCATTAAATTCTGAATTTATTTACTGCATTTGATAGTTCCTGAGCCATTTCTGCAAGTTCCTGAGCAGAATTCACAATTTCTTCTGTGGAGGCACTCTGTTCTTCACTTGCTGCAGCAACTTCTTCTGCATTACTTGCCGCTGTCTGGCTGACTGCTGCAATCTGTTTTACTGCAGATTCTACTTCATCACTGTTGAGTTCCATCTTTTCAGCCTGCTGTCCTATATTTTCTATAATATTATTTAAAACAGAAGCTGCCTGTCTTATATCATCAAACGATTTTCCACTTTCTTCTATTGAATTTACACTTGTATCTACAGCTTCTTCTGTCTGTTTCATATTTTTAACTGATACTTCTACATCTTTCTGAATTCCACCAATCAGGTCTGATATTTCTTCTGTAGCCT
Organism: Bacillota bacterium; assembly: GCA_051747745.1. GTDB lineage: Bacteria > Bacillota > Halanaerobiia > Halanaerobiales > Halanaerobiaceae > QPJE01. Next base: position 2,859 of record JBNJGL010000009.1, on the reverse strand, counting down.
CACCTGATTGTTCAGCCAGTTCTCTTATTTCATCTGCAACAACACTAAATCCTCTTCCGGCTTCTCCTGCTCTGGCAGCCTCTATAGCTGCATTTAGAGCAAGCAGATTTGTCTGAGCAGATATATCTTTTATTAGCTGTACTATCTCACCAATTCTCTGTGATGATTCAGCAAGAGAGTCTATAGCATCAGATACATTGTTGGAATTTTCCTTAAGTTTATTAACTTCAGATACAGAACTTTCTATAGATCTGTCACCAACCTCAATATTTTCTATTACTTCATCTGCCTTTCTGTTCATTGCTTCAGAAGAACTATTTACATCATTAATCTGTTCTGTCAGTTCATTGAGCAGAGCATTTGTTTCCTCTGCTTGTGCAGACTGTTCTTCGGCACCTGAAGCCACATCCTGAATTGCTGTTCCAACATGTTCGGCAGATGCTGCTACTTCTTCACCTGATGCGGAAAGTTCTTCACTGGAAGCCGACAGATTGCCAGATATATCCATCACCTGACCTACAAGTCCTTTCAGATTTTTAAGCATATTATTAAGTGCTTCTGACAGTTCTCCTACTTCATCTTTAGTTTTTACTTTCAGCTCTGCTACAGAAAGGTTCCCATCCGCTATTTCTTCTGCAAAACCGATAGCGTTTTTAAGTGGTTTTACTACAGACGAGGTTGCCATAAAGACTATTATTGAAGCTATAATAATTGCAATTAATATGGTAATCAGTATTTTATTTCTATATGTATCCAGTGCTGATTGATATTCTGAAGTTGGCAGTGCTGTTACTATTATATAATCATCATAAGGCATATAATGCTGGAGGAGTTCTTTTCCTTCCAGATTGATGATATCACTGCCTTCCTGCTGGTTTAATATTTTATTCCCCCAGCTGTAATCTGTAATACTGCTGCCTATCAGGCTGCTGTCAGGATGACTTATTATATTTCCATTCTGGTTTGTTATATAAATATAACCATTTCTGCCGTATTTGGTTGTTTCTGCAGTACGAGTAATATCTATTTTTGCTAAAATTTCCTGCAGTTCTGCCGGCTGTACTCCAATCTGTACAACTCCGGGCTTATCTGTTCTTCCCACTCCAATATATTTAAACAGTTCTCCATCTGACCCTCTCTGCTGAGGTGCCTGGGCCAGCTCAAAATCCTCATTTTCCAGTCCTTCCAAAAATGGCTTTGTCTGATCGGATTCCTTAAAATCAAATCCGATAAAATCTCTGACACTGGACCACCTTATTACTCCATCTGCATCTGTTACATGAATTTCTTCCAAATTCAATTCTTCCATCATTGCATTTATCTTCCCCTGGAGCATTGGGTCAGATGTTGTTGCCAAAAATTGATCGACCGTTCTGGCTATTGTAATGAGGTATTTATCTATTGCCTCTTCTGTAAGCTGGGCATTTTCTCTCCTGTCATCTATAATAGTTTTAATTTCTTCCATCTTAGAAGTCGCTGTTTCTTCAGTCTGATTCATTATATAATCTCTCTGCGTATCATAACCTATATATCCTATTACTGCCATTCCTGCTATCAGTACTATCAGTGTTGGTACTAAAAATTTTGCTCTGATCGACTTAAATTTTAATAATTTCATATTTTATAATTCCTCTCCTCTTTCTCTACAAATTTTATTTAATCATATTTATGTAAAGTCATTTCATCTCTGACTCTTCATTAATCTTCCACGTAATTATTATCGTTATTATCATACTAAAACTTAAATATCTTCACTGCTTATTAAAGCATATCTCAGTTGATTAAAATTTATATACTCAAAAATACTCTTCTTTTTAACCAGAATAATTATTTTGCAGAAAAAAAAATAATATTTGCAGGCACTTTAACTTTTCTGAAGAATAATTATTACAGGAGAGAAAGGAGACATGATGAAAAAAATGATATTATTACCTTTATTAATCCTTATTATTTTTGCCGTCACATCTGATGCATCTGCAGAAATTAAAACTTACAGCTTTAAAATTGTTAATACCTATCCACATGACAGCAGAGCTTTTACTCAGGGGCTGGAATTTTTCAATGGCTTTTTATATGAAGGTACTGGACTGTATGGTAAATCATCATTAAAAAAGATCAATTTAAATACTGGTGAAATAGTAAAAACAAAAAATCTTCCCGGAAATCATTTTGGAGAAGGTATAACTATACTGAACGATAAAATATATCAGCTTACATGGAAGGAAAATACTGCCTATGTTTATGATCTGAATTTTAATCTGCTGCAAAAGTTCAATTATAAAGGCGAAGGCTGGGGGCTGACAAATGATGGTAAGTACCTAATAATGAGCAATGGAAGTAATACAATATATTACAGAGACCCGGAAGATTTTTCGGTGCTTAAAACTATAGAAGTAGCGGCATATGGAGAAAAAATTTCTAATCTAAATGAACTGGAATATATAAATGGTGAAATTTTTGCCAATGTATGGTTTGAAGACTATATTTTGCGGATAGACCCTGAAAATGGAGAAATAAATTCTATGATCAATGTGTCCGGTATTATTGATCCGGAAAATTATACACATGAAATAGATGTTTTAAATGGCATTGCTTTTGATGAACATACCGGCAGGCTATTTGTAACCGGTAAGTTGTGGCCGCATATCTTTGAAATTGAAGTTGTTGAATAGTTCGGAGTTTCCCCTTTGACAGCAGACCGACCAAAAGATCTATCCTGCTGAACATAGTTTCAATCACCTAACTCAAGAATATTTCCAGTAATAATAAAAATCAGCCCTATTAAAGGCTGACTCATAAAGATTTATTAATTATTTTCCACTATATCCTTCACTCTTGAATTATTATATAGGCTGTCAG
>JBNJGL010000008.1:0-58914 GCA_051747745.1 Bacillota bacterium | reverse complement strand
AATTCTCCTCTGGCATTTGTATAATCTTTTTTGTTAAGCCCTTTTAGTTCTACACCACCCCACATTAAATCTTCATCTTCCTCATCTTTTATTCCATTAGCATTTTTATCGATAAAGATTTTGCCTTCCACAGTACCATTTATTGTTACTCCAAAATTCTGCACAATATTTTGATTATCCTTAATTTTGACCAGAATATCATCAGTAATTGGTGTGTAATCTGCTCTTAAATTCCTGTAGTCAAAATTAAGCATATAAAGATCTTTAAAATATGGTTTAAAAATATACATACCATCATCACCACTGAGAGCTGTCATACTGCCCAAACGCATCGGCATATTTGCCAGTTTCTTTTCTCCAGCATCCATAATACCATTATAGTTTTCATCCAGATACACATAACCTGCCACAATTGGACGCGGCTCAAAATCAGTAAATCGGGATGGCTTTATCTCATCACCTATAAATGAAAATGCATGTGCATATGAGGCCATAACATAATCTTCATAATCATTATTTAAGTAATCGGAATATTCTCTTCCGATTTCAAGCCTTATTTCACTGTCATCGTTTCTAATTTTATCGAAAACTGCACCAAATGAGATACCGTTTTCTCCTTCTTCAGGAATAATATATTCGCCAAATAACTGGATATAACCGGGATTATTGGGAAAATAATAATTTCCAGAAAGATATAAAGATTGATAATTTATTCTAAATTCCGAACTGTAATCTTTAAGTTCTCCTGTAAGGCTGAAATCTCTATTGAAGAAATAATTCAATCTTAAAAATGCCTCTTCTTCTATTCTTTCATTATCTTCATTATCTATTTCATCTGTACCATTTTCTGATTCTTCATAGTCCCTGCTGGCACCCAGTGTTAAAGAAGATCTTTCTGCAAAAGACAGCCTAAGCTGACCATCATATTCTCTATCATAATATCTTACTCCTTCATCATCACGTTCCTGTTCTCCACTGTAATTTAAAGAAAGCAGAAGATAGTTTCCAAATCTCTTATAAAAACCCAGATCAGCTTCTATTTCCTGATAATTATCTTCATATATATCCAAAATTTCAATCTGATTATCATAATATCTTAAATCACTGGAAATTCTAAAGCTGTTGCCATAAATGTTGTTTTTCAGCAGTATTCCTTCTCTAATTTTATCTCCGGCAATAAGAAACAGCTGATTATTATTATTTCTTATTAGAAATTCTGATTCATTTTCCTCATAATATAGAGAAAGAGAATTGTAATTTCTCCAGCCGGGATTATAGATAATTTTAAAATTATAATAATCGCTTTTATCCAGTCTATCTTCTAAAGTGCTTACCCGACCTATAGATGGATTTATACTCCAGCGGCTGTTTAAATCCCAGCGCAGATTAACTGATGCGTTTTCTCCTTCTTCTTTTTCTGTATACTGCTCAACTGTTGGTGGAATATATAAATATAGACCCTCTATATAACCTCTCAGAAATGAATAAATAATATTTGCCTGAGCTCCACTTTCTATATTTTTCATTTCTCCAGCATTTAGCCAGTCAAGGTTTACCACAGCAGAATTAGTAAATCGGAACGATATTCCTGTAATTGAAGATAAAATTTCATCATCAGAATCTCTATCTTCCAATTCCAGCTCATCTTCATTGTAGATAAAACTTTCAGTATGTGCAGATATGCTGCTGTTAAGAGCATAATTGCTTTTTACACCTGCAAAATAACCTTCCCACTCATCTTCAGAATAATTATCATCTCTATGTCTGCCTGCAAAAAGTTCAGTTTCTTTAATTCCCGGCTGTATAATATCAGATGAACCTGAGAGATATTTAGTAATAATTTTTTGTTCACCTTTTTTATCAATTATTACTACTTCAATTTTATTGAGATATTTTGATCTCAATTCTATATTATTAAATGTATATAAACCATCACTTTTAATTGTTTGACTTTTGAAAAGTTTCCCATTTACATATATAGATATCTCATCATCCTTTTTTAAGTCCAGAGAGAGCTGTGTATATGGTATTAACTTATATGATAATTTATCAGGTATTGAAAAATATATACCCTGCATATCTTTTCCACCCAGGGTATTTTCTAAATTCATACTGTGGTCACCGATAATTATTAATTTATTATTTTCCTGATATTTAAACTTTATTCTTTCCAGATCATAATCGATTTCTTCACTATTCAGGTCATAACTTAAATCATTATTAAGATAGTATGCCCAGTTCCCACTTCTACCGTAAAAATTTAAATCTCCATATATTTCTTTGGTTTCAAGATCAAAAATTTCTTCTTCATAATTAATACCGATTCTGTAGTGAACAGAACTCAGCTGAAACCTTTCTTCATCTCCCAGTATTTCTTTTTCTTCTTTTTTATATTCTTCTTCAAGTTCCTCTGCATCTGTTATATCTTCCTGAGATAATTCTTCAATAAATTCGCCTTCAATATACAGCTCCTGCATAGAATTAATCCAGTCTATTTTGTATCCTGTTAAATAACTAAAGACTTCTTTTGTAAGATAAAATTCTCCTCCATAGATAATAGGAACCCAGTCATCCCATTCAGAATGATCAAGGTATTTTCTATCTTTGAGATCTACTTTTACTTCTCTGTTACCTTTATATAAGGTTAATAATGATAATTCTCTATTAAAATTTAACTCCACTTCAAGGTAAGGTACTATTAAATTGGCAGGTAATAAAACATAATCTTCATCATAAAAATAAAACAGTTCAAAAAAATCATCTTTTTTATAAACCTGTTCCTTATTTATATCAAACAGAGTTAATAATACAATATTTGTCTCAATTTCGGGTTTATCTTCTTTTATATCCTGTGCATTAACAGGAATTACAAGCAGCAGTAGAATAACCAAAAATGAAAATAATACTTTTTTCATTTTTATCACAGCCTATTCTATTTTTATGGGAATCTGATATTCGGCTTTATTGTTTGTATTGTAGAATTTAAATTCAAGCAGTACTTTATAATCCCCTGGAGCCAATTTATTTTCCAAAAAAAACGAAAACTGCCTTTCATAACCAGGTAAAATCAACAATTCGTTAAAAGTTTTTTCCTCTACAATCTTATTTTCTGAATCCACTATTTTGTATGAAGGATAATATCTCATATGAGCATCACCATCATTTTGAAGTCTGAGAACAATTCCCTGCGGCAGTGATTCGGAAGTATTGTAAACCCTTAAGCCTGTAAATTTAAAACTGTATTTTACACCTTCCGGTATATAGTAGATAACTGTTCCAACCTGAGTTTTTACTCTTGAACCTGTAGCAACATCCATATATTCTGTTTCCTGTTCAAAAAATACAACTCCTCTTCTCTCTTTTGGAATTTTCTCATTTTCCGGTCTGGATATGGTAAATCTAACAATCTGTTTTTTCCCAGGTGGTACTACAAACTGTCTTGGATTAAATTTAATTACTCCATCCAGTGTGTAATCTGTTTCTCCTGGATCATAATATACCACTGCATCCCTCTCATCCAGTGCCCAGTCATTAAGCAGTGCTGTTAATTCTACCTCTTCTTCACCACTGTTAATCACTTCTATCATACCGGTGCTGTGTTCTTTTTCCAGAGCATTTAGTATAATTCTGGCAGGTTCTATCCGGACTGTAGCCGAAGTATCAAAAGAAAAAGAAATTAAAAAAAACGCCAAAAATACAATAACAAAAAAATTTAGATATGTCTTTTTATATACATTCATATAAATACTCCTTTCTACTTGTTCAGGGGCTGAAAATCAGCCCCTGCCTTGTAGTGGAAAGAATTTAATTATCAAATAACATTAAACTTTAAATATACTGTTAGATTGTTGCAGCTCTAAATATTACTTCACCATCATAACGGCCATGTGTTGTTTCCATATTGAAAGGAACTTTAAAGTTGTGTAAGAATGTTGATTTTACATTTGATCCTCTTTCAATATAGTATTTTTCAGCCGGATTTTCATTGTCAAATACATCTTCTACCCAGGTTGTACCATTATCATAACTGGTATTCATATACATATCCAATCTTGCTGTTCCGCCCTGATGTAGAAGTGAGCTTGATTCAACAGCATAGCTGTACTGGTCATTAGAAATAACTTCTACTGCAAACATATCACATGCACCTATAAATACATTCTGGTCGGGAGTTATTTCTGCATTTTGGCCGTGTCCCAGGGAAACCCAGTTTTCATTTAAATAACCGCCGATTTCATTGTCAAAAACGATGTGATATCCAGTTGCTGTTGTTTGGCCCGCTGCGTCAGCACCATAGCTCATAGCAGATGTTGTTCCCTGGTTACCTGTTAATTTCATTTCTAAGAAACAGGGTATATATGCCTCTACATCAATAAGAATTTCTACCTGCTGATTACGGCCATCAGAATCAAGTGTATATCCGGTTCTGTCCATCGGCTCCAGTAGAGTTAAAGTACCGGGATCATCTGAATCAACATAATTGTAAAATACTAATCCATCATCACCTGAATGATCATCATAATTTGCATAATTAGCTTCCCAGTAAGTTCCACCATCTTTTCCTTCTGCCCAGTCAAATGGATCTGTAAATACACCTGTATAATCTGCCATTACTGCACTCGAGAAAACCAACATTAAAGCAACCGTAAGTACCAACCATTTTAATCTCATCTCTTCTTCCTCCTTTTAATTTTTAAAAATTGATCCACACACAGCATTTATATTAAATATTACTTTAAGTAATATTAATATCATTTATTATTAACTACTCCAGAATAAAGTTCAGCTGATAACTCTTTTTTCCGGCATTTATTTTTCTGAAATCTTCTATTTTTAGCTGATAATATATTTCCACCTGGCCCGATTTTAAAGTCGTTGTTTTTGATCCCTCTGCAATCAGCATCTCTTTTTGACTGATATTTATAAATTCATTAGAATGATCTGTAATCTGTCTACTTTCCGAATCAGTCCCCAGCAAAATTGATATGTTATTATCTATATCTCCATCCAGGATCACCTTAAGCCTCCAGTCACAGTTGCTTTTAATTATAATTTTTTGCTGTCCTGAACTGTAGAGGTTGTGATTTCTATTTTCCATGTTGTCTATAACAGCATTATAGGTGCTTCCATTTTCTATCTGTCTCCAGGGTCTGATATCAAACGAAATCCCCATTTCTTTTTTAAAGTTTTCTCCAGTAAATATAACTGTATTTTTATAAACCCCTGGTTCATAATCAGGTCTTAGTTTAATCTGAAAAGCTATCTGCTGATTTCTAATGATCCTATTTTTATCTATATTTATATGACCTGTATCAAGTGGAACCACACCCTCCTGAGACAGCAGATTTAAGATGGCAGAATTAATTACTTTCTGGTCTGAGCTAAAAAAATTATTTTCTGTATAAACTGCTAATATACTATCTTCTATTTCGTAAAAAGGTACTGTAAAAACATAGCTTTCATCTTCTCTGGGTGCAAAACTGCCCAGATATATTTCAGAAGCTTCGATATTTATAGTAAATAATAAAATTAATATAATAAGGCTTATGCTTACCTTTAATTTCATTTCTATCCACCACCTATCTAAATTCATCTTAACAGATTATACTATTAATAATTTATAATATATCTCTAAAAATTCTCCAAAATATAATTTTGGTTTTCAATTAGGTCGGGGACTGAAAGTCAGTCCCCGCCTTGTAGTGGAAAGGCTTTTATTTAAAAGAATTTTAAATTAACTTATATTAAAAATTTCACACAGAAAATCAATCGATTATGATAAATATTAAATTTTTTCCTACTACAAGTTATAAAAACTAAAGAGTCTGACTTTCACATAATTTATAAACAGCTTCTTCTAAAAGAGTTCTCACCACAAGATTAATGACTTCCTGTTTTCCACGCCCTGATTCAAATTCAACTATATTGTTTCCCATAAAAGAAAATACCTGAAAACCAATTTTTTCTCCCACTATTTCTTTTTTTAGACTTTTAGCCCAGACTACTTTTCCGCTGGTGGTGTCTGTTGCCCTGAGATCAACAGCACAGCTTGCTACAGCATATTCCTGCTGTCCACCTTTTCCACCAACAATAAGGCCCAGACCTCCTGTCTTTCTATCTATCTGGTATTCTGTTATTGCTCCTTCAATTAAATAATCAGCTCCCAGCATTTCTCCAACTGTAGGACCATCATCTGCTGCAGTTCTTTCCTGGCTTACTAAGTTCTGTTCTGTCATAAAGTTGTTAAAATTAATTCTATCCAGTACTTCAAACTGCCTTGATCTAATTAAAGCTGTAATCAACATCTCAGTTGCTCCCTGTGTCACCACATAAGAACCTATTTCACTGTACTGTCCTGTTTTATCCTTAATGTCATAGATGGCCACCTGATGTTTTTCTTCTACTTCCGGCAGTGAAGCCAGAAGCTGTGTTGCTGTTGTAACATTTTCTTTTGATGTCAATAATTGGTCAGCCGAATGAATTATCTCCTGCATATCTATCTCAGAATAAATCTCTTCCTGCTGTTCAGCTTTTTCTGGAGTTAAACCTGCTGGACCACCTACAAATAGAGAAACAATTAATAATAAAGCAATCATTTCTTCCACTACATGCCACCTCCGATACTAATATAAATCTTCACCAGTAGGCCATTCGTCAGTATTATATCGAATTTCTGTTACTTCACCTGTAATTTTATTTGTTAATATTATTGTCACTTCTCCGGTCTGTTCATCTTCAAATATGGCTATTTCTATATCCCCCACTTCATAACTCTGCCCATCACCAATATTATCTTCTAACATTTTGTTGACAATATCCTGCTGTATAATGCTCATAATCCTGCCGTTGAGGCCATCTATAAACTGGGCAATCGGATCTTTAGAAAGTGTCATCTCATTCTGTAAACTGGCAATATTTTGTGCAACCTGCCTTGCATCCGGGTCATTTAAAATTTGAAACTTCCAGCTTGTAACAGTAGAAGCGGCTGCAGATGAACCAAGAAAACACAGTATAAATAAAACAGCAGCAGCTGACAAAATTACTTTTCTAGGCATTTTTTTCACCTCGATTTTAAAATATTACTTAACCAATTCTGTCTGTCATATTTTAAAAACTTATTTTAAAACCACTCACAGAATAAAATTCTCCACTATCAAATTCATCTTTATCATTGATAAATTTTGTTTCGACAAAAAAGTAATCTGTGAGATTAAGACCGACAAAACCCTGATAATCTGCTTTCCCCATAAATTCCGCACCTATACCAATATATGGAGAAAAAAGTTTATCTACAAGTGTTGTTTTAAAAGATAAAAAACCGGCCAAATTTATATCTTCATCTTCTAAATATATACCTTCAATAACATATCCCAATCTGATATTATCTGATAACCAGTTTTCCATAATGGTATCTTCAAATTTTCCACCAAGATTTAGTTCTTTTTCCCCAGAATGATAATTTGTAACATAAAGGCTGATACCACTCTGACCCTTCACACTGTTTTCTGCTTCTTCTGACAGCTCCTGTGAAGCCTGAATCAGTTTAATTCTATCTTCCACATCCTGTGCTGCAGACTGAACAGAAAAAATTACGGTAAATATAAAACAGATAAGTAAAAGTTTAAAAAAATAATTTAAAGACATCTTTCCACCTCTTTCTATTAAATTATCAAGATGCTGGTTTACTTCTTTATTGTCTGAATAAAAATATAAAGCAGTCACTTTTAAATATTAGTAAAAAGCAGCCTGAAGAACTTAATTATAACTTCAGACTGCATTTTACCTGAGTAACAGTAATTAATTATTTAAAACTGTAATAAATATTATTGATTAATATTGAGTGATAGAAGCATAGTTGCCAAAACCATGCTGGCCAATTACTGCAACATCAAGACAGCGGCAGCTGTCTCCACTTTGATTTGTAACTGCTGTGTTAGCTACACCACACTGAGTTACAAAGCTTAAGCTTCTTTTGCCTGTCTGGGTTTGAGAAATTGTGTTTCCATAACCATGCTGATAAGCTAATGCTGTTAAATCATGACCATTTTGGGACTGAGTAATCATGTTTCCATGACCATCTGCATTAGACATTGCGAAGTTATCAGATCCAGTTTGAGTTAAGCTGGTATTGTTTCCAAAACCTTCCTGGAAAATTAAACCAACATTATCTCCACAATAACTTGGACATCCACAGCCACCATAACCAAATCCATTCTGGGTTATTGAAGCTGTATTCATAACTCCCCACTGCTCAATCATTGCAAAATCTCCACCCCATACTCCATGATGGCCATCAGCAGCTGCAGCCAGAGTTAAAGCAAAAACAAAGAAAACAGCCAGAGTTAAAACAAAAATACGCTTTTTCATTTTTAAACCTCCTTTCTGAATAAGATTTTCCTTGACAAAAACAACTGACTCAGAGATGACATTAAAATCTATTTATATTTTAATACTGTATTATCTTAATTTCTTTATTATTTCCAATCTGATTTACAGATATTTTTTTATTTCTTTTGTACTGTTCTATAAATGCCTTATTTTCATTTCCATATTGTCCTATTTCTGCTTTAGTATTAAAAGCAAACTGTTTTATATCTGCAAAATTATCATTACCATACTGTTTAATTAATGCAGAATTGTTACCGAATTCTGAAAATTTATTTTGAAAAATATGTGCTCTATTAAAACTACCAACCTGTAATATAACTGCTGAACTGCCTATTTTTTTAGCTGAACTAAGATTAATATTATACAGATTATTGTCACCGAAAAAATTATTGCTTTCCTCTGTTTTTTCTTTTATATCATTAAGTAATAAATTTTCTGCAGCATAAACTGGTGAAGAAAATATAAAAAATAATAAAACAAAAACTATAATTTTGTAATATTTTATTACTTTCAATTACTCCACCACCTCTCTGTATTAATCTTAACAAAACTTACTAACAAAAATTTATAATATATCTCTAAAATTTCTCCAAACATAAAAAAACCACCTAAAATTGGTGGTTTTTTAAAAAAATTTACTTTTATTTTATTTCTTTAATTTCAATTTCTGGTTTATTTTCCAGTTCAAGCTCATCACACAGCTCATAAAATCTCCGCATTATTATTCCACTGTCGATAAGGCTCATAGCATGAAGAATAACATGGATTTTTTTGTTGACACTGGATACAGCATCTCCTGATCTTAAAGTTCTACTTATTTTATTTACAACTTCTTCAAAAGAAACAGCAAGTTTTATATCTTCAAAATTTATTGTTATCAAAGTAAATGATTTGTCTATTCTCTTAACCTGCCGTAATTCCAGCTCATATATCTTTTTAAAAACATCCAGATCACAGCGCATTGCACCTTCTTTTATCAGTAGATTATCGTCCATGCTTTCTTTTATCCTGCCGCTGATATCTCTGCTCAGTTTTATCCGGTGATATTCTTCTTTTAATTCCTGCCCTGGAAGAACATCAAGTTCTTCTTTCAATATCTTTTCACATTTTTTGTAGCTGTTGATAGCTTCAGCAATTCTGCCTAATTTGACCAGTGCCTTTATATAGAGAAGATAAAAATTTTCTCTATATGGATCATATTCTATTCCTTTATGAAGATAATTTACTGTATCACGGTACCGCTGATTTTCGTATAATTTTTCCGTCAGGATTTCTATTAGATTCAGGTAGTATTCTCTCAGTTTTTCTCTATAAACTTCAGTCCATGCTTCATATTTAACAGCAGGCAAAAAATCTCCCCTGTAGAGGAGAAAAAGATTTTCCATCTCCAGAACAGAAATCTCATCTTTTCCATTCAATAGCAGCTTTTTTACCCTCTCTTCAAAATATCTCCAGTCACACCAGCTTTCATAACTGCTGTTAATCTCATATCCACCACTTACCGATTCAATAAAATTTTTAGGAAGTCCATCTTTGTCTAAAGATTTGCGCAGAAGGTAAACAGTATTGTACAGCTTTGATTTTGCGTCCTCAGGATCCGACTCAGGCCAAAATACTTCCATCAATTCTTCAGAATTGGCAGTCTTATCTCTCTGAACAGCAAGATACATTAAAAGATATAGGGCCCGCCTTGAAACCCAGTCACTACCATCCACTACAGCACCATTAAATTCAAGGTAAAAAGAACCAAGCCCATAAAACGAAACAACATTCCTTTCCACTATACCAACCCCTTCCTTCGGGCGGTATCTATAAGCATTCTGCTGTTCAATATTATAACCGTATTCTCTTTATTCTCTATTTATTATTTTTGTCCTGCATATAAATATTTTTTTTAAAGAAATTGGAGAATTTATCTAAAAAACTGAAAGTTTTAACTGAATAAATTCCTGCTTTTTACTCATATGCAGCCTCTAAAATAGAACGAATATCTTCTCTTTCCACTCTACCTGCAGAGGCCAGCACTGTCCCATCATGGATTGCTTTTTCTACAATTTCTTCGAAATCTTCTTTTTTTATACCGATTTCTTTTAGATTTCTTGGAATATCTGCCAGCTCTTTTAGTTCATCAAGCAGTTTAACTACCTGTTCTACTGCAGCTTCAGCACGTTTTTCTGCTGGCATAGCTGCATATATTTCCGGGCCAGCCAGAGAAAGCAGCAGATCAGAATAAGAATTCCTGCAGTAATCAAACTTTAAGTTATATTCCATTCCGTGTGAAAGCAGTATAGAAATTGCATCACCATGAGAAACATCAGAAACAGATTCACAGGCATGACCAATAGCATGTATAATACCAACCATCGAATTAGAAAAAGCTATCCCCGCCATTAAAGAAGCATTTGCCATAGCCATCCTGTATTTAGTATTATCTCCTTCTTTGACGGCAGATCTTAAATATTTACCGATTAATTTCACTGCTGTAAGTGCATAATTATCACTTAAAGGATTTTTCTGAAGTCCTGTATATGCTTCTACCGCATGTACAAGGGCATCAACCCCCGATGAAGCTGTAAGACGGGCTGGAAGGGGAAATGTCATTCTGGGATCAAGTACTGCCAGATCAGGCAGAAGTTTATTAGAAAAGAACTCTAATTTCAATTTTCTTTCTTTATCTGTTATTACCGCTTCTACTGTTGCTTCAGATCCTGTTCCAGAAGTTGTGGGAATTACAATTAAAGGTTTCATATCTCCATGTGCTGTTTCCACTCCCATCAGCTTTCTTATATCATCTGCACCTTCAGAAATCATTAAATTTATACCTTTAGCAGTGTCTATTACAGATCCTCCACCTAAAGCAATAATAGAATCACACTCATTTTCTCTAAAAGCTTCAGCTGCTTTTCTTACGACATCTACAGAAGAAATACTGGGTATTTTTTTGAAGATATGCCTCTCACTGATATCAAATTCCTGCAGATGTTCAAGCAGCAGATCAAGCATATTTAATTCATCTATCATTTCATTTGTAAGTATAAATGGTTTTTTAATTTTTAGTCTTTCCATTTCATATTCGAGAGTTGATAGAGCATTTTTGCCGGAATTTATTTTTACTGGATTGTAAAATTCGTAATATTCAGGAAACCTCATTACATTCACCCTTCTCTTTATTTAACGTCAGAGCATGCAGAAAAAGCATTACTCTTCCTGTTTCTTTTTTTGTTTTACCTGGCAGTATATTTTTTGTTATAAATGATGGAAGCAAATATGATTCTAAAATCTCGAGCATGTAAATCAGAGATACTCCAACAGAAAAATCTCCATCTATAATTAATCTGTGTTCAGAAAAAGAATCTCTAATACTCTCTTTTACAGAAAAAACCTGGTATGCCAGCTCTTCATCTTTAAAATATAGTTTAATATTAGCAATTTTCTCATCTTCTTTAAATCCAAGATAATGTAATTTATCATTTATTTTTTTGACGACCATAAAAGGTCCATGTCTGTCCGCTGCAAGAGCTGCAGTAAATTCTTTGGGCCAGTATTCCAGCTCTTTTTTTATACGGCTGTCTTTAGCGGAAAGTACAACCAGAGCTCTCCCTGTTATAAACAGTATCATTCTATCCATTATGTGGTGTATAAATTTCAAATATATTTACCTCCTGAAAAATTATCAAAGTTTTTTGTGCCTGGCCCGGTCTCCACCGATCATTCTGGGCCTTGTTCTGCAGGCAGTAAGATGTGCTTCCCCAATGATTTTAATTGAAAGTCTTACTGGAACTACAACTTCTTTTAAATGCATACCGATAAATGTATCTCCGATGTCTATACCAAAATCTGCTCTTATATTTTCAACCATAACCGGATCATAAAAATATTTATATGCTGCAGTGGCAAAAGCCCCACCGGCATTTCTATGGGGTATTACATTTACCTCTTCCAATTTTTCTTCTTCTGCATATTTTTTTTCTACTACCAGAGCTCTATTGATGTGCTCACAGCCCTGTACTGCAGAATAAATATTTTTCTCTTCCAGTATTTTAATCAATCTTTTTATAATCATTTCACCTATATTTAAATCTGTAGATGAACCTATTTTTTCTCCTTTAATCTCACTGCTGCTGCCTCCTATAACCATTATATCACCTGCATCAGCTCCAGACAAAGAAATAATTTCCAGAACAGCAGTTTCAAAATCATTGATGATCTTCTTACTGTTCATATTCATCACCTTTCTCAGCAATTAATATATTTTTTAATGACTCCCGCCTGTGTTCTTTAAATCCAGCCACAGGTTCAGCAGTAATCATCGAGTTGTAAACTGCTTCCTGAGTTGATTCAACAGCAGCTTTAAAAACAACATCCATTTTTCTATCTTTCAAAATTTTATTTTCCAGAAAAAAATCTTTTGTATATTCACTTATATAATCTGCAGTAGAAAAAGCAAGCACTATATCTCCACTACCATTACTAATATATGTCCCTGTTCTGGCAAGACCCGCCCCGGCTCTAACACATAATCTTTTTAATTGTCTTGATGAAAGAGGAATATCAGTGGCAAGTATTACAATAACCGATCCATCCTTGGACTTATATTTCCTATCTTCACTGTTTTCCTTATCATTTTCTTGAGGCATTATATCACTTAAACTTTTTCCATACAGCAAAAAATCTTTCTTTTTACCAAAGTTGCTTAACACAAGTGCCCCTAAGTGATATTCATCAGCAGCAGCTTCAAATCTGCGGGAAGAAGACCCAATACCACCCTTTAAACCATAACAGGACATACCTCTACCTGCACCAACAGCACCTTCTAAAAAATCAGTTTTGATATTTTCTCTGGCTATAAAATAATTTTCTTCCTGTACTGCTAACTTCCTTAAATTATTAAGATACTGATCATTGCATTCAAAAACAGCCGAATTGAAACTGCCTGCTTTCCCACCTATATCTTCATTCTGTGCTATCACATCTTTTATTACAGCAGTAGAGACTGTACTTACATTAAGTGTATTTGTAAGTGCTATAGGAGATTCAATAGTTCCCAGTTCTCTGATCTGTTCAAGACCGATACTTTTGCCAAATCCATTTATAACCTGAACAGCAGCCCTCAGCTTATTTTTAAAAATATTATTTTCATGTGGCATTAATACAGTTACTCCTGTCTGTATGTCACCATCTGCAAGGGTAGAGTGACCCACTTTAATACCTTTAACATCAGTTATTTTGTTCAATTTGCCGGGTTTTAAACTGCTGTACTTTTCTACATTTAAATAATCTCTTATTCTTTTCTGCATATAATCATCCTTTATAAATTTATCTGCTAATTATAGTTTACAACATTACCAGTATATAGGCAAATTATAGCACAAAAAAAGACCTCCTTTACAGGAGGCCTTGAATTAACTTTAATTTTCTGTACAGCTGTTATAACAGCTATTCTACATCAACATTTTTTAGATACCAGTTACCATTAGGCTGAATTGTTAAGCCTTTAACTCTGTCTCTATAGATAACATAGACCGACTGATGATAAAGTGGTACCCAGACAGCATTATCAACTAAATAGTTGTTTGCTTTACTTAAATATTCAAGTCTTTTTTCCTGATCAACTGTACCGCGAGATGCTTCTATATATGCATCTGCACCATCATAGAAGGATCTATTTGCTCCACCAATATTATCTGAATGAAGGTTTGGATAGATCAGTTCACTTCCATCTGCAGTTAAGTTGGACCATCCTAATAAGAATAGATCTGTGTTTCCTTTACGGGTTTCTGTTAAATAGGCACCCCACTCTAATGTTCTGATATCTGCATTGATCCCAGCTTCTTTTAACATAGCCTGAATCATCTCTGCATTACGCATATATTCGGTATCAACAGATGAGGTCCAGATAGTTGTCTCAAACCCATCAGTATAACCGGCCTGTTCTAAAAGTTCTTTAGCTTTTTCTGGATCATATTCCTGACCATAATCTTCTACTTCTTCTGTATAACCGAATACTTTAGGTCCGATTATACCATAAGATTTATATGCCAGACCATTCATTGTAGAAATGATTCCTTCGCGATCTATTGCATGGGCAATGGCTCTTCTTAAAGTCCTGTTATTAAATTCTTCTCTTTCAAAATTAAAGCCAAGATATCTTATTGGTGTACCTTCTACCATATCAATATCTATTTCTGGATTTGCTTCAAGGCGCATTAGATGTTCTGAAGGAACTGCATCAATAAAATCAACTTCTCCAGTTTCCAGCATGGCAACCTGTGTGGCAGCTTCTGGAACTACTTTGTAAACTGCCTTATCAATCTTAACCTCTCCACCCCAGTAATTTTCGTTCTTTACAAGTGTCAGCTGATTTCCAGCATCCCACTCTTCTACTTTAAATGGACCTGTTCCACATGAATTCTGCATTAGATCACCATATTTTTCAACTGCTGTTGGACTTACAATGGCAGAATTAGAATGGGTCAAAGCTGCCAGGAATGGTCCATAGGGATATTTGGTAGTGATTTTAACTGTATATTCATCAACCACCTCAATATTATCTACCGGTTCAAGCAGACTTGCCCGTGGTGCAGCAACATCCGGATCTCTCAGGCGGTCAAATGAAAATTTAACTGCTTCTGCATTGAACTTAGTTCCATCATGGAAATGAACATCATCTCTCAACTCTATAATCCATGTATTTGGATCAGGGTTGGAATAAGATGTAGCCAGATTTGGCTTTATTTCATTTGTCTTTCCATCACGCAAAAACAGTGTCTCATAAACCTGCACCTGTACTGTAGCAGAAGCTGAGTCATTAGTTAAAATCGGTGATAGACCCACGACCTCACCACTTGTAGCATAGGTAATTACTTTTTCCTGTGCTGAAACACCAAAACTAAGAGCTGTCACTAAAAATACCATCAAAATTAAAATACTTACTTTTTTCAAAACTACTCCTCCTTCTCAATTCTATTATTATTTTAACGGCTTCCAGGATCCAGTGCATCCCTGAGGCCGTCACCAATTAAATTGAAAGAAAAAACAACCAGAGCTATTGCTATACCGGGTACTATTACCATGTGGGGAGCATTGTAGATAAATGAACGGCCTGTGCTCACCATGGCACCCCATTCTGGAAGCGGCGGCTGTGCACCAAGTCCTAAAAACGAAAGTGCGGCAGCTGATAAAATTGAAGATGCAAGTCTTAAAGTTGCATATACAATTATCGGACCCAAACAGTTGGGTAAAATGTGCTTGAACATAATCCTCAGATCTTTAGCTCCTAAAGCCCTGCTGGCCATAACATACTCATTTTCCTTTAAAGACAAAACCTGCCCCCTTACAATACGGGTAAATGTCGGTATAGACCAGATGCTGATTGCTATAATAACATTGATCAGACCTGGACCCAGAACAGCTATTATGGAAAGCGCCAGCAGAACACCTGGAAAAGCAAGCATTATATCCATCAGCCGCATAATAACATTATCTGCTTTGGGATAAAAACCTGCTGCAAGCCCAAGAGAAACTCCTATTACAAGTCCCAAAAATACAGCTGAAAATCCAACTGAAAGGGAAATACGGGAACCATAGATCAATCTGCTCAAAATATCTCTACCATATTCATCTGTACCCAGCAGGTGCCCTTCGCTTCCTACAGGTTTAAATCGGTTGGTAAGACTCTGCTTATAGGGATCATATGGTGCCACAAAAGGTGCCAGAATAGCAATTGATATATAAATAATTATCAGTGCAAATCCAAATAGAGCCATTTTGTTTCTCTTTAAACTCCTCCATAATTTATACACAGTCCCTGCTTCAAATTTTTCTTCATTTCTTCTCATTTTATCAGCCCCTACTCATATCTAATCCGCGGATCTATATATGCATAAATTAAGTCTACAAATAAATTTATAAAAACAAATAATAATGCTACCATCATCACGGAAGATTGAACAACAGGAAAATCGCGGGTGCTGATTCCTCTCACTATCATTCTTCCGATCCCATTTATGGCAAAAACCGATTCAGTTATTACCGTGCCGGCAAGCAGACGCCCAAAATTTAAACCTATCACTGTAATAATTGGAATTAAAGCATTTTTTAAAACATGTTTAATGATAACTGATTTTTCTGCCACTCCCTTTGCCCTGGCAGTTCTTACAAAATCCTTACCTATGGTTTCCAGCATAGATGATCTTGTCATTCTTGCAATCAGTGCTGCAGATGCTACTCCCAGAGTTGATGCAGGCATTACAAGATGCTTAAGCCACTCAACTGTCCACCAGTTTTCCGGCAGGCCGGAAATAGGCATAATTCTATATTTAACACCAAATAAATATATCAAAACAGTACCTATCCAGAAGCTGGGGAGAGAAATACCCAATAAAGCAATAACCATACTTAAATTATCAAATAATGAATACTGTTTTACTGCAGCAATTATACCGGCGGTTAAACCTATTAAGCTGGCAATTAAAATACTGCTTACAGCAAGGACCAGTGTATTGGGAAATCTGTTTTTTATCATACTGATAACAGGTTCTCTGGTCTGTACCGATTCACCCATATCTAAAGTTACAAGTCCCTTTATAAAAACTCCGTACTGAACATAAATAGGTTCATTTAGACCAAGATTTTCCCTGATTGCATCAATATCAGATTCAGATGCCTGAGGACCGGCCATAATTACCGCTGGATCTCCAGGTGCAAGATGCATTGTAAAAAAAACAATCAGTGAAACACCAATTAAAACTGGAATAATCAATAAAAGTCTTCTCACTATATATGCAAACATACTCTCTTCTCATCCTTTCAAAACAACTACTATAAAAAAATACAGTATTTTTAGTTATTAAGATTATATCACGGCACTTTAATTGTGTAAAGCGCGAAACTAATATTCATTATTATCTGAAAATAATGAATAAATTATTATCTCTTTTTTTGACTCTCCTTGGGGCAAGCCCGCGAGGTTTGCTAGCAAACTATAACTTCTATCACATTATGTAAATATTATATTTATAATAATATGACTTATTGTGAGTTCATCAGGTATTTTTAAATAAATTTCTCTCTTTTCGTGATTTTATATTGTACATCTTCACTATTTGTGATAATTTAATATTAGTATTTGGGAGAAGGATATATGTTAAGCAAACATTTAAAAAAATTACGAAAAGAGAAATCAATTAGTCAAAAAACGCTAACTTCAATGATTCAGAGCTAGCTGATGCCTGGGAGAAGCTTTCCAGCAAACATACATAAATTACATAGATTGGGCCAGAGATAATAATATATATCAAAAAATTTTACCACTTAATCCAGGAATATATGGCTCCGTATACCTATCTTCTTTCTAGAACTACTACGTGATAATAAACAGTAATATAACTCTGGAACTTCAAAAGGAGGTGTTTTGTCACGAAGTAGAACATATAGTGTATGATATGCCGGAGATGGGGTACGTGATAGGAATAGATATGCAGTATAGTAAAATTGAAAGGCAAGCTGATTTATTTGCAAAAGAAACAGCTGCTAATTTTTTTACTTGATTTGCGAACAAAAGTTCGACAAATTATCTGAAAATTCGACAAAAAATGGAAAGGAGTGGTCATTGTTTTTTGTCCTCAGTGTGGTAGTGAAATGGATGAAAATGATAAATTTTGCAGTAACTGCGGGGAGAAATTAAATAAGGAATCTACTAATGAAATTAATAAATCAGATTTAAATGATAATGATGAAGAAGATTTGAATTTTGACGACATGGATGTAAATTTAGGGAAAAATTCTTTAAGTAATATAACCCATAACAATAATTCTAAGAGTTTTAATTGGAAAAAACTCTTATTAATTTTTGCTGCCATATTTATACCTATTATTGGACCAGTTTTAGTAATGCGGTCAAACAAGTTCACGAAAAAAGGGAAAATTGTTGCAGGAATTTGGTTAGTTGTTGTACTGCTTGGAACAGTAGTTCCTGACGGTAATAATTCTCTCCCTCAAGAAACAACAAAAACTACAAGTGAAGAATATAATTTAGAGTTTTCAGGAGATATAAATCTAGAAACCAATACCAATGATGATAAAATTATTATGACTATAAATTCTAATGTGCCTGACGGTGGCATATTTGAATTGGCAATTATGAATTCGTCTTTAAATATGAAAAGTGATTTCATTGAGATTGAAAACGGTGAAATAAGAAAAGAATTTACAATCCCAAACGATTGGCCAGTTGGTTACTATAGCGGGTTAGCTAACTTTAGATTTAATTTAAAAGAACATCCTCAACCTAAAAAGATACAGCAGATATATGGTACAAAAGGCGAAAATCTTAAAGGAGATTTAATAACCGAAACTACTGAGGGTGGCTATACAGCTAATTTAAAAACTAAAACTATAGCTTATCCCAGCCAACAAGCCGTAGATAATAAAAACAATAGGATATTTAATGAGAAAGTCAGTCAATTTGTAGAAGATACAAACGGAATAATTCTTGGTGTAGAAAAAGCTTTTGATGATTGGGAAAGTGTGAATGTTATTGTCAGTGATTCTTGGTATTATTCTGCCAAACATGAAAAAGAAAGATTTGTTGATCAAGTCTCAAGTTCAGTTACTAAATTGCTGATTAATACAGAAAAAGTTAACTCTGATGATTATGTTCAAGTATATTTTAAGGATACCTATGGAAAAATATTAGCAGAACCCAAATTGTTTGGTGGACATGAAATTAAAAAATAGTTTCAAACGAAAGGATAAGGATTATGAGAAAAATTATTTTTTTAATATTAATCTTATCTCTCTTCTTTTCTTCTGCAATTATGGCTAAAGAAATGACTAGAGAGGATATTTTACAAAAGCTTGATGAAATATCTGCTATTGAAAATGATATAGCTCGACTGGAGGCCTATGATAAGTTAGTAAGTAGCTTAAATATTAATCTTGATCAAAATAAGGAATCTAGCTTATCTAATAATATTATTAAAGAATATTCTGGTAGCGGGATGCAAAGCACAAGACCTTTTACAGTTGATAATGCCTGGGAAATCCAATGGAGTGCTTCCGGAGAAGTATTTCAAATATATCTCTACGAAAAAAATGGTAATTTAGTAAATATTGCAGCTAATCAAATGGGAGCAGGTAAAGGATCATATTACAGTCCTAAAACTGGTACTTTTTACTTAGAAGTTAATGCAATGGGAAATTGGGAAGTCAAGATTGTTAATGTAGATTAATAAAAATCAAGGTGGTATTAAGCATGATACACAGAAACAAAATCATAATTCTAACATTGATATTCATCTTGATTTTAACTGGTCTTTTTACATTATTCCAAAATAATATTACGGCTCAGACAAAAAAGGTAAAGATGTTTTGAAAATTATAATTCGCTTACCCTATATTGATTTCATTTATTCTATTTCAACTGGTGGTAAAAGATTTGAAAGATAATTAGTTGTAGTTTATGTTCTTCCAGAAAAGATAAAGTGTTAAGACTTTTTAAAAGGAGAATAATTATGGAAAAATGTATTTGGATTTTATTGATTGTCGTTTTAGTGTCCTCTTCTGCCTCAGCTCTGCAGTTCCATTATGATAAACCAATATATTCTTATCCTGGAGGACAAAAAATAGGGGTTTTTTATTCTGGTACTTTAATTGATAATTATCCAATTATAGATTCTCAAGATGATTGGATATGTATTAATTTTCGAGATGGTAGATATTCAATTAAGGGCTGGATAAATAAATCTGAGACTGAAAAGAAAATAGATCTTTCTGATATGTTTGAAATAGAATCGATTAAATTTATAGATGAAGAATATCCATATGAAAATTCTGTGAAAATGGTTGGAGAAATCAAAAACAATTCGCAGCGCGATTTCCCTGGTGGAGTAATTATCAAGATTAGTTTATATGATTATTTTGGAGATATTCTTGGAGTAACAGATATAGTGATTACTCATTGGCCTGCTGGTGCTACAAAAACTTTTTCGGAAAGAATTAAATTAATAAGAGATAATAAAGATGCTGATGATATAAGTGAATATAAAATTCAATATGAGACAGGAGTTTAAATCTATTTTAGCTCTTCGGAGCTTTTCTTTTTGCGCATTATGCGAACCCATGTACTAAAAAATAACACAAATACTATTAAAAACGTTCTTAATCTACTTCGCACTTAGTTCCAACTATTCAAAAAGAGGCTGCACATATTGCTTGATGACATCCATTTTTTATTTCTTTGGAAGCAATGGCTACAAAATGGCTATTTTAAAACAAAAATTCCTTCCATTATTTTTGTGGAAGGAGGCTATCTTTACTATTATATCAAGGAAATTGCATGGAGCGGACAACGGGATTCGAACCCGCGGCATTTAGCTTGGGAAGCTAACACTCTACCAGCTGAGTTATGTCCGCACTATCATTTTATTTGGATTTTTCTGTAATTTCTTCTTCTAAATCATAATACCTTTTTTTAGCTGTATCAGAAAGTTGTTCCAGTACTTCCTGTCTGAATTTCTGTGCAACAACCTTTCTATCCACTTTTCCTTTTCCCTCTGCCAGCCGACTCCAGTTTATTTTGTCACTTTTATGGAAAAGATCATAATCTACCAACCGCTCTCCTGCTTCATTATATTCAAATCCTATTAAAATCTTTTTTATTTCCAGAGGAGACAAAAAAGTAAACAGCCTCAACTGATAGGCAGTAATTGAAAACAGGGCAAAAGCATGATCTTTTGTCCAGGATTCGCCAAGAATTATTCCAACCTCCAGATCAGATAAAATAGTCAGCAGTCTTTCATATTCAAGATCATATAATTCATCAGAATCGTAAATATTAATTTTCAGCTCATACCATTCTGTATTATCTATTCCCTGAGTAATATACTGTACAGCATCTCGTCTGAGTTCATTGAAAACTGCCGCTGACGGTTTTTTTACAAGAATATTATTTAAAACATGGGCCACAGACATTACTTTTGATCTTATGGCCTGGTCGGTAAAAGAAATAATAGTTGAATCAGAACCACCACTATCTATACCTTCCAGAATCGAGGTTTCTTCTGCTCCGTAAAATTCTTTTATTTTTTTTATAACATTTTCTCCATTTTTAGGAATCCTCATTACCAGCTGTCCGGGTCCGGCTTCCAGAGATTCTATATGTTCTGCAAGTTCAGGATTATTAATAATCTCTGCCATCAATTTAAGCGGACTGCAGGGAATATAAAGAATTTCATCTGAATTCTCTACCCTTTTTGTGTTTTTTTCAGCAGCAACTACAAATGCGATAACAGAATCTTCCTCTGCTATTTCCACTGCTGCTGGAAATGACATTTTTTTCGCATTAAATTTTTCGATTAATTTTTTTGAAAGATCCTGTGAACAGTCAGCTTTTAAAAAAAGATATCGCGGTCCTGAACGAACAAAATTCATCTGATTAACCTCCCGAAAACTTCTTATCTATATATATTCTCTATATATAAACTTTATACACAATTTTTATACAAAATCGTTATATATAAATTATATATAACTTCCTTCGATATCTGGTCTAATAATCAAAATATCCAGCTAAAAATATTCCACCTTAAAATAGCTGTTTTTAGATATATAGGTTAGTTTCCCATCTCACATATCTGTTTTATATCCAGCTTAAGTATTTAACTCAAAAAATTGATGTGTCCACAAATTTGTGGAAGAACCAAAAAATTAAGCTGAAAGTTTAAAATTATATTAACTTTAGATCATAGAAAAACTGCTGTTTAACTTTCTTCCTTTTTCAGCCAGCCGCGGATAATCTAATTTGTATGTTTTGCAGGAAGGGAGCAAAATACAGTTGATATTAAATATACCGTTTAAAAATATGCCGTTTTCGGAAAAAGGTCTGTCATAGTTGTGGCCGAATAAATTTATTTGAGCATCCTGAGGTAGTTTTTCTGAATAATGAGCAAGACCGATTTTTACTCCACCAACTTCTATAATACTGCCTTCTGTATAAACTTCACCTCTATCTATATTATCCAGCAGAATACTGTTGATATCATGATTACCCGGTACATAAATAATCCTGGCATCAGTCAATTTCTCCAGATTATTGATAAAATCTGCAGATCTTTTCTGATATTTTGATTTATAACGCTCCGGTTCATATTCCAGTTTTATATTATCAACCAGATCTCCTGTGTGAATTATTACATCTGCACTGCTCTTTTCTACAACTTTATATATATACGGATATATGCATTCAGGAGTATCACTTATATGAAGAATTTTAACTTCTTTTGATTCTCTAGCATGCTGTGGGAACTCACAATTTTTGTGAAAAATATTACCCATAAAATCTGGTACTACTCTCTTCAAAAAAGATACCATAAAAATCACTCCTCTGCTTCTAAATACTGTATTTTCGTACAGTACTAAATTCTAACTGTATAGATAATTATAATACAAAAATTTTAAAGTTGCAATAAATATAGAATTTACTGTACTTTCTACATCATTAAATTATGATGCCAAAAAGCAGATGCAGAAATATTGAAGTTTTTAGTATACAAATTTTAACTAAACATACGAGAAATTCCTGTGATATAATTTGAGCTGTTTAACTAAACTTTTTTAGTGTTTTTCCATCCAGATAATTAAATTTTTTACCCTGATAACTTTCTCTTTTATTCATTTCTTTTATTATCATATCATGTATTTCCCACCATTCTCTGTCCCAGTTTACAAATAAAGTTTCATCACCCGGTGCTCTGCCCAGAAGTCTCTGCACAGCAATATCAGGTGAAAGATTTTCCAGAAATACAATTACTCTTTCTATATATTCGTCCAGTGAAATAAGATCTATTTCTCCATTTTTATATTTTTCTCCAAAAACAGATCTTTCTCTAATATATAGGGCATGTAGTTTAACATGATCTATCTTTAAAGCAGATAAAATACGAGCTGATTCCCGTACATCCAGCATATCATCACCTGGTAAATTTAAAATTAAATGTGCTCCAGTCTCCAGGCCATATTTTTTTGCAGTAAGATGTGCATCTATAAATTCGGCCAGAGTGTGACCTCTATTAACTGCTGTAAGTGTGTGGTAATTTACCGTCTGAAGTCCAAATTCAAAGGCAAGATTAATATCTTTCCCACTTTGTGCAATAACCTGTTTTAAACCGCTAATATATTTATCACTGATAGAATCAGGTCTTGTAGAAAAATATACTGCTGCAATATCTTCAATTTCAGCTGCCTGTTGAACATAATTTTTTAATTTATCCAGAGGAAGATATGTATTGGTAAAGTTCTGGAAATAAGCAATAAAATTATCCACACCATATCTTTCTCCAATATATTTTTTGTTTTCTAAAAGCTGTTCCTTAACAGACATACTATCTGGCAGCATTTCAAAATCGGCAGCATTTTCACCACAAAAATAACAGCCGGCTGTACCCAGGTTACCATCTCTGTTTGGACAGGTGGTGGGCAGATTAACCGGCAGTTTGTATGTCTTCTCTCCATATTTTTTTCTCAAAAAATGAGAATATTTGTAGTACGGCTGTTCCATTAATTTCACCTCATTAAATTAAATAAAACAGAGATTATCCAGTGATCTTTCTGGTAAACAATCCCCGTTTTTTCCTGCTTAGAAAATTTATAACTCTTTCTGCACTTTTGTTTATAATTAGTTTTTCATCAATATCTTCACTGCTGAAAAGAAAGTCCAGTGAGGAAATTTCTCCAACTTCATCGTGAAAATGAGCATCACTATTAACAGCAAGATTCACTCTGTATCTGCTTGCCAGTTTTAACAGTTTAAGTGAATCTTCTTTTCTGGCTCTTTCAAAAGTTTTTCTTTTATTATAAGAGCCGGCATTTAATTCTAAAATTACATTATATTCTTTTGCTGCTTTTACCAGTACTTCTAAATCTAGTGGATAGTTTTTTTGTACTGGATGTGTTATCATATCCACTGCCGGGTTCTGCACTGCTTTTATTACTGCTTCAGTATATTCAGCTTTATTATTTAAATTATGTCCTGTTCGCGAATGAATTCCTGCAGTAACAAAGTCTAATTTTTCCAGTAACTTCTGTGGTAAATCCAGTTTTCCGTTATCAAGAATATTGGCTTCAACACCTTTTAAAATTCTAACTCCATAAATTTCCTCAGGTATTACATCAAGATTACCAAAATAATATTCGTGTGGACCCCCGGGCATCTTAGGACCATGGTCTGTAACTGCAATCATCCGTATTCCCCGCAGAAAAGCACCTCTGGCCATTTCGTCTAAAGTAGAATATGCATGACCGCTGTGAACCGTATGTGTGTGTAGATCTGCTTCTATTTTCATCAAACTTATCACTTCCCTTTTTTATTGTTATTATAATCTTATAGAAGTATTATTAAATTGAAATTGACTTAAAGTTAATTTACTGTAAACATTTTAACACATCAATCTTATATTTCAAGTAAAATAATAACAAGTAGTTCCCGATAAATTATTTTAGAGATGCAAAAAGGGAACTGCAGAGTTTAAAAAAATCCTTAAATAATAATATTTAAATATAGAAAAAGAGCCCTCACTGCTGAGGGCCCCTGTTTTCACTCAATATTTTTGTCAAAAATGACTGTATTCTCTCCGATTCTGGATCAACAAATATTTTTTCCGGCACAGTATCACTGATAATTTTCCCATGATCCATAAAAAATACTCTATCTGAAACATCCCGGGCAAAACCCATCTCATGTGTGACAACCATCATTGTAATTTTGTCTTCTGCCAGATCTCTAATTACACTCAGAACTTCTCCGACCAGTTCCGGATCCAGTGAAGAGGTTGGTTCATCAAAGAGCATTATGTCCGGCTCCATTGCCAGAGCTCTCGCAATTGCAACCCGCTGCTTCTGACCACCCGAAAGTTGGGCAGGATAGGAATCTTCTTTATCCTCAAGTCCTACTTTTTTCAATAAGTTTCTGGATTTTTTTTCGGCTGCTTCCTTTTTCTCTTTTTTAACAATCAGTGGGGCTTCAGTTAAATTATCCAGCACCGTTTTATGGGGGAAAAGATTAAATCCCTGAAATACCATACCCATTTTTCTATAAGCTTTTTTTCCTTCTTTTCTGGTTGATAACCCTTCTACAAAGATTTCTCCACCATTTATCTCTTCCAGACCTATTAGACATCGCAGAAGAGTACTTTTCCCTGATCCAGAAGGACCGATCACAGATATAACCTCACCCTGCTGAATCTGGAAGGAAACATCATTTAAAACTTTTAAATCTCCAAAACTTTTATTTATTTTTTCTGCTTTAATCATTTCCAATTCTATCACCTATTCGTAAACAGAATATTTCTGCTCGAGTTTGCGGAAAACTGTAACAATTACTGAACTAATCAGCAGATAAAAAACTGCAGCAATTATAAAAGGTACAATGGAAAAGTCTCTGGTTACTGCAACTTTTGCTGCCCTCAGCAGATCGCCCAGTCCTATTGCTGCTACAAGTGCACTATCTTTAACAAGATTTATTGCTTCATTACTCGTTGGTGGAAGTACCCTTTTTATTGTCTGAGGAATAATAATCCTTGTCATAGTCTGACGGTAATTTAATCCAAGAACCTGTGCAGCCTCATACTGGCCTTTATCGATAGAATCAATGCCGGCTCTAAAAATTTCCGTAAAATATGCCGCATAGTTAACAATAAAGGTTAAAACTGCAGCCGGAAACGGCTGCAGAGTAATACCAATTACCGGCAGACCATAATATGCAAAAAACAGCTGCAGCAGCAGTGGAGTACCGCGAAAAACCCAGGTGTAAAATCCAAGTACTGTCTTCAGAAATTTAAATTTAGATATTTTTCCGAGTGCTCCAAGTATTCCGAGTAATACAGAAAAAACTGCTGTAATAATATATAGTTTAAATGTTACTATACTTCCTTCTAAAATATAACTGGATACATTTAGTATATAGTCCACCGGTTAAATCCTCCTACTTGAGTAAAATATCTTCTCCAAACCATTTTTCCGAAATTTCTGCTGCAGTTCCATCTTCTATCATTTCTTCAAGAGTTTCATTCAGTGCTTTTCTGAAACTGTCAGCTCCATCTCTGACTCCTATTCCATATTCTTCACGTCCAAAATTTTCTTCCAGAACTTTAAACTGGCCCGGCCTTTTGCTCATATAGTAACGGCCAACAATCTCATCTACCACAACAGCACTTACTCTTCCAGATTGAAGATCCATCAATGCTTCAGTGTTATTGGAAAACTTGCGCAGTTCTTTAAAGCTATCCAGAACTTCCGGTTCTGACTCTACAGCAGTAACACTGCTGCTGCCCAGCTGAATACCTACAACCTTATCTGCAAGATCTGCTTTCTCTTCTATATCACTGCTGTCCTGAACAATTATTATCTGTCGATTGGCAATATATGGTCTGCTAAAATCAATACTTTTTTCTCTTTCTGGAGTAATAGTTAAACCATTCCAGATTACATCTATCATACCATTTTTGAGGCTTAAAATTACGCCATCCCATTCAACAGGCTTTAATTCAAGCTCCACACCCATTCTATCTGCTACTTCTCTAGCAAGATCAATATCAAAACCTACAATCTCACCATCTTCACTTCTAAAACCCATAGGTGGAAAACTGTCATCAAGGCCGAGCACTATCTTTCCTTTCTCCTGAATCTCAGCCAGTGAATCTTCTGCCATAACAGCACCACTTAATACAACTGCAAAAACTAAAATAATAGAGAGTATCAAAATCATTCTTTTTTTCATATTATATTCCTCCTAATTAAGTACTTTTCTCTATTATACTTTATTACTTTATTATTGTAAAGTGGTACATTAATATTTTTATATTGCAAATTTTCTCATAAAGGAAATTTTAATCTTTAAGCTTTCTTACAAAGTAATCTTCTCCATTAAATTCAGCTTTAACTATCTTTTCTTCTGATATTAATTTTTCCACATCAGTCCATTCTGCTCCACACTTTTTGAGCAGCTCTTCTACCGCTTCTTTTTTGAGAGGATGGACAGAAGTTATATTTAAAAGATCTTCTCTTATATTTCCGGTGCTGGAAAACTGATTGCCCTCATATCCTATCAAATATTCTGTATTGATACCTTTTTCTTTAAATATCTGTACTGCAGCATTTACCCTTTCAATATCAGGTCCTTTTACATCCTTTTCTGCCGGCGGTCTTGTTGGAACAGCAACATAAGAAATATCGGTATCCAGCTCAGAAACAAATAAAGCAATTTTATTCAGCTCTTCTAATGAGTCATTTATTCCTTTTACCAGCATTGTTTCAGTAGTGAGAGTTCCTTTAAATTTTTTTGCAAACTCTAAATAACTCTTATGAATCTCCTCCAGATTCAATTCTGCATGTGGTCTATCAACTTTTTTCCAGATATCTGTACTGACTGCATCACATTTTAGAGATACCCAGTCAAAATTAAGCATTTCTTTTTGGACATTTTTATCGGCCATTAGAGAACCATTTGTTATAATTGCTGTTTTAACTCCCAGCTTATTCAGTTCAGCCGCAGTTTTACCTAAATTAATGTCCAGAGTTGGTTCTCCATCAGCAACAAAGGTTAGATAATCTACTTTTTCTTCTGCCTTTTTCAATTTTTTTAAACTTTCTTTTACTTCTTTTACTACCTCGTCCACTTCATAAAACTTTTCTCTTTTTATTCTCATCTTTTTTGTTCTACCGAGCTGACAGTAAACACAGGAAAAACTGCATATTTTAGGTGGAATTATATTGACACCAAGACTCTGACCCAATCGTCGTGATGGTACAGGACCAAAAATTTTCATTTTTTTATGCTCCTTTTTATAATTATTGATAACATATGTTCATTAATGCCATTATATTCTCTCTGAGCATTTTTTTCAAATTATTTGCTCCTAAAATAGAAACTGGGAAACCCATTTGATTATTTAATGTGGAATATTTTTTATCAGATGATATAATACTATGTGACAGATAATTAAGATAGAAAAAAATATTAAATAAAAAATTATTTTAAACATAAGAAAGGAAGATTAATATGCAGAACCCGGTAAAAAAAGTAGCTGCAATACACGATATGTCAGGATTTGGCAGATCATCACTGACAGTAATCATTCCGATTCTATCGACTATGGGTATTCAGGTCTGTCCTGTTCCCACTTCGATACTTTCCACTCATACAGGAGGATTTACTGATTATAAGTTTATCGATTTAACAGAACACCTTGAAGAATACATAGCCCACTGGAAAAAATTAGATCTTGATTTTAACAGTATTTACAGCGGTTTTTTAGGATCTGTTAAACAGATAGATATAGTGGCCGATTTTATCAATTTTTTTGGTGAAAATAGCGAATTTGTTGTTGTAGATCCTGTGATGGGTGATGATGGGAAAAAATATGCTACCTATACAGATCAAATGGTGGAGAGGATGAAAGAACTTGTTTCTCATGCTGATATTATTACTCCCAATATGACAGAAGCTGCTTTTCTTCTGGATGAAGAATATCCTTTAAAAATGGATAGAGATCTAATTAAAGATTATCTGTACAGGCTGGCAGATATGGGGCCAGAAATAGTGATTATAACAAGTATGCCCTACAATATTTCTGCAAAAAAAACCTCTGTAATTGCATATAATAATTATGATGAAAGATTCTGGCAGGTTGACTGTGACTATATACCTACGTTTTATCCCGGCACCGGTGATGTTTTTGCCAGTGTTCTGGTGGGGAGTATGCTGCAGGGAGACAGTCTTCCACTCGCCCTCAGCCGTTCAGTTCAGTTTACATCTACTGCTATAAAAACAACCTATGGTTATGATTATGATAATAGAGATGGTGTTATGATAGAAAGAATACTCGAAAATTTAAAAGCACCTGTTTTAAATCACAGTTATGAGCCATTTTAAAAGGCGGGTTTTACCCGCCTTTTTGATTTGCTATTTTTTTTTACTTCAGATGTGCCTGACCTCTGTAGACAAGACCTCTTACACCATCAACTGTAATAATCTCTCCATCGTCAAATTCATCAGAAATATCTCCAGCATTTACCACAACAGGTATTCCTAAATTAAGTCCAACAATAGCTGGATGGGAAGTTAATCCTCCACTATAAGTTACAACAGCTGCTGCTTTCTTCATGGCGGAAATATAATTTCTATCTGTCATAGGAGCAATGAGAATATCTCCTTCTTCTACTTTTTGATCTGCTTCTTCTGCAGAGCTTACTGTCTTTGCTTTACCTACAACAATTCCCTTTCCAATACCGTGTCCTTCTGTTACCGGCTTACCGACAACATCAATCTTTATCAAATTGGTTGTGCCGGGTATGCCAACAGGTGTACCAGCTGTAATTGTTACCAGGTCACCATCTTCAATCAGACCGTGGTCGAGAGCAGCAGAAATTGCATTATCCATCATCTCATCTGTTGTACTGCTCCTTGCAGCCTGAATCGGATAGACTCCCCAGCTCAATGTAAGCTGATGCAGAACCCTTCGGCTGGGTGTTACCGCAACAATAGGTGTCATAGGTCTAAATTTAGAAACAGTTCTGGCAGTCAGTCCAGAGCCTGTAGAAGTAATAATTGCCTCTATGCCCAGTTCACCGGCAGTTTCACATGTAGCAAGACTTATTGCTTCTGTAATAGAATCAGTTCTTGTGTGGGAAGTAAGGTCGAATTTCTCCTTATATGTTGGAGAAGCCTCTACTTCAAGTGCAATAAGGGCCATTGTTTCTACAGATTCTATTGGATATTTACCGGCAGCCGACTCTCCAGAAAGCATTGTGGCATCAGTACCATCAAAAATAGCATTGGCAACATCAGATGCTTCTGCCCGAGTGGGACGAGGATTTCTTATCATTGAATCCAGCATCTGAGTAGCTGTTATAACAGGTTTAGCGGCCTGATTACATTTTCTAATCAGCGTTTTCTGTATAACAGGTACTTTTTCCGCAGGAATCTCAACTCCCAGATCACCTCTGGCAACCATAATACCATCAGCAACATGTAGAATGGAATCTATGTTATCCACACCTTCCTGATTCTCTATTTTAGCTATTATAAATGTATCCTCATTTCCTGTCTCTTCAAGCACTTTTCTAATTTCCATAACATCACTTGCTTTTCTTACAAAAGAAGCTGCAATAAAGTGAACACCATGTTCAACTCCAAATTTTATATCTGAGATATCTTTCTTTATCAGAGCCGGTAGATTAACCTTTACTCCTGGTAGATTAACACCTTTTTTGGAACTAAGCTCTCCTCCATTTTTGACCTCTGCGATAACATCTTCGTCACCTACAGCAACAACTTCAAGTTCTATCAGTCCATCATCTAAAAGTATTTCCTGCCCGATTTCCATATCTTCAGCCAGTCCTTTATAGGAGATCGAGAATTTTTCTGGAGTTCCCAGTACTTCTTCTTTAGAAATAACAACTTCCGAACCAGTCTTAAGTTCTATTTTATCTCCAGCCATATCACCAGTTCTAATTTCCGGTCCTTTGGTATCAAGCATCAATCCTACCGGTATACCAAGTTCCTTAGAAACCTTTTTAACCAAATTAATCCTGTGCAGATGTTCTTCATGATTACCATGAGAAAAATTCATTCTGGCAACATTCATTCCGGCTTTAATGAGTTCTTTTATTGTTTCTTCATCATTGGTCGCTGGCCCAAGTGTACACACAATCTTAGTTTTCCTCATTTTTATCCCCCAAATCTATATTATAATGACAAAATATGTGCCAGTTTATATATATCCATATCTATTTCCTGTTTTGCTGCAACGGCATCTTCAATTTCACAGTATTCTATTGAATTGTTTTTATAGCTTACCATTTTATTTCGTTTTTCTTTTAACAGCAGTTTAACTGCTTCTGCACCCATTCTGCTTGCAATAATCCGATCTGTTGCAGTCGGACTACCACCTCTCTGCAGATGACCAAGTATTGTAACTCTTGTTTCCATACCAGTATATTCTCTAATTGTATCTCCAAGTGCAAGTCCTGGACTTCCATTATAGGCCTGCAGATCTACAAATGGTGCTTTTACCCCTTCTGCAATTAATATAATACTGTGAAGTTTCCCGCGTTCAAATCCCTGAATTATTTTGTCTGTCACTTCTTTTGGTGTAAAATGAATTTCCGGCACAAGAATGAATTCAGCTCCACCAGCAAGTCCTGCCATCATAGTTAAATAGCCAGAATCTCTTCCCATACATTCAATAACAAATGTTCTTTCGTGAGATGTAGCAGTATCTCGTATTTTGTTGACTGCATCAAGTATAGTATTCATAGCTGTATCAAAACCGATGGTGTAATCTGTACAGGAAAGATCATTATCGATGGTTCCGGGAATCCCCACTGCCTTAATATCAGATTCTTCATTAATTTTTTGGACTCCTCTTAAAGAACCATCACCACCAATAACTACAAGTCCATCTATATTTTCTTCCTGCATATTTTTGTAAGCTTTTTTTCTTCCTTCTTCTGTCAGAAATTCTTCACTTCTGGCAGAAAGCAGTATTGTCCCACCTTTTTGAATGATATCAGCAACAGATCCCCGCTGCATTGGAAAAAAATCTTTTTCTATTAGTCCAGAATAACCATGTTTTATTCCCACTACTTCCAGATTGTTATAAATAGCAGTTCTGACAACCGATCTAATTGCTGGATTCATCCCTGGAGCATCACCACCACTTGTTAACACACCAATTTTTTTCATAGTCTTACCCCCAGTACAATTTTATTATTTTTCTGCTGATACTATTTTAATTATTAGTTTAGATTATTAGTTCAACTTTCAGTACAGACAAATATACTGATCATATTTTATTTATAAGCTCAAAACTATACTATACAGTTCAGTAAATCTCATTTAAATAAGTGTAAGCATCTTCCGCTTCTCCGGCCGGGACCTTTATTTGAAAACAGCTGGAACCTGCTGATTCAATTTCAACCATAAAACCCTCTTTTTCCATGTTAAATAAAATATCCTCTGCTTCATCTTCTGAGCCAGCAATATAAACAACCTGCCACATGTTTTCTCCTTTCCAGGCTTTTCTAACATCACTCAATGCTAAACAGCAGTTATTGCTCAGACGGCAGCCGTTGCTCTAAATTAAATACCGTCCGAAGCAGTTTCGCCGTGTTTTGTAAAAACTTCAGCCTTTCCTCTTATCTTAATCGCCGAAACGTTTTCGGTGAACTGTGCAACAAGTATCTCACCAGCATCTAATTTTTCTGTATGATTAAATTTTGTATCTTTTCCTCTTGTCAGTCCTATTATAGTAACACCATCTTCCATGGCTTTAATAACAATATAATCTGCATTAACATCCATAATTTTTACCTCCTTGTTAATTATTTAATCCAGCTTTTTAAAATAAATATAAATAAAAGATATTTATTTTCTATTTTTAAATCAGGCTGGAAAATAAATTTTATCCGAAGTTTCCTTATTTTTAGTGCTGAAATAACGAAACTCCTTAACCTCTGCTGATTAAAAAATTAAATAACAGCCATACTCATCAGGCTGACAACTATCCCTGCTGCCAGAACCCCTATTGTTATTGATAAAAAAGAATAACTGAATTTTATTTTAAATATTACAGCAGCAAGGCTGGCTGTCCATGCCCCTGTAGTGGGGAAAGGAACTGCGGTGAAAAGTATCAATCCCAGTGCACCGTATTTTTCTACATTGTTGCTTTTTCTTATCGTTCTATTATAAAGCCATTCAAAAAATTTATGCATAAATTTTGATCTTTTAATTAAAAATTCGCGAACAGGATCCAGCAAAAAGAGCAGTGGAATTATTGGTACAATATTGCCGCAAACAGCCAGAAAAAACACTTTAAGAGGATGTATTCCCAGCGAAATTCCAAGCGGTACTGCTCCCCTTAATTCTATAAAAGGAAGCATAGCTGTTAAAAAAACTGCCCATTCTGCACTTAATCTGCTGCTGAAAAAATAAAATACTGATTCCATTATTCTTCAGAAGTCTCACAGTTTAAAAGGCTCTTACCTGCTATACCCGGCTCTGTCATTTCATATGGGTTTAATATTTCCTCAAGTTCCTCTTTACTCAATATCCCCTGTTCAAGTATAATATCTTTTACAGGTTTTCCTGTTTCCAGTGCTTCTTTTGCTATTCTTGCTGCAGCTTCATATCCTACATGTGGATTTATCGCTGTTATGATTCCCACACTGTTGTCTACAAGAGATTTACATCTTTCTCTATTTGCTGTTATGCCGTCAATGCATTTTTCTGTAAATGTTTTTACACCATTTTTCAGCATTTCTATCGACTGTATAAGGTTAAATATCAATATAGGTGCCATTACATTTAATTCCAGCTGGCCTGCTTCTGCTGCCATAGTTATTGTCGTATCATTTCCGATTATCTGAAATGATACCTGATTAACCACTTCAGGAATTACA
Source organism: Bacillota bacterium (assembly GCA_051747745.1). Classification (GTDB taxonomy): domain Bacteria; phylum Bacillota; class Halanaerobiia; order Halanaerobiales; family Halanaerobiaceae; genus QPJE01. The sequence continues at coordinate 25,071 of JBNJGL010000008.1, read as the reverse complement.
GGATTAACTTTTCCAGGCATGATAGATGAACCGGGCTGAACTGCCGGCAGATTTATTTCATTTAAACCTGTTCTTGGCCCAGAAGATAAAAGTCTTAAATCATTTGCCATTTTAGAAAGATTAACTGCACATGTTTTCATAGCTGAAGATACTTCTACCAGTGCGTCTACATTTTGAGTGGCATCAATCAAATCTTCGGCCTGCTTTAAATCAAGTCCACTAATTTTATTCAGCTGTGAAGTCACAATTTTTACATAAGCTAAATCTGCATTCAGTCCTGTCCCTACCGCTGTTGCTCCTAAATTTACAACTCTAAGATCATCTATAGTTTCTGTAATTCTTCGAATATCTCTTTTAATTGCATTTGCATATGCTTTAAATTCCTGGCCAAGTCTTATTGGCACAGCATCCTGCAGCTGTGTACGTCCCATTTTTATTACATCATCAAACTCTTCACTTTTTTCCATCAGTGCATTTTTGAATTTTTCCAGTTCACTTAATGCTTCCCTCAGCAAATTTATAACTGCCATTCTTACTGCAGTGGGTACTACATCATTGGTAGACTGGCCCATATTGACATGGTTGTTGGGATGTACTACTGAATAGTCTCCCTTTTCTCCCCCCATTATCTCTATAGCTCTATTGGCAAGAACCTCATTTATATTCATATTTATCGAAGTTCCAGCTCCTCCCTGAACTGCATCAACGATAAACTGTTCCTTCAGTGAGCCATTAATTACTTCGTCTGCCGCCTGTATAATTGAAGAAGCTATTCTTTCATTCAAAACTCCAACCTCTCTATTTACCTCTGCTGCAGCTCTTTTTACGACAGCCAGATTTTTTATCAGCTCTGGATGTACCTTTAAATCTGTTATTTTAAAATTTTCCGCTGCTCTTGCTGTCTGAATTCCATAATAAGCATCTTTAGGCACTTTTTTACTGCCAATAGAATCATGTTCTTCTCTCATTAACATTAGATAAACCCTCCATTATTGATTTTATATATATTTATATTTTGAAGCATCTATAATCTTATTCAGCTCCTGCTGGCTGTTTTGGTCATCATTAAACCAGTATTTTGAATCAGTTAAAATTAATTTATTATTAAAAACTTTCAGTATAACTGGGATATTTCCTTCTTTTTTGAAGAGAATTTTTTTTAGAGTAAAAACTTTTTTGTGTTCGGTATTATTTAAATCTATAATTAAAATTTTTCTTTCAACTGGAATAATATTTGAAGCTATAATTTTTTTATCATCTCTTCGGCCGACGACAAAAATTCGTCCTGATTTTTCCATATCAAAATCAAGCTCTGACAGCAGATCTGGAAATACAATTACATCTATCTTACCTGACCAGTCTTCCAATGTCAAGAAAGCCATTTTGTTGCCTCTTTTAGTTATATGAGAACGATTATTTATTATCTGCCCTGCAAAAAACAGTTCTTTATTTTCTGCTGTATTTTCAATTTTACTTATCGGCAGGTCGACAATCTCATTTATCTTGTTTTTAAATTTATCAAGGGGATGTCCGGAGACATAAATCCCCAAAAATTCTTTTTCCTGTTCTAATAAAACATCTTTTCTGAGCTCCTGCATATCCTGATAGGCAAGTTCTTCCTCCATAAAGTCATCATTATCAGAAAACATGTCGAAAAAAGATATCTGGCCCTGAGACCTTTCCCTGTACAGCATATTATATTTTTTATACAGATCTTCATAGTTTAAAAGAAGCTGAGATCTCTTTGCAGAAAACTCAGAAAATACTCCACTTTTAATAAAAGCTTCTAAAACTTGTATATTTATTCTGCTCATATCTATTCTTTTTAAAAAATCGGTAAAACTTTCGAATTTTTTTTCCTGCCGGGCTTCAATAACAGCCTCTATCGCACTGCTTCCCACATTTTTGACAGCCTTTAGTCCAAATCGGATCTTATCCTCAGCCTCTGGTGTAAAATAAAAACCGCTGATATTAATATCTGGAGGCAGTACATCTATACCAATTTCTCGACAGGCTTTAATATAATCTGCAATTTTATCCTGATTCCCCATTACAGATGAAAGAAGTGCAGACATAAAATCAGCTGGATAGTGTACTTTTAAGTAAGCTGTCTGATAAGCAAGAAAAGCATAAGCTGTACTGTGAGATTTATTAAATCCATATCCTGCAAAGTATTCCATCTGATCAAAAATTTCATTTGCTGTTTTTTTGCCTATACCGTTTTTTAAAGCACCATTTATAAAGCGTTCTCTTTCTGCTGTAATTAATTCCAGTTTTTTCTTCCCCATACCCCTTCTTAAAAGATCTGCTTCTCCCATTGTATATCCACCAAGTTTACTGGCAATTTCCATAACCTGCTCCTGATAAAGGATCATACCAAAAGTTTCTTCAAGAATTGGTTTTAAATCAGGGTGGAGATATTCCGGCTTTTTTTCACCGTGCCTGCTTTTTATATAATCATCAACCATATTACTTCCTAAAGGACCAGGTCTTCCCAGAGCAAGCAGTGCTATAAGATCACTAAATCGATCCGGCTTTAATCTTTTATTCAAAGACTGAAAAAGATATGATTCCATCTGAAAAACACCGGCGGTGTTACCCGACTGCAGAAGCTTATATACTTTTTTATCATCAAGGGGAATGCTGTCAATATCTATTTCTTTACCGTGTCTCTGTTTTATCAATTTTAAAGTATTTTCTATCACTGTCAGGTTGCGCAGGCCTAAAAAATCCATCTTCAGCAGGCCGAGTGCTTCCAGATCATCCATGGCAAGCTGAGTGATAATACTTTCATCCTGTTTCTGCAGTGGAATAATCTCAGTTAAAGGTTGAGCACCAATTATAATACCTGCAGCATGTGTAGAGATATGTCTGGGCATACCTTCCACACCTCTGGCATAATCTATCAACTTTTTAATTTCTGGATCATTTTTGTAATATTCCTGCAGTTCTTTAACCGAGTTCATGGCTTCTTCAATAGTTGTACCAGGCTGTGAAGGTATAAGTTTTGCTATTTTATCAACTCTTCCATACGACAACCCCAGTGCTCTGCCGACATCTCTAACAGCAGCTCTGGCTGCCATTGTTCCAAAAGTACCTATCTGAGCTACTCTGTTTTCTCCATAGCGTCTTTTTACATATTCTATAATTTCATCTCTCTGTTCATCAAAATCAATATCTATATCAGGCATTGTAACTCTTTCTGGATTCAAAAATCTTTCAAACAGAAGACCATATTTTAATGGATTAACCTTTGTTATATTTAATAGATAGGCAACAAGACTACCTGCCGCAGAACCCCGCCCTGGTCCAACTCTAATACCGTTTTCTTCTGCATATTTGACAAAATCATACACAATCAAAAAATAGGAGGCATATCCCATTTCGTAAATTATGCTCAGCTCATACTGCAGTCTTTTTTTCGCTTCTTTACTGTCCTGAAACTTCTTCTTCTTAAGACCTTTATAGCACAGTTTTTTCAAAAGACTTTCTGGATCTTCCCCATTTTTTATATCAGGATAGTCAGGAAGATAAAATCTGTCAAAATCGAGTTCAACATTACATCTTTCAGCAATTTTCACTGTATTATTATAGGCAGATCTAATATCAGGAAATAATTTTTCCATCTCTTCAGGTGTTTTGAAATAAAATTCATCACCCTGAAAAGTCATTCTGTCTTTATCATCTACTGTTGTTCCTGTCTGAAGAGCCAGAAGAACATCCTGAAGATCTGCATCAGATTTATTTAGATAATGTGAATCATTTGTCAGCACAAGAGGAATATCAAGTTCCTGAGAAATATTTATAAGTCCTGAAGCAGCTTCTTTTTCCTGCTGCAGATTGTGATCCTGAAGTTCCAGAAAAAAATTATTATTCCCAAAAATATGGCTGTACTCTTCTGCAGCTTTTTTTGCCGCATCATTTCTACCTTTTAATATTAGCTGTGGGATCTCTCCCTGTATACACGCAGAAAGACATATCAGTCCATCACTGTATTCTGCAAGAAGCTCTTTATCAATTCTGGGTTTATAATAAAATCCTTCCAGCCATGCTTTAGAAACAAGCTGTATAAGATTGTGATATCCCTTATTATTTTCTGCCAGTAAGATCAGATGATATCTTTCCTTTGATTTTTCAAATCGGGAACCAGGAGTTAGATAAAGTTCACAACCTAAAATTGGCTTAATATTCTCACTTTTTGCATGTCTGTAAAATTCTATCATGCTGTAGAGAACACCATGGTCTGTCACGGCAACTGCCGGCATATTATTTTCTTTCGCTTTTTTTATCATATCTTCTACCCTTATAGCTCCATCCAGCAGGCTGTAAGCGGTATGATTATGAAGGTGCACAAATTCGGACATTTTATCATTCTCCTATTGATAGACTCAAAAATATAATTTGGGTGTTGTAAAAAGTTGAGTTTTTTTGTATAATATAATCAAATGTAAATTAGGAGGTGCAATATTGAAAAAAGAAGTCGAAAAATATATCGATAAAATTAGACCCAGCCTTCAGGCTGATGGTGGTGATGTAGAGCTGGTAGAAGTCACTGAAGATGGAATTGTTAAAGTTAAATTGCTTGGAGCCTGTAGTGGTTGTCCTATGTCAACCCTGACTATAAAAAATGGTATTGAACGTACACTCAAAAATAATGTTGACGGCGTAAAAGAAGTACGCCCTGTATAAAACATTCTTTTAAAAGCACCCGTGACACGGGTGCTTTTTTATTGTATAATCTGTGATGACAACTTTTTATTCTTCCTCGTCCTGACTATCCTCTTCTTCAGAAGGTATACCTATCTCTATATCCGAAAATATTATTTTTTGAAGGTCATTTAACATTACACTCACCTTATATTCTGCCTCCAAATATTTTTTTACATTATTATTGATCTCAATAAAATTATTAAGGTTATTAAGTTTTTCTTTTTCTTCTTCACTAATTTCCTGTCCTGAAAGCTGTTTTGTCTGCAGTTCTGTCATCAGATTTTGATAATCTAAAAGCATTTTTTTAGAACCCTCTTTTGACATCACTTTTTCTCTTAATTCTAAATACTCTCTGTATTCATCAGAATCTTTAATTTTTCTTTCCAGCCTTCTAGCAGTATCATATACAGACATTAAGATTCCTCCTTAAGTATTTTTATCTCTGAATTTATTCCCTTATTAATCTCTATTATACCAAAGGTATAGTTTTTCTCAAACCTTTTATCTGTTGGCGAACCAGGATTAAAGAACAATTTATTATTAAAATATTTATTTAAAGGTCTGTGAGTATGACCAAAGATAATAATATCACAGTCAGGAAAGCTGTAATCCAGAGAATTAATTAAATCTCCGGCACTAAACTGATGTCCATGAACCACTCCTATTTTTTTATCATTTATTTTGAAAGAAATCTTTTCAGGAAGTTTATTTTTAATAGAATAGTTGTCCATATTTCCGTAAACAGCCCGAACAGGTTTTACTTTTTTTAATTCTTTAAGTACGTTTTCTGCTACATGATCACCTGCATGTATTATTAAATCTACATTTTTAAGTTCTTTTAGTAGATTCTGGGGAAGTTTTTGTCTTCCCATTGATATGTGAGTGTCTGAAATTACTCCCAGCTTCATTGTTAACTATTCCTCCTCTATCTGCTAAAAAAAAGTTTTCCCAGCCATGGATGTTTAATATCTACAGCATCATATGGACATAATTCCTGACAGCAAAAACAGCGAATACAGAGATCCAGATCAACCTCGGGAAAATTATCAACCATCGTAATTGCTTCTGGTGGACAATTTTCTGCACAGGTTCTGCATCCAACACATTTTTCCCTATCAAAAACTGGTTTAGGCCGCAAAAATTTCTCCAAAAATTCTGCCAAAAAATCCGGCATCTTATCATCCAGCAAATTGGACTCACCTTCTATAGATGGTATTTTTACATCTTCACAGCTGACAAGTTTATCACCAACTATTTCATAATTATCTTCAGCTATTAAACCATCTTCATGACAGGTTTTAATAAGTGGTACTATATCTGGTGGATTGATACCCATAATCTCTACTGCTGCTCTGTCAAGATAAAACGGTGACTCTGAAGCAAGCAGATAATTAAAATTCCTTGGTTTGCCAGAAGAAGGCCCATCTCCTTCCATACCAATTATCCCGTCCATAATTGTTAATCCAGGCTTAACAAGTAATGCAAGATCATTTAACATACGCGAAAAATTTTCAACTGCCTGCATTTTTAGATGGTATTCTGCTTTTAAAACACCAGGTACACAGCCAAATAAATTTTTTACCGCCCCGGTATACATAGTTAATCCATGTGTTTTTAATTTGGGTAAATTTATAATAAAATCTGCATCAAGAACATATTTACCCAGCACAAATGACTTTATTATTTTCCCTTCTTTAAATTCTACTGTCTTTTCTTCTGTATTGTAGTTTAACTCAAATCCTTCTTCAGCTGCTATTTCGTAAATACCGCTTTTTTTGTAGGCTCTTTTTAGTGAATTTTCATTAAACGGACCACCGGGACTGTCACCAATAATTACATCTGCCCCCATATTTTTTACTTTTTTTCCAACAGCACGAAGAATTTCAGGATGAGTGGTTATGGCCAGTTCTGGATTTTTTCCCATAAGTAAATTTGTTTTCAGAAGAACCTTTTTTCCCTCCTGAATATATTGATCCCAGCCGCCAAGATTATCGATTAAAATATCAAGCGTCTTTTCGATATTTTCCTGTTTATATGAATCACATTTTTTTAAAGAAACTTTTATCATAATTTTACCTACCTTTAAGAAGTTTAAATTTATAAACTATCTTTCTGTAAAAAAAGCCGGCTTCCAGGCCGGCTTATATCTTTAGGATGCTTTATCAGCATTTTTCTTTTCTTTTTTTTCCGATTTTTTGCTGTCCTGATTTACATAAAAGTTAGATCCTTTAAATATAATGCCAGGTGCACCTATAATTCTTTTTACTTCTCCACCACACTCCGGACATTCTTTAAGAGGATCATCCTTAATATTTTGAAATTCTTCAAATCTTCCGCAGTTTTCACATTCATATAAGTATGTCGGCATTGTTATTCCTCCTTATATTTTTTATTTTTATTTATAATATTTTTCTGAAAAAATTTATTATAAAGCTGTATAAAAAGAAAGAAGATTATTATTCATGTTCAGCATTTAATAATCCCCAGTAATTATAAAGCTGGATAAATATAAATAAAGCTGTTATTAGCCATTTTTTTGTGTAAAGAAAATAACCTCCACCTACTACTGTCGAAATTAATATAGAAGTCAGAACAATTTTTTTGTTTAATTTTATTTTCAAAAGCTGCCATGGTATTAATCCAAAGCCGATAAATACTCCAGAATCAACCTGATAGAAAATTCCTGCTGCTCCAACTAATATAAAAAGAATTAGAAAAAAGATATTCATATTTTACTCCTCCCATTATGTGGAGTATTTTTTTAACTATACTATAATATATCATAAATCACCCTTAATGAGCAAGGAAACAGTTTAAAGAAGTTCCTCATATATCTTTTTCAAGCATAAATTTTAATATTTTCTATCTTTCTGTGTAAAAATACAAAATAAATGCAAAAAACAGGAAAAATCCTTTTTGATTTGACTTTCTCTGACCTATATGTTAGTATTAAATTGGATAAAAATATAGAATTTCTTACAGGTGGCGGCTTTTTTTGCGGCACTTTTTTCTTGTTTGAAATTTTTTGAGGAGGTTGAATAGATGATAAAACTGAAGAATATAACAAAAAAATATTCACAAATGGATGCACCTGCTGTTTCAAATCTCAGTTTAGAAATTGATGAGGGAGAAATATGTGTATTTGTCGGCCCTTCTGGCTGTGGAAAAACAACCACTTTAAAAATGATTAACCGCCTTATTGAACCTTCATCTGGAAAAATATATATCAACGGCGAAAATGCTGTCGAACAGGATAAAAATACCCTCAGAAAAAAAATCGGTTATGTAATTCAGCAAATTGGTCTTTTCCCACACTTAACCGTAAAAGAAAATATAGCAACTGTTCCAGAACTGCTGGACTGGGATCAGAAAAAAATAGATCAAAGAGTTAATGAACTCCTGGAGTTAATTGGATTAAATCCTGACAATTATCTCGACAAATATCCTGATGAACTTTCTGGTGGACAGCAGCAGAGAGTTGGTGTAGCCAGAGCTATGGCAGCCGATCCACCAATTATGCTGATGGATGAACCTTTTGGAGCTGTTGATCCAATTACCAGAGCCGATTTGCAAAATGAATTTCTCCGCCTCCAGAAAAAAATAAACAAAACAATCTGTTTTGTTACACACGATATCAATGAAGCGATAAAAATGGGTGATAAAATAGCAATAATGAATAATGGCCAGCTTGTACAGTATGACAGCCCCAAAAATATACTTTTTAATCCAAAAAATGATTTTGTAGAAGATTTTATTGGATCAGATAGAGGACTTAAAGTACTTAATCTGATTAAAGTAGAAAATATAATGAATAAAAACTTTTACAAAGTAGACAGATCTGATGATCTGGAAACTGTTAAAAAGGAATTAGAAAAATCCAGTCATAATTATATTCTTGTAACATTTGAAAAAAAGAAATTTATGGGTTATGTTAAATCTAAAAACCTTAAAAATCTGGATAATAAAAGCTGGAAAGATCATATTAAGATAACACCAACTGTAGAAAAAGATTCTTCATTAAAAGATGCTTTGAATAAAATAATAGAAAACGATGTTATTTTATTACCGGTGGTAGATGAAAATAATAATCTGACTGCTACAATAACATTAGAAGATATTCAGGAATACATAAGCAGTGAATATAATCAAGAAGGGTGAGGAGGAACAAAAATGTCTGTCATAAATTACTTTATTTCAAACTGGGAAAAAATATCAGAATATACTCTTTCACATCTTCACCTGATATCAATTTCCATCACATTATCCCTTATTATCTGGATCAGTGTGGGGATAATTATAAGAAATCACAAAAAAACTGCCAATACAATACTCGGTTTTGGTAGTCTAATTATGTCAGTGCCCAGTGTTTCTCTTTATGGAATTTTGATGACAGTACCGGCATTTGGTTTAAATATGAGAAGTGCTGTTTTTGCACTTATTCTTTATTCAATGATTCCCATTGTCAGAAATGTATATACTTCCTTAAATGAAGTTGATCCTGCGATTTTAGAATCTGCACGGGGGATGGGTATGTCAGAAAAACAAATATTGTTGAAAGTACAGCTTCCTATGGCTATGCCAGTTATAATTGCCGGTATCCGTGTAGCTCTGGTTATGATGGTAGGAATAGCTACCCTGGCAGTTTTTATTGGCGAAAGAAATTTGGGCCAGCTTATATATCAGGGGATAGTCAGAACAAAAACCGAAATGATAGTCAGTGGTGCTCTACTTGTTTCTGCTATTTCAATTGCAGTCGATATTATAATAAGTATATTAAAAAGAATTATCATTTCTCCAGGTCTATTAAAACATGAATCCGGCGGGGAGGGAAAATAAATGCTGAAAGAACTAATACAGATATTTATGGAAGAAGGTATTTATCTTGTAGTTGAACATTTACAGCTGGTTGGTATTGCCGTTTTTACGGCCATATTAATCGCTCTCCCCTCTGGTATACTTTTAAGCAGAGATTTTATGAAAAAACACAGTGAAAAAATAATAGCTGTTTTTAATGTTGCACAGGGGCTTCCCAGCCTTGCAATCATCGCACTGTTTTTACCCATTCTTGGAGTTGGTTTTGTTCCTGCTGCAACCGCTTTAATCATCTATGCTCTTTTACCTATAGTAAGAAATACAATTGCAGGGATTAATGATGTTGATGATAATATAATAGAAGCTGCCCGGGGAATGGGGATGACACCATTACAGGTTTTATTTAAAATAGAACTTCCTCTCGCCCTGCCTGTCATAATCGCTGGTGTTCAGACAGCAGCAGTTATAACTGTAGGAACAGCTGTAATTTCAAATTTAATTGGTGCTGGTGGTTTAGGTCAGCTTATTTTTACCGGATTAATAAGATTTGACACAAAAAAGATACTTTTAGGCTCTGTTCTTTCTGCAGTTATTGCAATAATTATTGATCGATCATTTGAATTATTAGAAAAGCACTTAAGTCATCATTAAAAATGAATTTTAATATTCTAGAAGGAGTGATTTTATGTTTAAGAAAAATAGTAAAGTCTTTCTTATCATTTCACTTATGTTACTATCTATCATTATCTTAAGTGGCTGTTCACAGGAAAAACAGGAACAATCTGCAGGCAGTGGACAAACTATTAGAATGGCAACTACTATTGATTTTTATGAAAGAGAAGATGGTCTTCCTGGATTAGAAGAAGCATATGGTTTTGAGTTTGATAATGATGCACTTAATACAATGCAGGTCGGCCTGAGTTATGAGGCACTTGATTCAGATAAAGTTGATGCTGCTGTTGGTTTTGCAACAGATGGTAGAATCGCTGCAATGGACCTGGCAATACTTAAAGATGATAAAGGATTTTTCCCAGTATACAATCCTGCTCCTCTTGTAAGAAAAGAAATTCTTGAGGAATATCCAGATTTAAAATCATTAATAAACAAACTTCCTCCCCTGCTGGATCAGGAAACACAAATTGAACTTAATAAAAGAGCAGATGTTGATGGGGAAGAACCTGATAAAATTGCAGAAGAATTTCTCGAAGAACATGACCTGCTGATTGAAAATGCCGAAGAAAAAGACGGCCCGGCTGTTGCTGTAGCATCTAAACCCTGGACTGAACAGCTTATACTGGGTAATATGACTGTCAAGCTTCTGGAAAATCATGGTTATCCTGTTGAAGATAGAACCAGTCTCGGAGAAACATCTGTACTCAGACCGGCGATTGAATCCGGAGAGATAGATATTTATTGGGAATATACCGGAACAACACTTATGACAACAATGGGACATGAAGAAGAAATTATCGAATCTGAAGAAGCCTATAATACAGTTAAAAAATGGGATGAAAATAATAATAATATTATCTGGCTGGATTATGCAGATGCTAATAATACCTTCTGTATTATGATGACTGAAGAAAAATCAGAAAAACTTGGCATTACAACAATAAGTGAATTAGCTGAATATATAAATAATAACAAATAAATTTAAGCTGAATAATTATAATATCTGCAAAAATATTCTGCTATTTAATCAATAGTTCTCCCACAAAAAAGGTATCTGCGTCTCTAGTTTATTAAGGTTGCACCACAGGCACTCCGTATTTAAATAATTCGTACAGGCACTGTTTAAGGTTGCACCACAGGCACTCCGTATTTAAATAATTCGTACAAACACTGTTTAAGGTAGATTAACGAAAAATGCCTAATGTTCCGCAAATACCCTTTCTGTGGACACATCATCAATAATTTAAGATATAAAAAGTTTAAAGCCGGGCTGTAGAAATACAGTCCAGCTTTAATTTGTCAGTTTTAATTTATCTGTGGTTAAATAAGCTGCTATTTTTTTAATTATATTTTTTTAATAATACAACTGATTCAATATGATATGTCTGTGGAAACATATCGACCGGCTGTATTGATTTAACATGATAGTCATCTTTTAGTTTTTTAAGATCTCTTGCCTGTGTATCCGGACTGCAGGAAACATAAATAACCTTATTTATACCACTTTCTTTTATCATCTCAATTGTTCTATCTTCCAATCCGCGGCGGGGAGGATCGAAAATCAGCATATCTATCTGATCTTCTTTTAATAATTTTTCCAGTTCTTTTTCTACTTCTCCTTCAATAAACTGAATATTATCCAGAGAATTCAAATGTATATTTATTTTTCCATCTTTAACTGCAGATGCAGAATTTTCTATGCAATATATTTTTTCTATATTATTTTTTTCTTTTTTCATTTTCTGAGCCAGATAGATAGCAATACTCCCTGTGCCGGAAAAGGCATCTACTATCTTTTCGCCCCCTTTAAACTCAGCCATTGAAAAAATCTGCTCATATAGTTTTTCTGCCTGAAGTGTATTAACCTGAAAGAAAGAAGCTGGAGAAATAATAAATTTCGCGTTCCCAATATAATCTCTTATTTTATTTTCTCCATACAGAGTTAAGTTTTCACTGCCCAGAATTCTATTTGTATTTTCTGGATTTATATTCTGTGTAATCCCTTTCAATTCTGGTACTCGGACAAAAATTTTCTCAGCAATATTTTTAGAATTTGGAAATTTTCTTTCTGATGTAACAAAAGTGAGCAAAGCCTGATTGGTACATACTCCGGCTCTAATTATTAAGTGCCTCAGCAGGCCTGTACACTCTTTTTCGTCATAAATAGATAGTTCTTCTTCATTTATTACTTCCAGAGTTTGTTTCAAAATTCTATTAATAAGTGGATGCTGAATTAGACAATTATTATATGGAACTATAGAATGAGTACCTCTTCTGTAAAAACCTGCTTCTATTTTTCCATCATTAACTGTAAGTGGAAACTGTGCTTTATTTCTATAGCGAAATGGAGGCTGATACGGGATTACTTCTTTTAATGGTATATTTTCTAATCCCCCTATTCTATGCATAAGTTCAGACACCATATTTTTCTTAAATTCCAGCTGTGTTTTATAATTTATGTGCTGAATCTGACACCCCCCACATCTATCAAAAACAGAACATGGAGGTTCTATTCTATCTGGAGAAGATTCAATCAGTTCTATTAATTCTCCATATGCAAAATTCTTTTTTTTGTATGTTATTTTAATTTTAACATAATCACCTGGAAGAGTAAGAGGAACAAAAACAACCAGACCATCTTCTATTCTACCTACACCATCACCACCATTGGCCAGATCACCAATTTGTACTTTATATACATCACCTTTTTTAACCACATTAACAGCTCCCTGTAAATATTATAAGACAATTTTATCAGTTGAAATTTAAATTGCAAATATGATTCTCTCTCACAAAATTTAAAGAAAATTTATCTTAAATTTTCTTTTGACATTTTTTGATAAATATTTAAAGAAGTTTTATCATTTTTATATTACAAAACAAAAAAATTCATAAATAATGAAATTTTTAGTATATGAATTTTAATAAAATGAAGTTTGGGGAAACTCCATTAAACATTTACTATTTTTGACAGTTCACAGCTTCTGTGGTATTATTATTTGACAGTATATTTCAAAATTGGAGGCAAAAAATTTGAATTTCCAGGTTATAATTGGTCAGATAATCTCACTTTTTATTCTTATCTTTATCGGTTATTATTTGAGAAAAATTAATTATCTTAATGAAAATAATATGGCAGCAATTTCAAAATTGCTGATGGATTTAATCCTACCTGCAATGATAATATCTTCACTGCAGATAGATCTAAACAAAAACTTGATATCTAATATGAAAACTATTCTAATATACTGGTTTATTTTCTATATTTTTCTTATTACTGCAGCAAGTTTAATCGCCAGGCTTTTCCCACTTCCTAAAAGCAAAAAAGTAATAATAAAGTTCTTCCTGATTTTCGGAAATGTGGGTTATATGGGTATGCCTGTTGCTGATACTTTATTCCCCGAAAACGGTCTTCTATATGCTGCTCTTGGATTAATTCCATTTAATATTATAGTCTGGACCTATGGTATCAGCCTCTTTATTGGCGACAATGATGATCTGGATTTTAATATTAGTAGTATATTAAATAATGGATTAATAGCAATTTTTATAGGACTTTTTTTGATGATCACCGGGCTCAAACTTCCTCTTCCAATAGAAGCTGCAGTTGACATGCTGGGAAACGCTACGTTTCCTCTTTCAATGCTTGTTATAGGCAGCAGTCTGGCACAGATAGAGCTGAAAGGTTTATTTATGGACATTAACTTAATAGCTTTTTCTATTATTAAACTACTAATAATACCGACAGCAGCTTTTTTGGTGCTTTTTTATTTTGATGTAAACAGCCAGGTTAGAACTATTTTGACAGTACAGATGGGTATGCCTGCTGCATCATATGGAGTTATTTTTGCAGAAATTTATAATGGAGACTATATATATGCGGCAGAAAGTTTATTTATATCCACTCTTTTTGCAGCACTGACAATTCCTGCTATATCTTATTTTATTTTAATGTTTAATTAATTTTTACAATAGATTAAAGTCAGAGGAGGTTTATAAATGCAGCAGAAAGGTTCAGAAAGATTGGGAACTGAGGAAATAACACCTCTTTTATTGAGGCTGTCTATACCATCAATTATAGCTATGGCCATTCAGGCACTTTATAATGTAGTTGACAGTATATATGTAGGCAGAATTAGTACAGAAGCTCTATCAGCACTATCACTTGCATTTCCAATTCAGATTATCTTAATAGGTATTGGAGTAGGTACAGGGGTAGGTGCGAGTTCTCTTATTTCAAGAAGATTGGGCGAAAATAACAGAAAGGCAGCTGCAAATGCAGCAGAACACAGTATAATGGTTACCGTAATATATGGAATAATTGTCGCTGTAATAGGCTTTTTTTATGCAGACAAAATACTGCAGCTTTTTACAGGTGATGAGCTACTTATCCAGATGGGTAGTGAATATATAAGTATTATTTTAATAGGTTCAATAGCATTATTTTTTCCTATGGTTACAAATAATATTCTGCGTGGAGAAGGAAATACCTTTACTCCAATGATAGCAATGCTCATAGGCTCTGTAATGAATATTATCCTGGATCCTTTTTTAATTTATGGATTGTGGTTTTTCCCGCGTATGGAGGTTGCAGGAGCAGCAGTTGCCACTGTTTTTTCCAGAATGGTCAGCGGTATATTTCTTATCTTTATATTTTTTGATGAACGCAATGAGCTTAAAATTACGCTGAGAGATTTTTCGTTCAAATTTCAAATAATAAGAGAAATCTACAAAGTCGGATTCCCGGCCATGGTAATGCAGTTTCTGGCCAGCTTTATGCTGGGTGGAATGAATAAAATACTGGCCGGATTTGGAAGTACAGCTATTGCTGCCGCAGGTATCTATTTTAGATTACAGTCATTTATTTTTATGCCGGTTTTTGGACTCAACCAGGGATATATGCCCATTATGGGGTATAATTATGGTCACAACAATCCGGGCAGAATGAAAAAAACAATCAAATCAGCACTGATGATTGCTTTTGCTTTTACATTTACAGGTTTTATCATCTTTCAGACTATCCCGGAATTTTTGATTAGACTTTTTAACAGTGATCCTGAACTCATTTCTATTGGAGCAAATGCACTAAAAAAAATAAGTACAGCTTTTCCAATAATAGGGCCAGCAATAATTGTATCTACTACTTTTCAGGCACTTGGCAATGGATTCCCCAGTTTGTTTTTTTCTTTTTTAAGACAAATAATAGTACTGCTTCCTTTAATGTATATTCTGGGAAGGACAGTTGGTCTGGAATATCTGTGGTTCGCATTTCCTATTTCAGAAGTCATAAGTGGAATACCGGCAGCAATCTGGTTAAAGTTAAAACTCGATAAAATATTTGCACAAATAAAAAATTAAAAAAGACAGCGGGGTTTTTTCTTTCCCACTGCCTTTACTATTGTCCTTCAATCATTTAAAGACATTACTATTTTTTTTGCTTTTTCACTGATAACATAATAATTTCTTTCCAAGCCATTCCTTTTACTCGAGAGTATATCGGCATCTCTCAGTTTTGCCAGATGCTGTGACAGAGTTGACTGTGGTATATCAAGACACTGCTGCATTTTAGTAACATTGCACCCTTCATCATCCAGAAGCCCCCGCACAATACACAATCTTACAGGATGTGCAAGTGCCTTTAAGATTCTGGCCTCTGATTCAAACTCAGAGATATTTTCTTCCAGCAAATTTCCCGTTTTCGGATCTGTAAAAAAGGACATCTCATTTCCTCCCAGCCTTCATATTATTATATTCAAATAATACGATATATAGTATAAAATGTCAAGCTTTATGCCCTATTTTTTAAAATATCGATAAAGTTTTTGCTTATCTCTGCAGTAATTCCCCAGATAATTTTATCTTTATATCTGTAAAAATAAACTGTATAGGTGCTTTTACGGTGGTTGTAATCTTCTCCACCGGGAATTAAATGATAGGGGAAATTTTTGTCCATTTCACTTTCAATTTTAGCTCTGTATTTTTCAGGCCTGTGGGTCATAAGATAATCAACAGGAATTTTAAATATCTCTTTAACCTCATTTTTATTAACATTTAACTCATCCAAACTATCTATGTTAATTTTTGCCACAAAGGCATATATAATAAAATTAAATGGAGTAATTAGATAATCCACTTCTCCCAGAACATCTATTTTTTCTTCTGAAATATTTAACTCTTCCGAGCATTCTCTTACTGCCCCCTGACAGAAAGTCTCCCCTCTTTCAACACGACCTCCAGGAAAAGATATCTCTCCCGGCTGTGTGGAAAGATGGTCTGCTCTAACCTCATAGAGAATATAAGTTCTATTATTTATTTCAACCAGTGGTATTAAAACAGAGTAATATCTCTCTATTCTCAGTGGACCAGGAATTCTATTTTTTATTTTTGTTTTTATATCATCTATTCGCATCTTAATTCATCCTTATTCTAAACCCGCCATTTTACGGCGGGTTTAGATAGTACTTTTTTATTCAGCAATTTTTTCTCTCAACATCTGATTAACTAAACCCGGATTGGCTTTTCCTCTGGTCTCTTTCATTACCTGACCGACCAGAAATCCAATCGCCCTGTCTTTTCCATTCTTTATATCTTCAACTGCTGATGGATTGTCTGCTATTATTTTATCAACAATTTTTTCCAGTTCATCCTCATCACTGATCTGTTTTAATCCTTCTTCTTCGACTATTTTTTCTGCACTCTCTCCACTGCTGTACATTTTTTCGAAAACTTTTTTAGCAATCTTTCCACTTATTACTCCTTCATCTATCAGACTGAGCATTTCAGCAAAGTTTTCAGCTGAAATACCGGCCTCACCAACACAGTGATTGTTTTCGTTTAAAAGGCGTAAAAATTCACCCATCATCCAGTTGCTGATAGTTTTTGCATCAGAGTAAGATTTCAAAGTTTCTTCAAAAAGTTCAGCCATTGCTCTATCTCCAGTTAAAACACCTGCATCATATTCTGGCAGTCCTAACTCAGAAACAAAGCGCTTTTGTTTTTCACGTGGAAGCTCGGGAATTTTTTTGCGCATTTCTTCTTTCCAGCTTTCATTGATCTCCAGAGGAACCAGATCGGGCTCAGGAAAATATCTGTAATCATGTGCTTCTTCTTTACCGCGCATAGATATTGTTTTATTTAAAGATTCATCCCAGGTCCGTGTTTCCTGAACTACTTCCTTTCCTTCCTCTAAAATCTGCTGCTGTCTTTTTATCTCATATTCCAATCCTTTTTCCACTGCACTAAAAGAATTCATATTTTTAAGTTCTGCTTTTGTACCAAACTCTTTTTGGCCTAAAGGGCGCAGAGAAATATTGGCATCACAGCGAAGTGATCCTTCTTCCATATTGCAGTCCGATATATCAAGATATTCCATAATAAGCTTCAGCTGTGTCAGATAAGCTTTTGCCTGTGCAGGAGTTCTCATATCCGGTTCACTTACTATTTCTATTAAAGGAACCCCGGTTCTGTTATAATCAACCAGACTACCCTCAGATTTATCGATACTTCCTTCATGAATTAATTTACCGGCATCTTCTTCCAGATGAACTCTGGTTACACCTATATTGAAAACTCCTTTATCTGTCTCAACTTCAATATTTCCGTGTTCTGCAACGGGAAGATCAAATTGTGAGATCTGATAGGCTTTAGGTAGATCAGGATAAAAATAGTTTTTGCGGTCAAACTTTGAATATTCTGCGATGTTGCAGTTTAACGCTAAACCTGCCATAATTGCATAATCTACTGCTTTTTTATTTAAAACCGGCAGTGTCCCGGGTAATCCCAGGCAGACCGGACATGTGTTTTCGTTAGGTTCTTTTCCAAATTCTGTACTGCAGCCGCAGAAAATTTTAGATTCTGTATCCAGCTGTACATGGACTTCAAGCCCAATTACTGTTTCATATTTAGTGGACATTTTTTTCACCTCTTTCTATAATTTACAGTTCTGCTCTTTTATCTTTAATGTCTAATAAGTTTTCCAGTGTGTAAGCTGCCTGAATGATTTTGCCTTCACCAAAATGGGGCCCTATCAGCTGCAGCCCAATTGGCATATCACTGCTGTCAAATCCACAGGGAACAGACATTGCAGGTACACCGGCAATGTTAATCGGAACTGTAAAGATATCTGTATAATACATCTCCAGCGGATCTTTATTAGAATCCAACTTAAGTGCCGTTGATGGTGCTGTTGGTGTAATTATAAGATCAAAATCATTAAAAATTCTATCAAAGTCATCTTTAATTAAAGTTCTAACTTTCTGGGCTTTAAGATAATAGGCATCATAATACCCTGAGCTTAAAGCATAAGTACCAATCATAATTCTTCTTTTTACCTCATCACCAAAACCTTCATGTCGGGTGTTTGTAAACATTTCTTCTACATCGGAAGCATGCTCACTGCGCAGCCCATAACGCACCCCATCATAGCGGGCCAGATTGGAACTTGCCTCAGCTGGAGCAATTACATAATAAGCTGCCAGAGCATAGGATGCATCTGTCATATGTACTGTTTCTACCTCTGCCCCTGCATCTTTTAGCTTTTCTACTGCTGACATAACACTATCTTTAACTTCCTGATCAAAATCTAAATTAAAATATTCCTCTGGAATACCAATTTTCATTCCGCTGACATCTTCTTTTAAGTATTCTGTATAATCTTCTTTTTTTCCCTCTATTGAAGTGGAATCTTTTGGATCATGACCGGCAATTACATTCATCATAATTGCACTGTCTTCTACATCTTTAGTAATAGGTCCAATCTGATCTAAAGAAGATGCGAAAGCAACCAGTCCATAGCGGGATACCATTCCATATGTAGGTTTTAGTCCAACAACACCACAGTATGAAGCAGGCTGTCTGATTGATCCTCCAGTGTCAGAGCCCAGAGCTGCTGCACATTCTCCGGCAGCAACTGCTGCTGCAGAACCACCACTGGATCCACCTGGAGCATGGTTTAAATTCCATGGATTGTGAGTATTAAAAAAAGCTGAATTTTCTGTAGTTGAACCCATTGCAAACTCATCCATATTGGTTTTTCCCAGAATTAAAGCCCCGGCTTCATCTAATTTTTCAACCACTGCTGCATTGTATGGTGGTTTGTAATTTTCCAGCATTTTGGATGCACAGCTGGTTTTAATTCCGTCTGTAGACATATTATCTTTTACCGCAATTGGAATTCCAGCCAGCAGACCACCTTTTTTTTCCTCATACTTACTAAGCTGCTGATCAGTCAGCTGTTCAGTAATAGTGATATATGCCTTAACTTTATCATCTACATCATCAATTCTATCTAAGAAAGCATTTCTAATTTCAGCTGCAGTCAGTTTTCCAGCAGAAATTTTTTCTTTTAATTCATGAATCGTTAGATCAAAAATATTCATTTTAAATAACTACCTCCCTGTCTATATATATTTAATCTGACATAATTTTTGGTGTCCTGAACTGGCCATCCTTTTGATCAGGGGCATTGGCAAGTGATTTTTCCCTGGGCAGTGACTTTTCCACCTTATCCTCACGCAGAACGTTTTTCATAGGTACAGTATATGCTGTGGGCACAACACCTTCTGTATCCAGTTCATTCAGCTTATCAACATAATTTAGTATTTCACCAATCTGTTCTGTATATTTTTCTTTTTCTTCCTCATCAAGCTTAAGCTGGGCTAAACCTGCCGCATGTTCCACTTCTTTTTTGTCAATCATTGAATTTCCTCCTCACTTAAAGTAATTTCTCCAAATTTTACTGAACAAAACAAATAAATTTCTTATACACATATATAAATATAAGCAATATCAGAAGTAATATTAGACAGATTTGTTTTCTATCATTTTTTTGAACTCTTCTTCATTCAGTATTTCAACTCCAAGTTCCTGGGCTTTATCATATTTGGAACCTGGATTTTCGCCAGCTACCAGATAGTCAGTTTTACCGCTGACTGAAGAAGAAGCGCTACCTCCGGCATTTTCCACCAGATCCTTTACTTCTGAACGTGTAAAATCATTCAGTGATCCTGTAAATACAAATTTTAATCCTTCTAAATAAGTATCTTTTTTACTGTTTTTATTTTTTTTCAACCTTACTCCAGCCTGCTTTAGCCTGGTTATCAGATCTTTGTTGTGCCTTTCTGAAAAAAATGAGACTATACTATCAGCAATAACAGGTCCGATCTCATCTATTTTTATGAGTTCTTCTGCTTCTGTGTCTGCCAGCTGATCTATTGAATCATAATTTTCATCCAGCACTCTTGCCGCACCCAGCCCTACATGTCTTATTCCAAGAGCAAAGATAACTCTAAAAAATTCTCTTTCTCTGCTTTTTCTAATTGAATCCACAACATTCTGGGCTGATTTTTCTCCCATTCTTTCCAGTGGGATAAGGTGTTCTTTTTTTAAGAAATATAAATCAGCATAATCTTCTATTAGGTTATTTTCCAGCAGCTGATCAACTAAAGCTGGTCCAATACCCTCAATATTCATGGCATTTCTGGAAACAAAATGAAGTATGCTTTCTCGCCTCTGGGCAGGACAGGTGATATTTGTACATCTTGTGACTGCCTCACCTTCTTCTCTGATTACTTTGCTGTCACATACTGGACATGTCTCCGGCATTTTAAATTCTTTTTCACTACCATCCCGTTTTTCTTCAATAACCTTAACTACTTCCGGTATAATATCACCGGCTTTCTGCACTAAAACATGATCTCCTATCTTTATATCTTTTCTTTTTATTTCATCTTCATTGTGAAGTGTTGCCCTGCTGACAGTTGAACCTGCCAGCTGTACCGGCTCTAAAACAGCAGTAGGTGTTAAGGCTCCCGTCCTTCCAACAGAAATTTCTATATCTTTAATTACTGTTGTTTTCTGCTGAGCTGGAAATTTATAGGCAGCCGCCCAGCGCGGACTTTTTGCTGTTGAGCCAAGTTTTTCTCGCTGAGACAAATTATTAATCTTTATAACCAGTCCATCAATTTCAAAATCCAGGTTATCTCTTTTATCTTCCCACTCACTGCACACATAAGCCGCACTTTCAATATCTTCTACCTTTTGATACCAGTTTACTTTAAAGCCGAGTTCTTTTAGATAGTCTAAAGTTTCTGCATGTGTTTCAAATTGTTTATCAGTATGAACTATCAGATCATATATTATAATCGATAAATTTCTTTCTGCAGCAGTACTTGGGTCAAGCTGTCTTATAGTTCCTGCTGCTGCATTGCGGGGATTGGCAAAAAGGCTCTCTTCATTTTCCAGCCTTTTTTGGTTGATCTTTTCAAATTCTGATTTGCTTAAAAATACCTCCCCTCTAATTTCTATATGGGATTTATCCTCAATCTTTAAAGGTAAAGATCTTATTGTACGAAGATTTTTGGTAACATCTTCACCAACTACTCCATTGCCTCGGGTTGCTCCAAGCACAAAACTACCATCTTGATAGGTCAAAATAGCAGATAAACCATCAATTTTATGTTCAACAATATAAGAATAGTCATCTTTAAGTGTTTTTCTGATTCGAGAGTCAAAATCCTTTAGTTCTCCCTCATTAAATGTATTAGAGAGGCTGAGCATCTGTGTTGAATGTTCCACTTTCTGGAACTCATCTACCGGCTCTCCTCCAACTCTCTGTGTCGGAGAATCAGAAGAAATAAGTTCTGGAAACTTTTCCTCAAGCTTTATAAGCTGATTCATCAGCTGATCAAATTCTGCATCAGAAATTGACGGATCATCCAGCACATAATATCTGTACTCGTGATCTCTAATTTTTTCTCTTAAAGAGTTTATTTTTTTTTCTGCTTCTTTTTTACTTAATTCCTTCATCTGCTTCACCTGCCTATACTTTTTGAATTGGGGCATATTCTGCAAGAAGAGTTCTGGTTCCACCATTGTGGAAACTGATTTTTAGTTCTGTTCCCTTCTTCTCTTTGATAGAGATGACTATACCAATTCCCCACCTAGGATGAACAATCTTCTGTCCTATTACATACTCAGTCGGAGGATTTTTAGCAGTATAATTATCTTCTTTAGCTTCTACCTCTGTTTTTTTGTTTTCTTCTGATTTTATAAGTTCAGAAGGTATTTCCTGCAGAAACTGAGAAGGTGGGTTCATCTCCCTTTCGCCAAAACGGAGCCTGACTTTTGCTCTACTTAAATAAAGTTTATCTTCAGCTCTTGTCATTCCTACATAACATAATCTGCGCTCTTCTTCTAGACCATCTCGCTCGTAAAGTGAATTGGAATGTGGAAAAATACCATCTTCCATCCCAACCAGAAAAACAACCGGAAATTCAAGTCCTTTAGCTGAATGGATAGTCATTAATGTGAGAGTGGTTTTCTCATCTTCCATCGAATCCACATCTGACATAAGAGTTACTTCTTCTAAAAAACCGCCCAGTGTGTTATCAGAGCTCTGCTTCATATATTCATCTATAACAGAAAATAGCTCTTCGATATTTTCCAGCCGTGATTCAGCTTCAGCAGTATTTTCTTCTTTAAGATTTTTTCTGTACCCACTTTTGTCAAGCACTTTATCCACCAGTCTTGAGAGAGCTATTTTGTCCTGATCCTGCCTCAGTTCTTCCATAAACTCAAAGAAGTTTTTAATTCTTTTTAAGTATACACCTGTAAGTGCAGTTATATTATCTGCCTGCATACCCGCTTCATAAAGGCTAATATTCTCTTTTCCTGCATAATCTCGCAGTTTAGAAACCGTTCCCTCACCAATACCCCTTCTTGGTCTATTGATGATTCTAAGCAGATTAACATTATCAGAAGGATTATATATAACCCGAAGATAGGCCATTAAATCTTTTATTTCCATTCTTTCATAAAAACGTACCCCTCCTACTATCTGATAGGGGATTCCGTATTTCATGAGCATATCTTCAAATGATCTGGACTGAGAATTTGTTCTGTAAAGTACTGCCATATCATTATAATCATAACTGGCTACTTTTTTCAGCTCTTTGGCTGTTCTGCAGACGAAATCCGCTTCATCTTTTTCACTTTTTGCTTCATACAGCTCCAGTTTTGGACCTTCA
Source organism: Bacillota bacterium (assembly GCA_051747745.1). Classification (GTDB taxonomy): domain Bacteria; phylum Bacillota; class Halanaerobiia; order Halanaerobiales; family Halanaerobiaceae; genus QPJE01. The sequence continues at coordinate 1,852 of JBNJGL010000008.1, read as the reverse complement.
CCTCTATCTGTCCACAGATTCTTTTCCTTTCGAGAAAAATTATTCTGTATTACAGATTGTGCTGCCTTCAGTATATTTTCTTTGGAGCGGTAATTCTGTTCCAATTTTATTACTTCTGCCTCTGGATAATCATCTTCAAAATTTAAAATATTCCTTATATCAGCACCTCTAAATCCATAAATACCCTGATCTGGATCTCCTACAACACATATATTTTTATATTTATCTGAAAGCAATTTTACCAGCTCATACTGTGCTGTATTAACATCCTGATACTCATCTACAAGTATATATTTAAATCTCTGCTGATAATACTCCAGTACTGCTGGATAATCTTCAAATAGCTTAACAGTAAGCATAATTAAATCATCAAAATCCAGAGCATTGTTATTTTTTAGCCTTTTCTGATATTCTTCATAAATATCTGCTGACAGTTTTGAAAAAAAACTTTCTGCATTTAAAACTGCTTCTTCTGGCGTTTTTAATTCATTTTTAAAACTGCTTATATTGTTCAGAACTGCTGCCGGTTTTGTCTTTTTTGTATCCAAATTCTTATCTTTTATTATCTCTTTTAAAAGCTTCTTCTGGTCTATTGTATCAAATATGACAAAGTTATTTTTATAACCCAGTTTTTCGGCTTCTCTGCGCAGTATCCGCACACAAAATGAATGAAAGGTACTGACAAGAAGCCTTTTGTTTTTCGAACCAGCAATTTTTTTAACTCTTTCCTTCATTTCATCAGCTGCTTTATTTGTAAAGGTTACAGCCAGAATATTATCTGCCGAAACCTTATGTTTATCAATTAAATAGGCTATTCTGTGTGTAAGTACTCTTGTCTTACCACTACCTGCACCGGCCAGTACAAGCAGAGGACCACTTTTATGTTTAACTGCTCTCTTCTGTTCTCTGTTTAAACCTGAAAGTATATCATTATCTTCCACATAACCACTCCTTAAATTCTAAATTAACATCTATATTATATAATAACTCATCAATGAACAGTTTCGCAAAGTTTTTTCTAAAAAAGACAAGATGACTTTCACATCTGCAGTCACTTGCCCCAAATCCTGTAACAATTACTCTCCCTCTATTATTGAGCATTAATTCTGTTAAAAAACATTCTCCTTTTTTGGGAAGTTGAAACACAAAATCATCTACAAGCTCTGATTTATCCAATAGATAATCTATATGCCAGTGAAAATTCTTTTTCTCAGAATAATGCCTTTTAATTCTGGCCGGTAAATTTCTCTGTGCAGAACCGGCATAAAAATAATATCCTTCTGGAAATTCAAATTCTCCTAAAGCACCAATTTTGATTATCTTTTTTTGGGATAAATATATTCTGAGAAGATAAACACCTTCTTTAATTTCTTTCTGCATATATAATCCCTTCCAAAATGTAAATAATTATGGTATATCCTTAAAATAACTACTGGCTCTCTAAAAATTACTCTAACTTTTATTATTCTTGATAAAGGGGCAAGAATCCTTTATTTATAGTCAGTCAAAAAGAAAAATGCCGTAAGAACGGCATTTATCATAAAGTTATATTTTATTTATTTTATTTTTAAATTGGATTTTTTCGCAAAATTTTCTACCAGATTTCTGGCAGCTTTCGGATTTATCATACTTCCGGGCCCACCTATACATCCATCTTTACAGGCCATCCCTTCAAGAAAATCAAAATTGCTTTTTCCTGCTTTTAAAATAGTCAATTTTTTTATGCATTCTGACAGGCCTTCAGCATTATCAGTTTTTATTTCTCCTTCAGATAATTCTTCTATTACTTTCTTTAAACCACCGGAATAAGCAAATTGTCTGCCTAATTTTGAAGCATCACTAATCTCTTTTT
>JBNJGL010000007.1:0-66785 GCA_051747745.1 Bacillota bacterium | reverse complement strand
TTTTATTATCGACTGTATATCATTTACTGCAATTGGGTCAACTCCTGCAAAAGGTTCATCCAGAAGTATAAATGACGGTTCAGCTGCCAGAGCTCTGGCAATCTCAACCCTGCGCCTCTCTCCACCGGAAAGCCGAAATCCCTTTCTGCTTTTTAAATTTTTAATATTGAACTCTTCCAGCAGCTCATCTGTCATTTCTTCTATTAATTGATCGGAGATATCCTGATATTCAAGTATTGCTTTAATATTATCCTCGACAGTCATTTTGCGAAAAATGGAAGTTTCCTGCGGTAGATAACCGATACCAAGTCGGGCCCTCTTATATACCGGCAGGTGTGAGATCTTTTTATTATCAAAAAACACCTCTCCTGCATCAGGTTCAACAAGTCCCAGTATCATATAAAAGGTTGTGGTTTTACCTGCACCATTTGGGCCCAGCAGGCCGACAATTTCCCCTCTTTTGAGATCTATATCTACCTCATTTACCACTTTTTCTCTATTGTACTCTTTGACCAGACCTTCTGCTCTAACTGCCATCCGATTCTTCCTCCTGTGGAAATACTACTGTGGCCTGACCTTCCATATTTACCGTTTCTTCTGTCAGGTTAACGGTCATTTTTTCTGCAGAAAATTTCTGGCCATTTCTAACACCATTTACATTACCTTCAAGTATAATTACTTCTCTATCCATGTAATAATTTATTATTTCCGAATTTGCCTGCAGATTCTGATAATCCAGATAAGCATTTTTCCTTACTTCTGTTTTTTGTTCAGCTCTGTAGACATCTATTTCTTCACCTTTGAGATGTGAATCAGACCCTATAATCTCCGGTTTTTCCCGCAGATGAAACACTTCTTCTTTAATATTTCCATAGAGAAGTCCTGCATATGCTTCATAGTCAAGATAAAAAAGCTCTACCTCATCTTCAAAGCGAATATCACCTGTAGACTGATCATAACTGCCTCTGCCGGCAGATCTAAGGGTTATCTCATCATATATCAATTCTACATTACCAACTGCAGTGAAAGAATAGCCTTCACTGGAAGGTACAAAATCCAGCTTATCTCCACTGAGTTCTCTTTCTGCAGATGCTGAAATAACAGCCGCTGTCATTATTAAAATTGTAAGTAAAATAATTAAAGTTTTATTTTTCATTTTTACTCTCCTCAAAATTGATTACGGCTTTTTTGTTTTCTCCTCTGAACAGCTGCAGATCTTCAATATTTAGATCTGACTGAAATCTGTGCCCTTCCCCTACAAAATTCGGGCCGTGGATTTCGACATCTTTTTTTCCTTTTAAATTATCCTCTTTGAGATCATACACTATTTCCATACAGTAAATGGTGTATCTGTTTCTATCAAACTCCACCGGTCCCTGAATATTTAAAATTTTATCATCAGTATAATAAACTCCACTTTCACCATCCATAATATAGAGTAGTTCCCCTGTATCATCATTATACACCTCTACATGGACAGGTTCCAGCTCCATTCGTTTCTGCTGACTGTAATTTTTGAGATCTTCTGTCTGCAGTTCTAAACGGTGGCTTTCATCACTGTCATATACAGTAAAGAAAACTTCTTCCAGCTGCTGCTGTGGTTTTTCTGCTCCATTTTCTGTTTCAGGTTGATTGTTCACAGGACCCGGCCTTAAGCTGAAGTAAATACCAAAAGCAGTAATTAAAATCAAAATTATAATTAAAATAAGTTTTCTATTTTTCAACTGTTATTTAAGGCCCCCTTTTTCGACAACCAGTTCAGCGGTCCGCCTAACAGCACCTCCACCACCAAGCTCTTCTCTTACTTTTTTAAGGCCACTTCTAATCTGTTTGAGTTTAGCAGGGGTTTCTATAAATTCAACAGCTTTACTGTAAATATTCTCTACCGTAAAATCTTCCTGTACAAATTCGGGAAGCAGTTCATGACCGGCAATAATATTCGGCATCCCTATATGATCAATCTTAAAAACTTTTTTTCCCAGCCAGTAGGAAGTTTTACCGGTTTGATAGCAGATTATCATGGGAGTATTTAAAACAGCTGCTTCAACAGTTGCTGTTCCAGAAGCGGTAATAATAAAATCAGAACCCTTCATAATCTGATAGCTGTAGTTTTTTACAGCTTTAATATCAGAACCTGTTTCTGTTTGATATTTTTCTATCAGTTTTTCAGCAGCTCCATCTGCTGCTGCAATAACAAATCTAAGCTTATCGTACTTTTCCTTCAGTTTTTCAGAAGTTTTCAGCATTTTTTTCAGCAGCTTATCTATTTCCGATTTTCTGCTGCCGGGAAGAATTCCAATTAAAAGTTCATCTGCTTTACAATTAAGTTCGTCTCTGATCTCTTCTCTGCTTTCTTCCACTTTAACCATATCTATCAGCGGATGACCGACAAATGTAACTTCTGCTCCTGCTTTTTCGTAAACTTCCCGCTCCATAGGAAAAACAGCAGCAATTTCGGTTCCATATGCTGCCATTTTATCTGCCCTACCTCTGCGGTAAATCCAGGCAGTTGGTGGGAAGTAATTAACAGCCGGTATACCAAACTTGCTGCAGGCTTTTGCCAGTTTCATATTAAAAGATGAGTAATCAACCAGAAACACAACATCCGGTTTTCTTTCTCTGATCAGATTTTTCATCGTTTTTAAATTTTTTAAGTGAGTCTTTAAATTTTTAACAGCCTCCATAAATCCGATTGTGCTTATTTCGGTAGGATCTATAATGATTTCTGCTCCCACCTGTTTAAGTCTGCTGGAGCCCATACCAAAAAATTCGCTGTCTGGAGCTATATTCGATATTTCTTTCACTACTTCTGCCGCATGCATATCGCCAGATACTTCACCGGCAGATACCATTACTCTGCCCATGGTATTATCAGCTCACCTTCTTCTGTAAAAGAAGCGGCCACTACATTAAGGCCGCCTTTTTCTGCCTTCCGGCAGAATTCTTCTTTATCTAATAAAAATGTTTTTCCTGCTTCAATGATTAAAGCTTTTGCTCCTACTTCAAGCAGTAAATTCAGTGTTTTAAGACCTACAGTGGGTATATCAAATCTAATATCCTGCTGTGGTTTGCTTGCTTTGGCCATCACTATTCCTCTGCCGCCGAATTTGGCAGCTCTTCTGATGGCTTCATCTGTTCCTTCAATTGCTTCAACCGCCATAACAGCTCTATCTTTAACAAGTACAGTCTGTCCAATATCCAGACTGCCCAGCTTATGTGCCATATCCAGCCCATATACCATATCTGCGGCAGCTTTTGGATCCGGTCTGCCTCCTGTAATAGGCCCTGCCTCAGGCAGCATGTCTTCCAGCAGATATGACTGGGGCAGAACATCCAGCCCTTCTTTTAAAAATTCTTCTACAACTGCCCGCATTATTGTATCATCATTATAATCTTCAAGTTTAGATAAGATAAGCTTCATTCTGTTATCCAGACTAATACCGTTAAAAAGATGGGATTTCCTTACTTTACCGATCATTAAAACTTTTTTGATATTATTATTATGAATAAGTCCGATCAGCTCATCAATACGGCCGATATTTATATTTACTGTTTCTAATGATAGTTCAGCAAAGGATACTGTCTCCTCTTCGGCAAGTGTAAATACAGTTATGTCCAGTCCTTTTTTAACAGCTCTTTCTGCCCAGACAGCTGGTAGTTTCCCCCAGCCTGCTATCAGTGCTATTTTTTCCATGTTTTTATCATCCTAACGGCAGATACCGCGCTGAACATTTCTTAAAAATCTCAAAAAATGCTCTATCTCTTCACTGGCATCCAGTTCCTGGTCCATCTTTTTTATTGCTTCATCGATGTTCAGTTTTGATCTGTACAGTATTTTGTAGGCCTTTTTGATCTCTCTTCTCAGCTCAGGTGTTACTCCATTTCTCCTCAGGCCCACTACGTTGATCCCGTTTACTCCTGCAGGATGTCCATCTACAAGTACATATGGAGGCACGTCTTTTACCACTTTGGAATGGGCACCTGTCATACTCATTTTACCAATCCTTACAAACTGATGAACTCCTACCATACCGGAAATAACTACATTATCTTCTATGATAACATGTCCTGCCAGATTGGTAGCATTTGACATTATAATATGATTTCCCAGCTGACAGTCGTGTGCAACATGACAGTAAGCCATAATTAAATTATCATTTCCAATTCTTGTCTCCCCACCGCCTTCAGCGGTCCCCCGGTGAATGGTCACATTTTCTCTTATAACATTTTTGTCACCAATAAAAAGATAGCTTTTTTCGCCATCAAATTTTAGGTCCTGAGGTTCTAAACCTATTGATGCGCCGTGAAAAATCTTGTTATCTTTTCCTATTGTTGTCCAGCCATCAATAACTACATGTGGTCCTATTACGGTGTTATCACCTATCTCTACATGTTCACCAATAATAGAATATGGCCCTATTTCTACGTTTTTCCCTAATTTTGCTCCTGGTGCAACTACTGCAGTCTCATGAATATTCCCCAGCCTGAGTAGTTTTGCTTTTTGTCCTGCTTCAGCCAACACTATCGTCTCCTTTCCGCTATTTCGCTTCAAATGCAAACATCAATTCTGCTTCTGCAGCCAGCTTGTCTTCAACATATGCTTCTGCTTTTACTTTAGAAATTTTACTGCGAAGCCTCATTATATCAACTTTTATTACTAATCTATCACCAGGTACAACTGGTGTTCTAAACTTGGCCTTATCTATTCCGGTAAAATAGGGATATGTTTCTTCCATATCCTCAAAACTGTAATAAATTAAAATACCGGCAACCTGTGCCATTGCCTCTACTATTAAAACTCCAGGCATAATGGGGTGGTCCGGATAATGGCCCAGAAAAAATTCTTCGTTAATTGTTACATTTTTAATACCTACAACATGTTCTCCCTTCTGCAGTTCTTCTATCTTGTCTACCAGAAGCAGTGGATAGCGGTGAGGCAGAATAGAACGGATTTTGTTAATATCAATAATTTCATTTATATCACCCAATTTTGTTCTCCTCCTCAATCATTTTTTCCCTTATCAGTGCAGCCAGTTCAACATGCAGACTGTGGCCTGATTTAACAGCTATAATATGCCCCTCTATTCTTCCGTTTAAAGCCATATCTCCCACAATATCCAGAACCTTATGTCTGGCAAATTCATTTTTAAATCTCATTGAATTTATTGTCTCATCTTTACCTATTAAAACAGCATTATCCAGACTTCCACCAAGAGCAAGTCCGTTTTTGTGCAGTCTTTCTATCTCCTTCTCAAACCCAAATGTTCTGGCTCTGCTGAGGTCATTTCTAAAATCGTCTTCCTGTCTGTCAAATTCAAAAAAACTTGTGCCTACAACCGGATGTTTATAATCCAGAGTATATGATATTTTAAATCCATCATATGGCAGTATAGTAATATAGGAACCACCATTTCGGGCAAATAGAGGTCTGTCAATGGAAAATACGCGCAGCTTCTTCTCCTGTTCTTTTTTTCCTGCAGTCTGCAGGAGATCAAAAAATGGTGCCGCACTTCCATCTGCAACCGGTATTTCCGGTCCATCAACTTCTATCAAAAGATTGTCCAGCTCTGATGCCCAGATAGCAGCCATCAGATGTTCGACAGTACTTATTCTCATCTCTTTATTATCTTTTCTGCCCAGAGTTGTACACCTGCGCGAATCTACAACAGATGCAGGTTTTACCTTCAAATCCGGCTGTCCCTTAAGATCCATCCTCCTGAAAATAATTCCACTATCTGCCGGCGCTTCTTTTATCTTAATATATGCATCAGCACCTGAATGGAGTGCTATACCTTTATAATCTATTTCATTTTTAATTGTATGCTGTCTGTCCTTTTCTATAAACAAATGCTTCATTCCTTTCAAACCTTTCAAAAAAGAAACCTTTCAATACTATATTATATCTTTATATCTTTCATAATTCAATAAAATATTAAAATTAATTGTTTTTTTCCAGATCAAACAGCCTTTTTTCCAGTTCTTTTACTCTTTTCTGAAGATCAGGCAGCCTGCGGAGTGAAGCTTTTTCCTTCAATTCCCGGCGGTGGTTCTGGGCCGGTGCTCCTGATATAAAATCACCCTTCTTAGTATCTGATGTAACCATGCTCCTGGCAGCAGCTGTAGTTTTTTCTGCCAGATTAATATGTCCTACTACTCCGGCCTGTCCGGCAAGAGTTACTCTTTTTTCTACGGTGGTGCTGCCGGCAATTCCCACCTGAGCTATAATTAAACATTCTGGTCCAACTTTTACATTGTGGGCTATCTGAACCAGATTATCTATTTTTGTTCCTTTCCCTATCACCGTAGACCCACTTGTACCTCTATCTATGGCAACATTTGCACCTATTTCGACTTCAGATTCTATCACAACATTCCCGAGCTGTGGAACTTTATGGTGGCCTTCAGAATCACTTGCATAACCATAACCATCAGAACCTATTACAGTTGAAGCCTGTATGGTAACACTATCACCTATCCTGCTGCCTCTTTCGACAACAACAGCCGGATGAAGCAGACAGTTTTTACCTATTTTTACATCATCAGCAATTACTGATCCCGGCGCAATGATCGTTCCATCACCTATAACGGTATTTTCTCCAATAATAACACCAGGATGAATGGAAACATCTTTACCGATTTGAGCGGTCTCAGCTATAACAGCTTTTTCTGATATTTTTCCACTTTTGTATGGTGTATCAAAAAAAAGTGAAGCTATTTTTGCATATGCTGTACGGGGATTATCTGTCAACAGAAGTGTTTTTTCTGTTTCAGATTCAAAATTATCCGGCACAATAATAAGAGCAGCTTTTGATTTTAGTGCCTTTTGAAAAAATTTATCATTATCTGCAAATGTTATGGATTTCTCCTCTGCTTCATCTATTCCTCTGGCAGAGTTTATCCTTATATCTCTATTTCCTATTATTCTGCCGTCAACATGATCTGCAAGTTCAGCTGCAGTGTATTCTGCGTTTTTTAAGTCATTATTACTAGCTTCCAACTTTAATTTCCCCCTCCAGATTTTTATCCAGCTCAAAAATAAGCTGGTCGGTAATATCAATACCACCACTGTGTGTAAACCTCTTGTAAAGAACTGTATTATAATTTTCTTTTTCAGCTATATTATTAATCTTTTGTTCTATATTTCTGGTTATCCGATCTTCAATATTTTTTTTCAGTTTCACAAATTTTTCATGGTTTTCCTGCTCATCATCACCGGAATTCTGCAGTCTTTTACCTTCATCAGTAAGCTTTTTCTGCAGTGAAGAGGCAAAACTGCTTTCATTTAAAACTCTTTCTAAATCTACTACAGCTATCTGTTCCGGCTTTTCCAAAAAAAAGCCCATAAATAGGGCAATCAGTGCTATCAGCACTGCTGCTGTCTTTCTAATGGAAATCATTTTTTCACTCCTGTCTTTGTAAAAATTTATGCAGATATATCAGATTAAAAATATTTTTCTAGTGATTCTTCGGCAAGCTGATCTAAAGATTCGGCTTTTTCTGCTGTTTTAAGATTCATTGAACGCCTCTGTGCTGTAATAAAATTATCCAGTTCTTCCTGCAATTTAGATTCTCTTGCAGCCAGCAGTCGGCTGTGTTCTAATTGAATCTTTTCCTGAAACTCTAAAAAATCCTGATTATAATTATTAATAAGTATATTTGCTCTTTCTTCTATTTCCTGATTGTATTTCTGGTTTTTCTGCTGCAGTATTTCATTCTGCTCTTCCCTTATTTTCTGAAGTTCTCCTTTCAATTTATCTATTTCAGCCTGACTTTCGGCAACAATCTCTATTTTTATTCTTAAATTCAATATTTTATTATAATTGCTCAAAAGTGTCTCACTATCTCGGCTTTTGTATTTCTGCTTTAATTCTTTTCTCAGTTCCTCTAAATCTTCCATCAATTTTTCTTCCAGTTCCTGTTCTCTTTCCGCAGTCTGCTTTTCATAATCGGCTGTAAGAAAACTTCTATATTCATTTAAACGACTGTCATACTCTTCTCTCATACCATTTATTTTCTCTATGTGGTTTATTGTAATCACAGATATGGAAGAATCTATGGCAGTCTGCATCAGCTCAGAATTTCTTTTTTTAATCCGATCTTTCAGCATTATCTGAAATTCTTTTCCTTCTGCTTTCTTCTGAACTAGTGAAGAAAAATCATCATCAGAATTTAAATTTTCAGGTGTGGAAGGTTGAGAAATCTCCACTTTTTTTAGCGGCAGTCCCTGTTCCTCTACTGCCGGAAACACAAAAACAACAAGGAAGGCAAAAATGAGTGCAGCAGTGATGGCCGCCAGAAATCTAACAGCAATCAAGTGTTTTCCATATTCCCTCATCTTTACCACCTCCTGTTTTTGTTATAACAAATCCCACTCCATATCTGCAGTATTCGCATAAGCTGTATAAAAATATTTTAAACAAGAAACTACAGATTTTTTGTAATTCATAAATTTATATAAAGATACAATTTACAGAATCCTATCTTTATTACCACACCAGGTGATAAAATATATTTTTTAATCTGTCGGCTGATTTGCCTCCCCATCAGCTTCAATATAATCTATTACATCACCTGTAATATCATATCCACCATAGAGAACATTTCTTTTTTCAAGCACAAGTTTTACCTCTTTTTGTTCTGCCACAGCTTTTATGGAGCTGTCTATTTCTTTCAGGAGATCTGCCAGCAGATCTGATTCCACATCTGTAAGCTGCTGCTGATATTCTCTAATCATATCCTGCAGATTTTCCCGCTCCACATCAGCTGCTTTCTGCTCCATTTCCTGCTGCATTTCTGAAGCCTTCTGATTCAAAAGACTTTCCGCTTCTTTTCTGGCAGGGTGTGTATTAAAGACAGCCTCCAGATCAACATATGCAATTTCGCCCTGTCCTTTATTTCCATAAAACATATCTCTAAGTGGTGCTGAAACAGAAACAGCAGTTATTAAAAACAGAATAATGACAGAGGCTATTATTACATTTTTTCCCCATTTCATATTCAAAAAAACCTCCCATGTCTACTGAATTATTGCAGTTGTTTTTACATCTCTTCTAGAGTCAATTCTGGATGCTGTACAGTTTTCTATTCTATTTCCATACTAAAATGTATTTCCAATGCTGAAGTGAGGCATTCCATCTCCATCTTCATCCCAGCCGTAATCCAGTCTCAGCTGACCAATAGGTGTATTCATCCTCAGGCCAACACCTTTACCATAAAACAGGTCTCCTAAATCTATGTTATCTCTGTCATCCCAGGTGTTTCCTGCATCTGCAAATATTACACCACTGAAATTATCGTTGAAAGGAAATCTGTACTCTAAGTTAAAGAGCAGCATATTTTCTCCGGCAAAGGATTTACTTTCATAACCGCGCAGTGATTCTGAACCACCCAGTTTGTATTTTTCGGAATAGGGTATTTCTCCATCATCTGCATAACCTATCCCTGCTTTCATACGTAAAGCCCAGGCCTGTCTTCCTTTAAATCCAGGGAAAAATCTCCTCAGTTCCAGATTGTATTTTGTAAAGTCATAATCTCCACCCAGGAAATCTCCGGCATATTCTGTTGATAATGAATCAATACCACCATGTCTGGGGTTAAAAGGATGGTCGGTTGTATCGCGATTAAAGGACAGTGTCAGTGATCTAATAGAACCTGATTCATCAATTCTATTTTCTAAAAGATCTTCTTCTTCCCAGATGGTTTCTGTATCTTCAAGACGGTATCTCAGCGAAGTTCTCCACTCTTCGGTAATTGGATAACCAAAAGTAATACTTCCACCTTTATTATTTTCCTCATATTTGTTTCCATCACTATCTTCACTTTCAGTGTTTTTATCATAAATGCTGAAACCTAAAGATACTCTGCTGTCCATCAGCCAAGGCTCATAAAAGTTCAGCGAATAAGTTGTGACATCACCAAACTGCCATTTTAGACCTATATTCTGTCCATTTCCGAAAAGATTTCGCTCACTGACATTTACAAAACCAAGCCATCCGTCTTTGGAGCTGTAGCCGCCACCAAAGTGGAGTCTGCCTGTTTTGCCTTCAGAAAGCTTTATTACCAGATTTACGGTATTTTCATCACTGTCAATTCTCTCCAGTTCAGGATTAATTTTTTCAAAATATTCCAGTCTGTACAGATTCTGATATCCCTTCTGTATAACATTTATATTTACAATATCACCTGATTTAACAGGCATTTCTCTCAGAATTACATCATCATCTGTCTTAGTGTTTCCTTCTATTTTTATTTCGTTTATATAACCTGGATTCATCTCAATGTTCAAAATTCCTTCTTCAGATATATTTACATCTGTATAGCGGAACAGTATATATCCATCATCCTGAGTTTTCTCCTGAATATTTTTGAGATTTTCATTCATTGACTTGACATTGAGTACTGTTTCCAGTTCAAGATCAAGCATTTCTTTTAGCTCCTCTTCTGTATAGACATCTTCATTTCCGCTAAAATTTATCTCCTTTAAGATTGGATTTTCAACAACTTCAAATATAATGTGAAGACCATTCTGATAGTTCTCAAAAGCAATATTTACATCGGAAAAATATCCCATATCAAAAACTTCTCTCAGATCTTCCCTAAGAAGATCCTGATCAAGGGTATCTCCAACTTCTGTCACTACATTTGACAAAATTTCAAATTCACTTACATTTTCATTACCTTCAACACTAATTTTTTTAATTTCATCAAAAGGTGACTGTGCAGCTGCAGATAGAGTACCGGTTATCAGCAGAGCCAGCACCAATACTACCATTACAGCTATTTTTAAATAATGATTCTGCCTCATGATTTGCCTCCTAAATATGTTTGGATTTTAAAATTCAAAACCTGTTTCTATACTTATCCTGTATTCATCATCACCAAGCCAGCTCCCTTTAAGCCTTGTTCTGTCTGTAAGCAGGTACTGAAATGACCACTCCTGCTCACGCTCATCTCCAGTAAAGGTAGAAGCATATTCTAAATAAAATCTATCTGATAGGTTTTTCCCTAAATAAACTGCAAACTCTCTCTCCAGGCCATACTGATATGTGTTGATCTCCATTCTATCTAAAGAAAGGGCAGATCCTACATCTGTTTCCAGTCTATCTACCACATCTGTCTGAAAGATTGAGTTTACCATACGGATCAATTCCTGTCTGATCACCGACTGCATTTCTATTTCTTCCCCGGTAATGGCAGAGCCAAGTGCACCTCTGCTTGTCAGCAGATTTAAAATTTCCTGCTGGCTCAGCTCAGGGCTGGAGCTGAAAGTAGTTCTCATATTATCTGCCGGACCGTCTAAATTAACTGTGATCTCTGTTCCGCCAACAAAGGTTCTGGCCAGTATCTGCAGAGATGGAATACTGTCTTCATCAAAAGGTGTAAATATAACAGCACCATTCTGAAGTTCAAATCTGTTTCCATAGTAGGTAAAAACACCTCTTTCCGAAGTAAGCCTTCCTTCCATACTGAGATCCTGATTGGCAAAGAACAGCCTCAAACTTCCGCCTGCTACTGCAGCATCTATATTAGGGTTTTTAACTTTAACATTTTCTCCAGGTTTAATATTTAAATCAATCCTTATCTCAAAATTGCTTTCTCGAGCAGAACCTTCCGATTCAGGCCATTCAAAAGGAATGCCGACTACAAAATCGTAAGCTTCCAGATCACCGGAAATAAGAGGGTTAAAAAGTGGACCCTTCATCGAAATATCTGCATCAAAATCTCCTTCAAGTGATCCGACATCAAAATAGAGCTCACGGCCGCGCAAATTTAAATCCCAGGCTTCATTTCCGCTGGAAAACGGTTCTATAAATCCATTTACCGTAAAATTACCGCTTTCAAATCTACCGTTGAGTCCAGAAATATTTATTTTGTTATCCTTAAACTCTATATTACCAGAATAATTTCTGATCGGATCTGAAAGATTCAGATCCATCCTCTGTCCATTTAACTTTAGACTACCTGACATTTCTGGTGCTAGAGGATTACCGCTGAACTTAACCTGTCCATCTATTACACCATCAGAACTGTAGTTCTGAGAAAAAAGAGACATGATCAGATCAATAGAAAATTTTTCTGCCTCAAGACTGGCATTTATATCATTTTCTGCTGGTCTGTATGTGCTGTCAATATATACATTTCCTCCCTGTGTTAAAGAAATATTTTCTCTGGCAGAAAATCTAGAAAACCTCTCAAAGATAATCTCTCCATCCATCGATTCTACAGCTGTATTGTTGATTTTTATCTGCTCTAAATTGTGTTTTAAACTTAAAACCGGATACTCAATACTGCCGTTAACTTTTCCTTCAAAATCGGCACGTCCTTCTGCAGAAATTTTCACTACAGAACTTTCTGCTTTATGATTGAGCCATATATTTTGACCGACAATATCAATATCCAAATTACTGCTAATATTACCGCTGATAGAAAGTTGACTTTCCGAAACACCGGAAAAATCTCCACTCAGATTAATTTCTGTCTCTGGTGCTGAAATCGTCCCTGTTATATCAGCACTTCCATTCAGCAGCAATTTATCTCTAAATGGATCTGGTACAGAAAAACTGCTGAGTACCGTATTCACTGAGGCTGAATCAACCGTTAATTCAAGATTAAGTTTCGGTAGATTCAGCAGTTTGCTGATCTCTCCTTCTAAATTATATTTTCCTCCAGCAGCTGTAAAAGAAAACTGCTCTAAGTACAGGCTGCTGTTAATATACCTAAAATTGCTGTCCTCTATATTTAAATCCAGACCATAATATTCCATTTCTTTTGAATTTAGAGAAAATCTTACGGCTGGACTGTTTACTTCACCACTTATATTTCCATCAGCTGTGATAGTTCCCGAAAATCCTTCTATATTTACATAATCTGTTGGTACAATATTATCGATATTGAAATTTATATCAAGACCGCTGTTCAAATTATAGTTTCCGGTGGCACTGAGATTAATATTACCATCTGATGCCTTCAGGCTGTGGAGATTAAAATTTCCATTCTCCCTAATAATTCCTGCCTGAAGTGTATCCAGCTCATATTCGCGATCAGCTGTCTTTAAAATTGTATTTTCAGAATAAATGCTGAAATCTGCTCTGGGATCTCTTATATTACCGGATAAATTAAGCTCAGCCTGAAGTTCTCCCGAAAGTGGGAGCTCCTGCTTTAAAAAATCAGAAAGGCTGCTGTAAAATAAATTTTCTGTTCTAAGTGTAATGGCTGTCTCACAGTCTGATTCCGAAAGAGGTTTATCTATATATCCTCCTCCCGCTATTTTTGCATCATCAACACTCATTTCAAACTCTTCTATATTCAATCTATTATCAATAAAATTAGTTCGCAGATTAATATCTTCAATTCGGTAATTCTTATATTCCAAAAAAGGCATCCTGGCCTGTAGGCTTATTTCTGGATCTGTAAAATTACCACTTATTCCACCATTAACATAGGCTACTCTGCTTTCAAATGGCAGCTCTTCTAATGACGCTAATTTAAGCAGAGAAAAATCTATCTGTGTTCCCGCATAGCGAATTGCAAAAACTTCATTATCAAAATCAATATTACCTATTACATCCAGATTACCCAGAGAAGATTCTACTGTTCCTGTGCCAATATAGATGGTGCTGTCTTCATACCAGAATGATGAACTCAGTTTTACACTTTCTTCTATTTTATCTAAATTAAAATCTATTTCAAGATCTCCGGCAGCCGAAAGATCTTTTTGACCATTATATATTCCTCCCATATTTACATCAAAATTAAATCTCTCTGCAGAAATTTGTTCTGTATACTTATCAGGTATATATTCCTGAAATCTCTGCGGTATATCAGAAAGCTGTATATTTTCTGCCTTAGAGGAAAAGAGATATCTGCCTGAATTCAGGGCATAATTTCCCTGCAGTAATAATTCTGCTCCAGACACAGTTTGAGCTCTGAAATTATCAATATACACTGTTTTTTCTTCCAGCCTTATACTGCTTTCTGCAGCCTCAATATCTTCGTTAAAAACATTAACTCTGTCAGCTTTTAGATCAGCAGTTATAGAACTGATTTCTCCTAAATCACCTTCAAATAGAGCAGATATATCAAAACTGCCTTCTTTTATATATTCACTGGATATAATTTCTGACGGCAGATCTTCTGCCTCCAGTTTCAACCTGAAGCCATCTTCTTTTTCATAATCAAAAGAGCTTAAAATACTGCTGCCGTTAAAAATTAATTCTGTCTCTGCCATCGATGCTTTTAGTTCTGGCCCTCTAAAAGCCAGCCTTGATTCAGGTATTTCTACCTCAATGTTTTTAAGATCCAGACCATCTTCACCACCAGTATTTTCAATACCGGCCGACAGAAAACCACTATTTAAATTTACTTCAGCAGCATATTCTTCCAGTATAGACTCTTTCATCCGAGCAGAAAGAACTATATCTGCAGTTCCACCTAAAGTTAAATCATCTGCTCTGTAACCAGAATAAGAAAGCTTTTGTAAATCAATATAATTTCCCACTGTTTCCAGCGGAATTCCGCTGGTTTCTGCAGCCAGATTCAGGCTGCCGTCCTCATACTTTAAAGAAGTTTTTAATTCTTCCAGCTTTAAATTTTCAATTTTCTTTTGCTGTCCAAAATCTAAGTAGTTTATCTCTGCATCCCCTATAAAGTTAAGGTCAAATTTGGACCTTCTGGCAGCAGAAAGTGATAGATCAAAATTATCCAGTTGAAACTGATAGTTGGACAGTTTTGAATCCAGCTTTCCATTACTTATATTCACTGTAAGTTTGCTTAAAAATTCCGGCAGAACAATTTCCATCTGCTGAATCTCTTTATCATTATTTAGCTTTAGATCAAAAGGCAGCTTATTAATCTCTGCATTTGGATTTTTGAGTTTAACCAAATCTAGCTCAAGCCAGTTCTTATCACCCGCTAAAAAATTAAAGTGATAGATAAGACTCACTTCGTCAATATAAATTTTATTTTGAAAGTCATCAACAAAACTCACTTCAGTTAGATTTATATTTGTTAACGGCCAGAAAGAAATTTTTGCAAAAGAAATTTCCCCTCCTGTAATATCTTCCAGAAAGGATATTATATCTTCTTCGAAAAATTGAGGCAGTCCTACAGCAATATTTAAAAAATAAACTACTATTGCAAAAAAAACAAGGACTCCCAGCAGAAATTTTAACTGCTTATCCATATAAAAACCTCCACTGCAAAAATAAAATGGCTGCAGCCCGGGATAATCCCGGGCATCTTAACTATTCATTAGAAGAGTGGCCATTTTCTATAAGCTCATCTTTTTCGGATATTTTTCCTTCAGCAGTTTCCGCTTTTTCTTTTTCACTGATTTCTATTTCAAGATTGAGACTTCCCTCCAGTACATTGTCTGTACTGAATGTTTCTCTTATCTCTTCTTCTTCTGATGAACTCCTCGCCTTTTCTTCTTTTTCAGCCTTTTCTTTCTGCATATTATCTTCTCTTTCTTCACCTGGAACAGGTTTTTCTTCTCCTTCATATTCCGGAGGAGCAGAACTGCTTTCAGTATACTGTGGCCCACTGTAAGCAGGATAAACCTGAACTATTAAATCATTATTGTCCGGCCTCTCCAGATACTCCTTGAGCATGGATTCAAAACTTTTATGACCGGCAACTTCTGCCTCATTTAATACAGCAGACTGTGTCTGTGTTCCGGTATCTTCCGGTCGAACTGTTTCCCCGGTATAACCTCCATCTATAAAGAGTGTTGCCATACCTGTTTCTACATCTTCGGGAAGTTTAATAGAAACATTTCTGGTAAATACATCTGACCTGTAGGGATGAAGGGTAACTTCAATTTCGACTTCATCTCCAGGATATATTTCTTCATTCAGCACTTTTGCTTCCTGAATCAGTGCTACACTATCACTTTTTTGAAAATCTAATTCAAGCCTTATATCTATTAGATTTATTTCTTTAAAAGGATTTCTGGCTATTAAATTCAGCAGCTGATAAAAATCATACAGAGCCATACTGCCGATATCGTTCTGACTGTAATACATATTTGTCGAACTCACCTGCAGATCCGGTAAACCTTTGGCCATTATCTTCAGCTTTGAGCGGGCGGTACCAGGACCAATCCTGTCCAGAGAAGAATCAACAGCCTGCAGGGCCGCACTGTTCGCAAGTGATGTCAATAAAAACTCATCATTGACTATCTGCAGTGAAATTTCTTCTACCAGCTCATTATTTTCGGATATAGAAATATATAGAGGTATTATGCGCGGATACTGATCCAGCCTTCCGGCAATACCTGCTCCTCTATCCTGTGTAATTGAACCAATCAGCCGCGAATAGGGTGAACCAAGTTTAAAGGGCTGTTCCTCACTGGGAATAATTCCATTTATATAAGCTCTGCTCAGAAGATAATCCACTTCACCTCTGTTTGTAAAAGGATGGCCAAATGCTATCACTTTATTCTGGTCAACATAGGAGAGTGTACCTATAGAAGCTACATTAATATCACCTCTAACAAGCTGAACAGCAACAGCATCTCCTGCTTCCGGCCTGATCGAACTTTTATCCGATTCCTTGATCCCATTATTTGGTATCACTTTAAGATCAAGATGGGATAAATCACTTTTTAATTTGTCAAGTGCTCTACCACTGATCCCACTAACCATTAGTGGGGAACTGCTGGCAGCCATATTTGCGGCTAAATTTAAACTATTATTTCCCCTGACCGTGCTGCTTCCATTTTCAGAGTCTGCTCTATCTTTTGATTCAATTCCATCCAGCAATTTCAGCATATCTTCTACCGGGGTTACAAGACCATATCGATGGTCACTAAATGCCCAGCCATATCCTATTGCACCGATCATTTTGTCATCAATATAAACCGGACTACCGCTCATTCCGGCGGCAATGCCTCCTGTCTTCTCCATTCTTTCTCCAGAGGTTTTAACAAGTATTAGATTACCACTAATTCCTCTGTTTTTTAAAATATCAATTATTTCAACTGGAAACTCTTCTACCTCAGTTCCGGAAAAAACTGTTTTACCATATCCCTGCATGCCAGCTTTTACTTCATTTAAAGGCATAATATCTTCTGATGCAGATATAGGTAGTGTACAGACCAGTAGTATTATAATAATAAAAAATAAAACTCTTTTTTTATTCAAAATATCAAATCCTCTCCTTTATTTTAGGAGGAGATGCTGTGATCCCCAGTTCCAAGAACATCTGCTAATCTATCTAACTCACTAAGTGCCTGCCCGGTTCCTTCGGCAACACAGATCAGTGGATCATCTGTCACAAAAGCTGATACTTCTGTTTCTGCACTTATATATTTGTCGAGACCCTTAAGCAGAGATCCGCCTCCTGTTAAAATGATACCCCTTTCCACGATATCTGCTGAAAGTTCTGGTGGAGTTTTTTCTAAAACTCTTCTTGCTGCATGGCTTATATTTTCCAGCAGTTCTTTTAATGCCTGATATGTCTCTTCAGAAGATACTTCTATATGACGGGGCAGACCTGTCATTAAGTCCCTTCCTTTTACCTCATAAACTTCTTCATAACCCGGCAGTGCACAGCCAATATTTATTTTTATTTCTTCAGCGGTGGACTCACCGATTATTAAATTGTAATTTTCTCTAACATATCTAACAATTGCTTCATCAAATTTATCGCCGCCAACTCTGATTGATTCTCCAGCCACGATTCCACCCATAGAAAGGACAGCAATTTCTGTTGTGCCCCCTCCAATATCTATTACCATATTTCCTTCTGCTTTTTCTATTTCCAGTCCTGCACCAATGGCAGCGGCCACAGGTTCTTCTATCAAAAAGGCCTTTCTTGCACCTACCTGTACTGCTGCTTCCAGAACTGCTCTGCTTTCTACCCCTGTGACACCAACTGGTATACATACCATTATCAGAGGTTTAATAAATCTATTTTTGACACCAATTTTTTTCAGAAAACTTTTCAGCATCAGTTCTGCAACTTCAAAATTTGCTATTACACCGTCTTTTAAAGGGCGGACAACCTCAATGTTACCTGGAGTCCTACCCAGCATTTTTCTTGCTTCATCACCTACTGCTATAACCGTATTATTGTTGGTATCAAGAGCCACATATGAGGACTCCTGCAGCAGTATTCCTTTTCCGTGTTCATAAATAATAACTGTAGCTGTACCGAGATCAATTGCAATTTTTTTACTAAATCTGTTTAGGAACTTCAATATAAATACTCCTTCCGTCGATTGCTTATATTTTCTAATTATTTGTCTTTTGTAGAACACCAATTTTTAAGCGGTAATAATATATAATCATTGTGAAAAAAGTCACCATTAATTATTTCATTTCTTTCTTTTATTATTTCTATAAATACTCAGTAAATCCTGCTACAGATATTCTTTTGCTTCTCCAGCCTTTATAACAGCATATTTTGTTGCCAGTGGACCAAATACTTCTGTCACTGCAGCTGTAAGTAGTAGAGTATTAAAGATAAGCAGACCTACCTCTGGAGCTGCCGAAAACTGTTTCTGTACAGTATATGCAAGAGCAATAGCAACACCGCTCTGCGGCATAAGTCCTAAACCAATATATTTTTGTACTGATTCTGGAGCACCGGAAATCCTGGCGGCCAGAGTTGATCCCCCCACCTTACCGATGATACGCGCTAGTAAATAAACAAATGCTATCAGCAGAAAACTACGGGAACCCATATTAGAAAAACGTATTTCTGTACCGGCCAGCATAAAAAACATCGCATATAAAGGTATTGTTATTGTATCAAGATATTCAGAAATTTGCAGATTTTTTTTGGCAAAGTTTCTGACTGCAAAACCAACCGACATATTTGCTATCAGTGGTGAAATGCCGAAAAACAGAGACAGAGCCGATGTTCCTACTACCACCGTTACCACAGTCATGACTTTCTTTGTTTTTTCGTCAAATAAAGTCAGTAGATGCTGAGCAAAATATCCTGCAGCAATTCCCAGTGCTATAGAAGCAAAAATTTCAAACAGGGGCAGCAGAAATATTTTCTGCAGTTCGATTTCTCCCCCACCCTGAAAGCGAAGGTATGCAGCAGGACTGATTAAACTAAAAATTATCAGAGCTGCAGCATCATCTATACCAACCACGGCCATAATAGTAGAAGTTAATGGTCCTTCGGCATTGTACTCTCTTAAAACCATAACAGTTGCCGCCGGAGCTGTAGCAGAAGCAATTGCTCCAAAAAGCAGTGCCATATAGAGCGGTTTCCCTATCAGATAAACCGCGAGAGTTACCACAGAAAAAGCACCGACCGCTTCAAAAAAAACTATATAAAAAATGCTTTTCCCCAGTCTTTTAAATGTTTTTATGGACAGTTCACTTCCTATTGTAAAAGCAATAAATGCCAGAGCGATTTCTGTCACATAATCCAGGTTGCTGATAACAAATGTGTACCAGCTGCTTATATCTTTAGTGATAAACGGAAGAAGATTTATTACATCCGGACTGAGTAGAATACCCAGAAATACATAACCAACAACGATCGGCACTCTGTACTTTTTGGCCAGTATTACAACAGCAAGACCCAGAATAAGAAATGTCCCTATTAGATAAATCGATTTATTGCCCAGGTTATTAAATACAATCCAGCTTTCCATCTGTTCCAAACTTAACGAAATTTGTCCTATTGTTTCCATATTTCCACCTCATTTTTACTAAAATCAAATGCTCTGTGCTTCGTCAAGTAAAAAGTGAAGCAGGTCTGCACGGGAAATATATCCACGCAGATATCCTTCATCATTTACTACAAATAAAAGAGATTCTTTATTATGCAGCATAATGTCTGCAATTTTATTCATTTCATCATTTTCATTGACCGCATCAGTATTTTTTGACATATAGTTCTCCACCCTGTCATCTCTAATGTCATCCAGATTTTCTACCGCCTGGTTTACCTCATAAAAAATCCTGTGGCTTTCTATAAACCCAAACTGTTCTGGTATAATATTTTTTAATATATTGTTGCTGTAAATTGTACCGATAAATTTATTCTGATTATCTACAACAGGAAGAACCGATAATTCCGACTTATACATATACCTTATAACTTCTTCCACAAGATCATCTGCACTTACAGAATTCATACTCCTCATCATATAATCTCTTACAATACTCATCTATTATACCTCCAGCTCTTCTATATGAAGTCTTTTTAAACAGCATTTAAAATCATCAGCATTTTTTAAAAAAACCTCTTTATTTTCTGCAATCCATAATGCTGCCGCACCACCATGTCTGTTAGCCTCCAGAAAATCATATCCATTCTGATATATATAATCAAGAAAAGCGGCATTATATGCATCACTTGCACCAAGCCAGTTGATAATACAGTATTCATCCGGTGTCAGCTTATATACCCTTTCATCTGAATCAAAAAGCAGCCTGTCACAGTGAAATGGAATCATTACATGTTTAGCACCTCTATCCTGTATTTCTTTACCGGCTTTTATATAATCTTTTTTGGTCTTTATTTCCTTATCTAAGATAGTTTTGTGGTGCTTAAAATAAGGTGTAACAAACTCTGGTTCAGCTGAAAGTGCCAGCTTTAATGCCTCTCCACTTGCCTGCAGATAAACTTTTTTGTCCATATTATGAGCGATATCTATTAGAATTTTGTAGATATCAAAGCCAACTCCTTCTGGAATAGAACCTGCCAGTACAATTATCTTACTCTCAACTATACCTCTTTTGTAGCGTTTTATAAGATCTGCCACATCATTTTTGTCTACTTTATATGTATAGTCATTGTACTGTGTGTAAGAAAAGGGGTTTTTACCAATGATCTTTACATTATTTCTTATTTCACTGTCAGTATAGATGTAGTTTGTAATCACCTTATATTCCTGAACCATTTTTTCGAAAAAAAGTCCCTGCTTACCGCCGACAAAGGCAATGTTCTGAACATCAGGATAGGCAAACATCTTTAAATTAACTGCTGTTAAAAGTCCTTTTCCCCCAGGGTAAACCTTCAAATCCTCGTCACTGTAGATAAACTGGTTTTTCATAATTTCATTACTGTCTACAAAATACTCTCTATCAATCGAAGGATTTAAAGTGACAGTTGTAATCATAAGAACTCCCTCCCCAATAAATTATTTTTTTAAAACTTTGTTAAAAAACATAAAACCGCTGAAATAGTTCAGCGGCAGGAGACTAATCTGTTACTTTTTTTATTTCAGCACCTACTGAACAGAGCTTCTTTTCTATGCCATCATATCCCCGTTCAACATGGTAAATATCTCTTACTTCAGTTGTTCCTTCTGCAGCCAAACCGGCCAGAATAAGAGCTGCACCTGCTCTGAGATCTGTAGCCGTAACTTCAGCACCCGTAAGTGGGCCAGGTTTTAAAAGTGCGCTGTGTCCATCAATCTTTATATCTGCTCCCATGCGTATTAATTCATCAACATGCATAAATCTATTTTCCCAGACAGTTTCTATTATCATACTTGTATTATCTGCCTGTGTAAGTAGTGCCATCATCTGAGACTGCATATCTGTTGGAAACCCTGGATAGGGCAGTGTTTTTATATCAACAGCTTTTAAATGACCTGTGCCTTTAACTCTAACACCTGATATATCTTCCTTAAGCTCTATACCCATCTCATGCATTTTTGCTATCAGAGGTTTCACATGTTCTGTTAAAACATTGCGTACATAAATATCTCCATCGGTAATAGCACCTGCAATCATATATGTACCTGCTTCTATTCTATCGGGTATAATCCTGTGTTCGACTCCATGCAGTTCATCTACTCCTTCAACTTTGATAACATCTGTTCCAACACCCTTTATTTCAGCTCCCATTACTGTAAGAAAGTTTGCTAAATCGACAATTTCAGGTTCTCTTGCTGCATTTTCAATTACAGTTTTTCCTTCTGCCATAGTTGCAGCAAGAAGGATATTGATTGTTGCTCCAACACTTGGATAATCTAAATATATATGGCTTCCTTCCAGTTTATCTGCAGTTACTTCTACAACTCCATGGTCCAGTCGAACTTCAGCCCCCATCGCTCTGAACCCTTTAAGATGCAGATCAATAGGTCTGTTGCCGATATTACAGCCTCCGGGAAGTGTTGTCCGAGCATGTCCATTTTTGCTCAGCATTACTCCAAGTATATAGTATGAAGCCCTCAACTTCCTGGCCAGATCATGGTCTGCCTCACATGTATTTACAGTTGTTGGGTCAATGATGATTGTGTTCTTCTCTACTTCAACACCTGCACCCATCTGTTCAATAATTGCACATAAATTGTTAACATCTCTAAGCTGTGGTATATCCTGAAGTACACTCTCTGATTCAGCCAGAAGTGCTGCAGCAATAATCGGAAGTGCTGCGTTTTTTGCTCCACTTACTTTTATTTCTCCTCTAAGAGGTCTCTGTCCATTTATTATAAATTTGCCCACCTCTAAAAGCTCCTTTCTAAATTTTGCCTTTAAAGGCCGTATAAAATCCTTCTGCTAAATTAAATAATAAGAATTTCTCAGAATATGATCCAGAAATTCTCGAATTATTTGCGGCAACCTATACAGCCTGTACCGGACAGTCTGTCCAGTATTCCAGCTTTACGATAATTTATTTTTTCTTCCGGTGCTTTTTCCATTAATTTCTGCCAGCAGCTCTTACATAAAACAGCTCCAGCATTCTTTATAATATTATCAGATAAACCCCGCTTTTGCAACTTTTCTTCTCTGTCGATTATCTTTCCTTTTTTTGTATTTACTGCATTTTTCCCCGCAACAGCAAGTGCAACTTCTCCTTTAAATTCAGGAGAGCTTTTTCTGACAAACCTTACATTATTTTTTCGAGCCATCTGAGTATATTTTTTAGTTTTTTTTCTGGGAATATCTCCCCTTATAATTAATTTTTCTGCCTCCGGAAGTGAAAGAACTTCATTTATTTCCGGATATGCAGCATCATCTATTACCTGATTATAATCCAGATAAGCTATTATTCTTTCCTCGAATTCACCCAGATATCTATTTTTTTCTCCTTTTTTTATTTCTTTAGGTCCAAATGCACCTTCTTTAACAGTCTGTTCCAGTTTATTGTTATTATTATTTCTTTTCATGGTCAAAACTTACCTCCTGATAACATTTTATCACTTCTAAGGTTTTATGCAAAATCGAATCTATAAAAAAAGACTCTTACCTTTATCATATTTTTCATATTCTATTAAAAATCAGGTTAAAAATATTTAAATCTTAAATTTGTAAATCAGTAGATCTTTTAAAAAACTATAAAGAAAAACAGAGAGCCCTTCAGCTCTCTGCAAATAATATATATAATCCACAATATCAACTTACTGGATGATAATATTCCTTTTCTGTGGAAGACTGTGTATTTCATTTATCTATCATAACTGCCGAGAGAATGACCTTTATGCTGAGCTGCTTTCAATCTCGCAACAGCTCTTTCGTAGGCAGCTTCTGCTCTAACAAAATCAATGCTGTCTTTTTCTGATTCTATTCTCTCTTTTGCTCTTTCTTTGGCAGCTTCTGCTCTTTCAACATCTATTTCTTCCGGCAGTTCAGCAGTTCTAACCACCAGATTTATTCTATCAGGCTGAACTTCCATAAAACCCTCACTTATAGCTATTTCTGTATCTTCCCCATCTTTACGAACTTTTACAATTCCAATCTTCATTGCTGTAACAAGTGGAGCATGTCTGGGAAGAATACCAATAAGCCCATCAATAGCCGGACCTTCCAGCATATCAATTTTATCACTGTAAGCAAGTTTCTGTGGTGTTACTATATCGAGCTGTATTTTTGGATCAGCAGCCATGGGCTACTCACCTTCTTCCAGCCGTTTAGCCTTTTCCTCGGCTTCTTCGATAGTTCCTACCATATAAAATGCCTCTTCTGGCAGATCATCATAACGTCCTTCCAGAATACCTTTAAAACCTCTGATGGTATCATCTATTTCCACATAGCGTCCGGGAGTACCGGTAAATTGTTCGGCTACAAAGAACGGTTGAGATAAAAATCTCTCAATTCTTCTGGCCCTGTTTACGACAATTTTATCTTCCTCGGAAAGTTCGTCCATTCCCAGAATTGCAATAATATCCTGCAGATCTTTGTATTCCTGAAGAATTTCCTGTACCTGACGGGCAATTCTGTAATGTTCTTCTCCCAGTATCCGGGGATCCAGTATATTTGATGTTGAATCAAGTGGATCAACTGCCGGATAAATACCTTTCTCAACTATATCTCTGGAAAGTACTGTTGTAGCATCAAGATGAGCAAATGTTGTTGCCGGAGCAGGGTCTGTCAGGTCATCTGCCGGTACATATACTGCCTGCACAGATGTAATGGAACCTTTTTTGGTTGAGGTAATCCTCTCCTGAAGTGCTCCAACATCATATGCCAGAGTTGGCTGATAACCAACAGCTGAAGGCATCCTACCTAAAAGTGCAGAAACTTCAGAACCGGCCTGTATGAAGCGGAAAATATTATCAATAAACAGCAGTACATCCTGGCCAACTTCATCACGAAAATATTCGGCCATTGTAAGGCCTGTAAGTCCAACTCTCATTCTGGCTCCAGGCGGCTCATTCATCTGGCCAAAAACCATGGCAACTTTATCTAATATTTCTGCTTCCTGGAATTCCAGCCAGAGGTCATTACCCTCTCTGGTTCTTTCACCTACACCGGAGAAAACAGAATATCCTCCATGCTCGGTAGCAATATTATTGATAAGTTCCTGAATTAGTACGGTCTTTCCTACACCCGCACCACCAAATAATCCAACCTTTCCACCACGTGTATATGGAGCAAGAAGATCGATTACTTTAATACCTGTTTCAAAAAGTTCGGTCGATGTTTCCTGTTCGTCAAATTTTGGAGCTGCACGGTGGATAGGCATTCTTTCTTCAGTTTCTACCTCTCCCCGATTATCTATTGTTTCTCCCAGGACATTAAATACCCGCCCCAGGACTGCTTCTCCAACAGGTGTGCTTATAGGAGCACCCTGATCAGCTGCTTCCATCCCGCGCACAAGACCATCTGTAGATGACATAGCAACTGAACGAACCCGGTTATCACCGAGCTGCTGCATAACTTCACAGGTTAAATCTATATCATTATCCTCATTTTTTATCTCGATAGCATTGTAGATTTTAGGTACTTTGCCGCCCGGAAATTCTATATCAACTACCGGACCTATTACCTGAACTACTCTACCAATGTTCTGGTCACTCACACAAATTCCTCCTTTATTAAAACTTTATTTTAAAGCTTCTGCCCCACCAACTATTTCAGTGATTTCTTTTGTTATTTCTGCCTGACGCGCCCTGTTGTACTTCAGAGTAAGGTCATCTATCATTTCTGATGCATTTTCTGTTGCAGAATCCATTGCTGTCATCCGGGCGCCAAATTCACTGGCTTTTGATTCTAAAAGTGCTGAATATATTATATTTATCAAATACTGTGGCAGGATATTATCAAAAACTTCAGCAGGTGAAGGTTCAAATATGTAATCCACATAACTTTTTTCGCCTTCATCCTCTGTATTTTTCTCTGTTTTCAGGGTTTCATCAGTAAATTTTTCTACCGGCAGAAGCTGCATTGCTTTTACTTTCTGGTTTATTGCAGAATTAAAATGGGTATATACAATACTTACCCTGTCTACATCACCTTCTCTAAAGTGATGTAGAATTTCATCAGCCAGATTGTTAGCAAATCCATACCCTGGATAATCATCAAGCTGCACATATTCTGACATTATATCTGCACTGCGGCGGCGAAAATAATCTCTTGCCACCCTTCCCAGCAGCATTAGAGAAGATTCTTTTTCTTTTTTCATCAATTCCTCTGTTTTTGCAATAACTTTACTGTTATATGCTCCACAGAGTCCTCTATCACCAGAAACAGCAATTATTAGATGTCTATCCCCTTCTCTTTCTGCAAGCAGAGGATGATTAAGACCTTCATTAGTTCTAGAAAAAACCCCTGTTAGAACTTCAACTGTCTTATTAAAAAAAGGCCTGGCATCTTCAGCTCTATCCTGAGCATTTTTCAATTTGGCTGCTGCAACCATCTTCATGGCTCTGGTTATTTTCTGAGTGTTTTTTACACTGCCGATTCTACGCTGTATATCGCGCATATTCTGCATTATTAATTCACCTCAGCTTCCTCTGCTTCGGTTTCATCTTCTTTTTCTGCTTCATCATCTGACATACTGTCTTCTTCAAGATCGTTTGAATCTGTGTCAACAATTTTATTTTCTTTTACCTGGAACATATCTTTAAATTCTTTTATCGCTGATTTTAAATTTTCCTTTAATTCATCAGATAACTGTTCACTTTCTTTAATTTCTTCTCCTATTTCTGGATAATTACTGTCCAGGAAGGAAAGAAATTCTTTTTCAAATCTGCCCAGGTTATCTACTGGAAGATCATCAAGATGACCGTTTACAACAGAATATATAATAATTACCTGTTCTTCTACAGGCATTGGAGAATACTGATCCTGTTTAAGCATTTCTACAATTCTTTCTCCACGAGCAAGCTTCTGCTGTGTAGCTTTATCCAGGTCTGAACCGAACTGTGAAAAAGCTTCCAATTCACGATACTGAGAAAGATCCAGCCTCAATGTCCCGGCAACATCTTTCATGGCCTTAATCTGTGCATTACCTCCAACACGGGATACTGAAATACCGACATTAACCGCAGGTCTTACACCTGAGAAGAAAAGTTCACTTTCCAGATATATCTGACCATCTGTAATAGAAATAACGTTTGTTGGAATATATGCAGAAACATCACCGGCCTGTGTTTCAATTATCGGAAGTGCTGTTAAAGATCCTCCTCCATTTTCTTCGTTAAGCTTTGCAGCTCTTTCGAGAAGACGGGAATGAAGATAAAATACATCACCGGGATAAGCCTCACGTCCGGGCGGTCTCCTCAGGAGAAGTGACATGGCTCTGTAAGCAACAGCATGTTTGGAAAGATCATCATATATAACCAGAACATCTTTATCCTGTTCATACATAAAATATTCGCCCATTGCACATCCTGCATATGGGGCAATATATCTGATCGGAGCCGGTTCACTGGCAGTAGCAGAAACTACTATAGTATAATCCATTGCTCCTTCTTCTTTTAATCTTTCTGTCAGCTGTGCTACTGTTGAGTTTTTCTGTCCAATCGCAACATATATACATATTACATCATTATCTTTCTGATTTATAATTGTGTCTATACCAATTGCTGTTTTACCAGTCTGACGGTCACCAATAATTAATTCACGCTGACCTCTGCCAATTGGAGTCATTGAGTCGATTGCTTTTAATCCTGTCTGCAGCGGCACTTCTACCGGCTGTCTTTCAACAACACCAGG
The DNA here is from genome assembly GCA_051747745.1 of Bacillota bacterium. Classification (GTDB taxonomy): domain Bacteria; phylum Bacillota; class Halanaerobiia; order Halanaerobiales; family Halanaerobiaceae; genus QPJE01. Next base: position 39,429 of record JBNJGL010000007.1, on the reverse strand, counting down.
TGCCTCTGATTCAACAGGCCTGTATTTATCACTCTCAATTGCTCCTTTTCCATCAAGCGGCTGTCCAAGTGGGTTAACCACCCGTCCCAATAAATTTTCTCCAACCGGAACCTCTACAACACGCCCGGTCCGCTTTACATCATCACCTTCTTCAACTTTCTTCTCATCTCCAAGAAGAACAGCACCAATATTGTCTTCTTCAAGGTTGAGGGCCATTCCGTAAACTTCATTTGGAAATTCAAGCAGTTCTCCGGACATGGCATCATCGAGTCCATACACATGGGCAATACCGTCCCCTACATCGAGAACAGTACCAACACCAACAGACTCCAGTTTTTTTCCATAATTCTCTATCTCTTTTTTTATTATAGAACTGATTTCTTCAGGTCTCAGTTTCAAATTAATTCACCCCTAACTTACTTACTGGTATGTTTTTAAGATTCTGCTGCAGATTGTTCAGATGATACCTGATACTGCCGTCAATTATATAATCTTCAATTTTCATTACCATACCACCGATAATATCAGGATTCACCCTGTTGTTGATTATAACTGTGTAGTCCAGAATTTTATCCAGTTTTGTTTTCAATTTTTCTCGACTTTTCTGATTCATTTCTACAGCAGTACTTACTTCAACATGCAGAATTTTTTCTTCTTTATCAACAAGTTTGTTAAATTCCTTATAAATACTTTTAAAACTATATTCTCTGCGCTTATCAATCAAAATAAACACAAAATCAAGTACTTCTTTTTCTATTTCATCTTTAAATATCTTTTCTATTATAGATTTTTTATCTTCAGGAAGTATTCTTTTGTGGAACAGCACTTCTTTTAAATCTTCATTTCCTTCTACAGTTTCCCAGAAGGATTTTAAATTTTCCTGAAATTTTGTTAGTTTGCCTTTTTCTTTTCCCAGAGAAAAAAATGCTCTGCTGTATTTATATGCTACTTCATTTTTCATTTGATTTCACCCAGCTTATCACTATCTAATTCATCTATAAATTGATTTATCATCACTTCGTGCTTTTCTTCGTCCAGCTGCTCCTGGATCAGCTTCCCGGTGGCAAGAATTGTGAAAAAGGCAATTTTATTTCTCATTTCAGCCATGGTTTCCTTGCGCACCTGTTCTATTTCTTCTAATTTTTTCTCTTTTACTTTTTCTGCTTTTTCTTCAGCTTCTTTTACTATGTTTTTAGCTCTTTTGTTAGCTCTTGTTTCTGCATTATCAATAATTTTCTGGGCTTCACCTCGGGCATCTTTTAGTTTCTGTTCATATTTTGCCTTCAGTTCACCGGCTTCAGATTTCAGCCTGTCTGCTTCATCTAAATCACCATTAATCTGAGCAGCCCTACTGTCAAGCATATCTTTAATCGGTGTATAAAGAAATTTTTTCAATAAAAAAAGCAATATAAAGAAGTTTAATACTTCCCAAAACATGGTAGCATTAATATTAACCAAGAGTACATTCACCTCCTGAACCTGAGTTCATATATTATAAAACCTAATTATCTAGGTAAGTATATTCTCATCCCACCAGTCCTGGTGGGAAAGTCCAATTCTGATCTAACTATCCTGTAAAGAAAATAATACCATAAAGTCAGGAGAAAAATTCTCCCGACTTAAGTACAGGTTTATATAGTAAAGATCAAAACAATGGCAATAACCAGAGAATAGATACCTGTTGACTCAGCAACTGCCTGACCGAGAAGCATAGTAGTAATGATATTACCTCTTGCTTCGGGATCTCTGGCTACAGATTCAACAGCCTTCCCAGCAGCATAACCCTGACCAATACCTGGACCAATACCTGCAATCATTGCAAACCCTGCTCCCAGCAGAGCTGCTGCTCTAATAATAGTTTCAGCTACTTGTGGTGAAAATTCTACCATTATAATTTCCTCCTTTCGATATTAAAAAACAAAAATATTATTTATACTCATCAATCTTTCTTTGAAAAGTATCTTTAAGTAAATCTAAGACAGACCACAAAACTACAGTAAATTTCATCATAAATAGTCCTACAGCTGCAGCCAAAAAGTTAATTCTATCATTTCTGGCGGCTGTAAATAGAACTATAAAGTACAGGGCATATTCGATAAAATATCTGTTTCTAATAAATTTCTCTGCTTTTTCCATTTCCATATCAATGGCCCTGCGAATATTATTATATTTAATTCTCAAAAGCAGTGTGCTGATAATAAGACCAAATAAAAATCCAAGGAAAACATCGAATGATCCAGCAATCAATGATGAAATGAGAGGTATCAGTGAAATTAAATAAGTTTTTTTGATAATCTCTTTCTGCAGTTTAACCGGATCCTGGATTTCTTTCATCAGCAAAACTCCCTTTAAGTATTAAAAACAAGAAAAATAGCGATTACCAGTGAATAGATACCGGTTGAACCGGAGATGATCTGGCCCAACAACATTGTTGTAATTATAGCACCTCTGGCCTGAGGCTGTCGTCTTACAGCAGCTGTAGCTTTACCAGCAGCATAACCCATACCTATACCGGGGCCAACTCCTGCAATCAATGCTGCTCCTGCACCAATTAAAGAAGCAGTACGTATTACTGTTCTTACCACTTCTGGAGAAAACTCTATCATAAAGAAAAGCCTCCTTTCGCAAAAAACAAATTAAGATTTAGAAACAGAAATATAGGCAATTGCTACCATACCAAAAATCAGTGCCTGTATCATTCCAACAAAAAAATCAAACCAGGCATGCAGTGGAACTGGCACAAGTGCCGGTGCTGCCTGATAAATCAGCGTCATTATAATTCCTCCACCCACTATGTTTCCAAAAAGACGGAAGGAGTGAGAAATCGGTTTTGCAAGTTCACCAATAAGATTGATGGGAAGCAGGAAAATAACCGGTTCAGCAAAACTTTTTATGTATCCCCAGACTCCATGTTCCCGCATACCTTCTATTTGAACTACTATAAATACTACTAAAGCAAGTCCTAATGTTGTATTTAGATCACCTGTAGGACTGGTAAATCCCGGTACAAGGCCGATTAAATTACTAAATCCAACATAAATAAATATGGTGGCGATAAAAGGCAAAAACTTCCATCCTTCATTGGGAAGCATTGGTTCAATCTGACTGTGAATTAGCTCAATCATCATTTCGGCAACATTCTGTTTTCCTTCTGGCCTCATCTTTAAAGTTGAAGTCATGTATTTTGCCAATATTAAAATTAAAATTACCGATATCCAGCCAACTATCAGGGTATCTGTTACAGGTAAATATTCCTTATCAAAAAGATAAAATTGTATCTGTGGACCTGGATTCAAAATCAGCGCCTCCTTTCAAAATAATTAACTAAAAATTAAAAAATTTGATGCTCTAATATAAAAATTCAATCTAATGTATTTAAAATCAGCTTATAAACTGCATAAAATCCAGCAGCAACTCCTGTAATCAGGCCTGTTAACTTAAACAAAAGTTCAAAACCGATCAAATAATCGATAAAATAACCAACAGCAAAACCAATCCCGGCTGAGACAACAATCATCAGCCCGACCTGTGTAAGCATTGACATTGCTTTAATTATCTGACGCCAGTCATCCTGTTTCATAATTATCTAACCTTTTTTAATATTGTATTATAGAAAAAAACAACATGCAAACAATCATTGTGAAAAATTTAACTATTTTTTTCCTTTATTGAAGATTAACTCCCATAATGTTTTATTAATTAGCTCTAAGACACCAATACAGGGTTGCTGCAGTATTTTCATAAAAAATAATAATTTAAATCAGTTCCAGCGAACAGATAAGATAACAAATTTTCAAAAAATAAAGTCTGTAAAATCAATCTAAAAAATTACATGTGCCGCCAATATGAATGATCATTCAATTTATGTAAACAAGCTATAGATAACTTTATAATAAATATTCTAAAATATCTGTTAAAGAATAACATTTTTAACAGCTGTCTTCTAAGGATTTTCCATCTCCCGGAAGTTCAACAGTAAAAATACCCAGTCTGCGGGCACCATATATAACAGCTATCATTACTACAGCAACAATAATAAGGGCTTCATCGAAATTGGAGCCATTAACTATAAATGCAACTATTCCCAGTATAGTACTGATTAAATAAACAGAGAGTACAGCCTGTTTCTGATTCAGACCTATTGCAAGAAGCCTGTGGTGGATATGACCGTGATCTGCTTCTCCGATTGGCTTCTTATTAAAAATGCGCCTGATAATTGCAAAAGCAGTATCAAATATCGGTACACCTAAAGCCAGCACTGGAACAAAAACTGTCACTGCTGCTGCACTTTTTAAGGCTCCAGTAATCGATACAGCTGCAATAATATAACCTGTAAACATAGCACCTGTATCTCCCATGAAAATCCTGGCAGGATTGAAATTATATTTTAAAAAGCCGAAACAGCTTCCGGCCAGTATTACAGAAAGCATTGGAGCAGCAAGCTGATTTTCCTGCAGTCCAACAGCAAAAAGAGTAAGCACAGCAATAATTGACACACCTGCTGCCAGACCATCCAATCCATCGATAAGATTGATTGTATTTGTAATGCTTACAATCCAAAAAATTGTAAATGGTGCTGAGTAAATCCCCAGAAAAAATAATCCTCCAAATGGATTTGTAATAAATTCAATCTCCATACCATAAAAAATAAGAACAGATGCAGCTGCAATCTGTCCCAAAAATTTAACCGGGGCAGACAGCTCATATTTGTCATCAATCAGTCCTAAAACCATCATTAAAGTTCCGCCGATAATTATACCTTTAACAGTATTATTTAAAGGCATAAATATTAGCAGAGCAGTAATAAAAGAAAAATAAATTGCTATACCACCTGCTGTCGGTACTATTTTCTTATTTATTTTTCTCCGGGCAGGTTTGTCTACAAATCCTGCCTTAAATGCAAATCTTATTACAAATGGCGTAGAAATCAGAGAAAGTATTAAACTGATTAAAAACGCATAAAAATAAAGCAAATCACTTTCCCCCCAGTTCTTTCCTTGTTTGTACCGGGTACAAAAAGGCCTTTTTGTACCCGGTACAAGTGAAAAAATGCACATAGATGTTTAGTTACTTGGTACCATACAGGCGGTCTCCGGCATCTCCCAATCCTGGTACTATGTAAGCATGATCATTTAATTTTTCGTCGATAGCTGCTGTCCAGATATCAATATCAGGATGAGCCTCCTGAATCTCTTTTATACCTTCTGGTGCCGCTATTAAAACCATCAGCTTTATATTTTTGGGATTTCTTTCTTTAATAAATTCGATAGCTGTCATAGCAGAAACACCGGTTGCAAGCATAGGATCGACTACAATAAGCTCTCTTTCTTCTACATCTGTAGGTAATTTGCAGTAATATTCGACTGCTTCCAGAGTTTCTGGATCACGGTAAAGTCCAATATGTCCAACTTTTGCAGCCGGTATAAGCTTTAAAACTCCATCCAGCATGCCCAGACCTGCTCTAAGTATTGGAACTATTCCTATTTTTTTGCCGGATATCATATTAAATTTATGTTTTTGAATCGGTGTTTCAACCTCAACTTTTTCCAGCGGTAAGTCTCTTGTTACTTCATATGCCATTAAAGTAGCTACCTCATCAACCAGCTCTCGGAATTCTTTAGGTCCTGTATTTTTATCACGTATTATGGTTAGCTTGTGCTGAATTAATGGATGGTCTACAACATGTACTTTGCTCAAATTAAAATCCCCTTCCTGTAAATTGTATTTTAACTCTGCTAAAATAAACAAATTATTTTTGTCCATATAATCCTTATAAATAAACTATTCTACTTTCCTGCCTCTATTCCTTCTCAAACTGCTCAAATTCAACTATCATTTTTGATAATTTTTTCAATTCAGCTTCTATTTCTTTTCTGGTTTTTCTGTAAAAATCAACCGAACGACCGAAAGGATCACTGATATCTTTCCCATCCTCTGAACCTGTATATTCTTTTAGGGTGAAAATTGTATCTGCTGTACAGGGATGATTTAAGATAAGAACTCTGCTGTGCTTTCGCGTCATTGTTAATATCAAATTCTGTCTATTTAGTTCAATTTCTTTAATGTTTTTAGAACGATGTGCTGATGTATCTATAGAAATCTCATCCATAACTATTTTTGCATTTTCGTTAATTCTGCTTCCAGAAATTGCAGATACGCCGGCAGACTGTATATTCCACTCTTCATCAAGATTATCTTTTTTTAGAATCTCTTCAAATATATATTCTGCCATAGGGCTGCGGCAGGTGTTGCCTGTACATACAAAAAGAATATTTTTAATAATCTTCACCTCCCTGGAATCAGATCTTCCTCAGAAGCAGCTTTTTTTATTCTGTTCATTACTGCTTCTCCAATACCTCTGGTGCTGAGTTCTTCTACATATATTTCTTCAATATCTCTGTCTTTATCCAGACTGCGCAGTAGTGAAAATAACTTTCGGGCGATCAAATCAGGGTTTCCATGTGAAAAAACATTTATTATTTTCCACCTCTTTTTAATTACTGGCGGTATTTCAGTTTCCACAGCAGCAATTACAGCAGCTCTTATTTTTTCTGATTTTTTTTCCATCACCGGAAAGCTTCCTGAATTAAACAAAAATACAGGTTTAACAGGTGAATAATGTCTGTATTTCATGCCCGGTGAAATGATTTCCTCTTCTTCCTTTATTTCTTCATCTGATTTCTCGATTTCCACCTGAAGAAACTCACTCAGCTCTTCCCGGGTAACACCTCCCGGTCGCAGTATAATAGGGTTTTCTCCGCGAATATCCAGTACAGTAGATTCCAATCCAACCCGACAGGGTCCACCATCAATGATAATTGGAATTTTTCCGTTTAAATCATTATATACATGTTCAGCTTCTGTGGGACTTGGATAACCGGAAGTATTTGCACTTGGAGCAGCAAGGGGCAGTCCGGAAGCTTTTATCAGGGCCAGTGCTGTTGGATGATCTGGCATTCTGACAGCCACTGTATCCAGACCAGCAGTTGTTTCAGCAGGAATTATACTGCTCTTCTGAAAAATTAACGTAAGTGGTCCCGGCCAGAATTTTTCAATAAGTTTTCTGGCAGTTTGAGAAATTTCTCCCTTTATAATCATTTCGAGCTGATTTAAATCGGCAATATGAACGATCAGTGGATTATCCTGTGGTCTTCCTTTGGCAGCAAATATTTTTTTTACTGCTTTTGGATTAAGTGCATCGGCACCAAGACCATAAACTGTTTCGGTTGGAAATGCTGCTAATTCTCCCTTTTTGATAAATTCCGCTGCTTTAAGTATTGCTTTACTTTCTGCAATACGTTCAATGTTTTCTTTCTGCAGTATTTCGTTCTTTATTTTTAATATTTCAGTATTATACATTTTAATTATCTCCATTTTTTTCATTAACATAACAACAAAACATGACAACAAAAACTCAACCGCAAATTATTATATTTACTGACCTTTAAATCTGGCACTAATTATTCTTTCTCGTCCTGAATAATCTTCATCCATTTTTTTCTGATCCCAGCCGCCTCCAAAAAAAGATAAAACATCTTCGGCCTGGCCATCACCTATTTCAAAAAATATATGCCCACCTTTTTTTAGAACTTTTTCTGCCTGGGGAATTATTTTTTTGTAATAATCCAGACCTTCTTTTCCTCCAGCAAGTGCAACCTCCGGCTCTTTTTTTACCTCTGGAGAAAGATTGTTCATCTCCTCTTCACTAATATAGGGAGGATTGGATACAATTATATCAATATTCTTTATGTCTCTCTGAATAAACTGTTCCAGCAGGCTGCCGTTTACTATACTGACTCTTTCTTCAACTGAATGCTTTTCTAGATTTTTCCGAGCGACTTTTACAGCTTTTTTTGAAATATCTACACCTACTGTGCGGGCATCTTCTATATATTTTGCCAGACTGATAGCAACTGCTCCGGTTCCAGTACCAATATCAATGATATTTGCCTTTTCAAGCCCATTTTCTTTACAAAAATCAATAATTTTTTCCACCAGAAGTTCTGTTTCCGGCCTGGGAATCAATACACCAGGTTCAACATAAAACTCCAGTGACATAAATTCTTTTTTTCCTGTTATATATGCAACTGGGGTTCGTCCCGCTCTCTGGCGCACTCTTTTTCTGTACTCTTCTATTTCTCCGGTGGTGAGAGGATAATCAAAATTTACATAAAGGTTGATCCTCTCCATATCCAGAAGATCTGCCAGAAGTACCTCAGCATCCAGCCGCGGTGATTCAAGTCCAACTTTATTAAAAAAATTATCTGTTTTAGAAAGAAGTTCCTTAATATTCACGATTAAATCTTCTCCAGACGTTTAAGATTGTCCTCCTCAATAAGTGGTTCAATGACCTGTGAAAGTTCTCCATCAAGAATTTTATCTAACTGATGAACGGTTAGATTAATTCGGTGGTCACTTACCCTTCCCTGAGGAAAATTGTAGGTTCTTATTTTTTCACTTCTATCTCCAGAACCTACCTGAGATTTTCTCGCTTCATCGCGTTTTGCCTGTTTTTCCTGTTCAATTTTTTCCTGAAGTCTGGCCCGCAGTATGCGCATGGCTTTTGATTTGTTTTTATGCTGTGATTTTTCGTCCTGACATGAAACAGTTAATCCTGTTGGCTCATGAGTAATTCTAACAGCCGAATCAGTAGTGTTAACACTCTGCCCCCCCGGCCCGCTGGATCTATATACATCTATTCTGAGATCATTTGGATCAATATCAATATCAACCTCTTCTGCTTCTGGAAGTACTGCAACAGTTGCTGTAGATGTATGAATCCTGCCGCTTGATTCTGTTGATGGTACTCTCTGAACTCTATGCACTCCACTCTCATATTTCAGCTTTTTATATACATCTTCTCCTTCAACAGTAAAAATTATTTCTTTATAGCCGCCGATTCCAGAAGCATTTGCACTCATAACTTCTACCATCCACCCCTGGGATTCGGCATACCTGGAATACATTCTATAAAGATCTGATGCAAATAATGCTGCTTCATCTCCACCGGCTCCTGCTCTGATTTCAACAATAACGTTCTTCTCATCATTGGGGTCATCAGGCAGAAGCATTATAGGAAGTTCTTCTTCTAATTTTTCTTTTACTGGCTGCAGTTCATCTATTTCCATCTCTGCCAGTTCTTTAATTTCTTCATCTTCTGCCAATTCGAGCATTTCTTCTGCTTCTTCAAGCCCGTTCAGAGCTTTTTTGTATTCTCTATATTTTTCAACTATTTGCTTCATTTTAGCATGCTTTTTTAGCAGTTTCTGATATTTATTACTATCACTAATCACTTCCGGATTACTCAGCTTTTTATTCAAATCTTTATATTTATTTTCCAGCTCATCGAGCTTTTCCTGTAAATCAAACATTATATTCATCTCCTCCTGACTTCATGACAGCTGCGGCAGCGTGCTTCATAAACTTCTTCTGCCCCAACAAGAATTACCGGATCATCATATGAAGCCGGTTTGCCATCTATCAGCCGCTGAGTCCTGCTGGCTGGTTCTCCACATTTAATGCAGATAGCATGAAGCTTGTCCACATACTCAGCTCTGGCCATTAATTCGGGCATCGGTCCAAATGGTTCACCTCTAAAATCTCTGTCAAGACCGGCAATTATAATCCGCAATCCAGTATCAGCCAGTTTTTCGCATATTTCGATCAGGTCCTCATTAAAAAACTGTGCTTCATCAACAGCCACAACATCTGCTGTACTGTTTATCTTTTTTAAAATTTCTTCAGGGTGATCTACCGGAACTGCCTGAATACTGTGTCCACTGTGTGAAACCACATTTTCTTTTCCATATCTATTATCCAGAGCAGGCTTAAAAACTTCCACCTGCTGTTTTGCTATTTTGACTCGTTTAATTCTCCTTATCAGTTCTTCACTTTTCCCACAGTACATTGGACCGGTTATAACCTCAATCCAGCCGCTGTTTGTTATTTTATACATTTTCTCATCCTCTCTGCAGAATGATTTCTATTTAAAATAATTTTTCTAAAAAAAAAGCAGAGCATTTAAGCCCTGCAGCAGAAAGTAAAGGATTCCAACTAAATTTATTCAGAATCTTCTTCTTCTGAAATCCCATATTTTTTATTAAATCTTTCGACACGACCACCTTTTTTGGCTTTGCGCTGTTTACCTGTATAGAATGGATGACAGCTGGAACATACTTCAACCCGAATATCTTCTTTGGTAGATTTTGTATGATAAACCTCGCCGCAGGCACAGGTTACTGTTGTATCCTTAACTTCCGGGTGGATTCCTTCACGCATCTATATCACCTCTCTTATATGCTAATTTTATAAAATACCGGCAAAAAATTCTCTATTTACTGCCGGTTTTACAGCCTACTTCTCAAGCTAAGGTATATTATAACACAGCTAAACCGGCTATGCAAGCAGATTTAATCTAAGTTTTTTATCTTGATTTTATAACATTTAACTGCTGACTGCAGCAAATAATTTGTCGGTTTTGGCCCCTTTCATTTCTTGACTTTTCATTTTTTATATGTTATTAATTTAATATCAATGCTGCTTTAGTAATTCATCAGATAAAAGAAGGGAGTAGATAGCAAAAAGACGTTTAAAAGATTTTTTTATATTACTGCAGTCTTGTGATATAATATTTTAGGTATTATATCAGCTGCACTTATTTTATTTAATAACAGCAGTAGAGAATTTAACAGGAGGAATTAACAATGGAATTTAATTTTTTTATGTGGTTGATCGCAGCACTACCTATCATCGTTCTGCTTTTTTTAATGTCTTATGTAAAGCTTAATTCACGAAAGTCTGCTCTAATCAGTCTTATACTTACAGTAATATTTTCGGTCTTTATTTTTAAATTAAGTTTTAGTCAGCTTCTTATCGCAGCTGGTAAAGGTACTTCATTAAGTCTATATGTAATATTAATTATAGTTGGAGCTGTTTTCCTCTTCAATATAGTTGATATCTCTGGCGGTTTTGAAACAATTAAAAAATTTATGGAAAGTCTCGGCGGCAACAGATCTCTTCAATTTTTAGGTCTAAGCTGGGCGTTTTCCGGTTTTATTCAGGGAGTAACAGGGTTTGGAGTTCCAATTGCTATAGTTGGCGCACTGCTTATTGGAGTCGGTTTTAATCCTTTAACAGCTATCACAGCAGTTCTTGTCGGTCATTCCTGGGCCATAAGTTTTGGTTCAATGGGTTCTTCCTTTTTTGCTCTACAGCTGGTTACTGGACTTGAAGCTGTTAAACTGGGTGTAATTCTTGCTTCCTTCTTCTTTATACCTGTCTTTACCACAGGGCTTGCTGTAGCTCATATTTATGGTGGAATAAAAGAAGTTAAGAAAAATTTTAAATATATACTGCCGATGAGTTTGCTAATGTCTTCTGCTCAGCTGGGTGCTGCAGCTGGAGACTTTGCTCATGTAGGATCACTGATGGCCGGTCTTGTTGGAAGTACATATTTTTTATTTATATTATTTAAGAACTCAGAAATGTCATTTGAAGATTTTACTTCATTTAAAGATGGTGGTATGTCATTAACCACAGCACTGTTTCCTTACAGTGTTCTTATAGGTTCAGTTCTTATTTTTCAGCTGCCATTTATAAAAAATATTCTGCCTGATATAAGTTTTGCTTTTTCGTTTCCTGCCTTTACAACAGGACTGGGCTATGAAGTTGCAGAAGAAATTAATTATTCGGGAATTCACCTTTTCTCACACCCTATTTTCTTTTTGCTTCTGGCATCGATCAGTGGTGGATTGATGTATGCTTCTAAAAATCAGTTTAAAAAAGAATATGTTTCAACAGTTTTTAGCCGCAGCTTTCAAAAAGCCAGATCATCTGTTCTGACTGTTTTTCTGCTTATGGTTCTTGCTCTGGTTATGAATGATTCCGGAATGATATTCACTTTTGCCAGAGGAATGGCGAAAGTGAGTGGAGCAGCATTTCCCGTATTTTCTCCTCTTATTGGAATACTGGGAGCTTTTTTAACAGGCAGCAATACAAGTTCCAATGTACTTTTTGGTGCATTCCAGATAAATACCGCCAATCTGCTTGGTTTTTCTCCAAATATTATTGCATCCACTCAATCAGTTGGTGGATCACTTGGATCAGCAATTGCTCCGGCAAAGATTTTACTCGGTACTTCTGTTGTAGGTATACATGGTAAAGAAGGGGAAATAATAAAGCGATGCCTGGGTTATACTCTTATAAGTGGTACTATAGTTGGTTTTGCAGCCCTGATAGTAGAAATGGTAGTATAATTATAATATCCAGTTTTGATATTGACTATAAATGTTAATTCGAACTGAAAGTTTAAAAAATTGCAGAAAGTTTCATTTTAAACTAAAGGAGGCCATATCCTGGAAATAGGATATGACCTCTTTTTTAATTTCTTAATATTTTCTGCAGAGCCTGCAGCAGTTCAGAATTATTTTCTGTATTATTCATCTGTTTTAAAATCGTTTCCATAATATCATATTCATTCATATTACCTATATACTGCCTGAGCTTCCAGATTACTTCCAGCTCTTCTTCATTCATCAGCATTTCTTCTTTTCTGGTTCCAGAACGATTGATATCAACAGCAGGGAAAATTCTTTTTTCAGCAAGACGTCTGCTCAAATGAAGCTCCATATTACCTGTACCTTTGAATTCTTCATATATAACATCATCCATTCTGCTTCCAGTATCTACAAGTGCAGTAGCTATTATTGTAAGGCTTCCACCTTCCTCCACATTCCTTCCTCCCCCAAAGAATTTTTTGGGGAAATGCATGGCTGTAGGATCAAGCCCTCCAGAAAGAGTTCTACCACTTGGAGGAATGGTTACATTTGCTGCTCTGGCCAGTCTTGTAATACTGTCGAGCAAAATCACAACATCATATTTGTGTTCAACAAGTCTTTTGGCCTTTTCTAACACAAGCTGTGCCACCTGTATATGCTCTTCTGGTGGTTCATCAAATGTTGAACTTATAACCTCTGCATCTACAGAACGCCGCATATCTGTAACTTCTTCCGGCCTTTCATCAATAAGCAGAATCATCATTTTGGTTTCAGGATAGTTATAACGTATACTATTTGCTATTTTTTTTAAAAGAACAGTTTTACCGGCTTTAGGTGGTGAAACAATAAGCCCTCTCTGACCTTTTCCAATAGGTGAAATAAGGTCTATAAGTCTTGTGGATTTTTCATTTTTGTGGTGTTCAAGTCTAAATCTTTCTTCAGGATAAAGAGGAGTCAAATCTTCAAAGTATGACCGATCTCTTGCTTTTTCAGGATCCTGATAGTTCACTGCTTCAATTCTGAGCATGGCAAAATATTTTTCGTTATCTTTTGGTTCCCGCACCTGACCTGATACAACATCACCGGTTCTCAAATCAAAACGACGAATTTGAGAAGCAGATATGTATATGTCATCACTGGAAGGAATATATTTTGATGGACGAAGAAACCCGTAACCTTCACTTGCTATTATCTCCAGAACACCTTCTGCAAAAATATGCCCCCCTTTTTCTGTTCCTTTTTTTAAAATAGCAAATATAAGATCTTTTTTTCTCATCTGTGAATAACCGGAAACATCCATATCTTTTGCTATCTTGTGGAGTTCAGTAATTGTTTTTTTCTCAAGTTCACTAATATTTAACACATTTAAGACCACCTTTCCTTTATTAAGAGACTACAAATTTACTGCATCTTGATATGAATCTATATTATATTGAAAGTCCAAGCTGAAAAAGAAGATAAACACCTATAAAATAAATAATGCTGACAAATATTGAATCCCAGCCCAGAAAAAAGAGAGAACGGCGTGAGCGGTAAAATAACCCGATTAATATTACTGCTGACATAGCAATACCGACCATGGCAGTGATAATATGTACTATTTTTGCATCTGCCAGCAGTATGCCATCACGATAAAATAAATCAGCAAAAAAGATAACTGTCATATTAAATATATTGCTGCCTAGAACATTTCCTACTGCCATATTGTAGGCATTAAGCCTAATTGCAGATATGGAAGCAACCAGTTCTGGCAGAGAAGTAGCTGCCGCAACGAGAATTGTGCCGATAAAACTTTCATCAATTCCGGTCATATCGGCAATCAAATCTGCTGTTACGGTAAGCCTAATTCCGCTGAAGACAATAATTAAAGTGCAGATTCCAAAACCGATTATTGCTTTTTTTAAAGTGAAGTCTGGATTAAGATCTTCCCTTATCTCATCCGCTTTATCAAGGGGATTTTTCTTATCATATCTGTAGATTAATCTCATCCCAAAAATATAAACTGCCAGCAGAATTATGCTGTCAACCCCAACACCAAATACACTTAAATTAATATTCATAAAATGTGAAACAATTAAACTAAAAACCACTATCACTGAGAGCAGAATACCAAACAAACCCGAAAGAATGTGGCTGTAATTCACCCTGAGCAGCAGTGGTCCCGGCCCCTGCAGCAGATCAGAAAAAGCGAGAATCATGAGATTAAATGTATTGCTCCCAAAAGCATTACCTACAGCTATATCCGGTGCACCAACAACTGCAGATGTAATACTTGTTACCATCTCAGGTAATGAGGTGGCCATAGCAATTAAAACTCCACCAATAAACGCCTGGCCGAGTCCTGTCTTATCTGCGATTATATCTCCATACCGGGATAAATATGTCCCGGATATTATTATAAGTAATGCCATAGAAGAAAATTCCAGCCATATCTGTGTCAATTTTTACTCCTTTCGCACAATTCCACAAACAAAAAGAGAGGAATTCCTCATTATTAAGGAATCCCCCCACTATAAATATTAAAATTATGCTTTATTATTACTTCCTAAAATCATAATTTTTTCTTTTACTTTTTCTTTAATAGCATCCCGGCCCGGGCCACAGTATTTGCGGGGGTCATATAGGTCAGGATTCTCAGCAAAAAGCTCTTTTATTTTTGCGGTAAATACCTGCTGAAAATCAGTATTAACATTAACTTTATTAACACCAAGCTTTACTCCCTGTTTTAAATCAGCTCCCGAAACACCAGAAGCACCATGTAAAACAACAGGCATATCTATCAGTTTTTTTATGGCATCCAGCCTATCAAAATCAAGTTCAGGTTCACCTTTATATACACCGTGTGCAGTTCCAATCGCAACTGCCAGGGCATCAACACCGGTATCATCTACAAATTCTTTTGCCTGCTCTGGATCAGTGTACATTGCATCTTTTTCGTCAACTTTGTGATCATCTTCAGACCCACCTATTGTTCCCAGCTCTGCTTCAACACTGACATCAACTGAATGTGCAGCTTCTACAACTTTTTTTGTCAGTTTAATGTTTTCATCAAAAGGAAGCTTGGAAGCATCAATCATCACTGAAGAAAATCCATTTCTTATACACTGCATTATTTTTTCAAAACTGCTGCCGTGGTCCAGATGCAGTGCTACAGGAATATTGATATCTTTTACTGCCGCATCAACCATAGCAGTAACATAATCCATTCCCATATATCTAATCGCACCCTCACTTGCCTGCAGTATTAATGGTGAATTGAGTTCTTCAGCAGCCTGTACAATACCCTGAATAAATTCCAGGTTATTAATATTAAATCCTCCAACCGCATATCTTTTTTTATGTGCATCATTAAGAATTTCGGCCATTGGTACTAGATTCATAAAATATTTTCCTCCTCAATTAAATATTAATCCAGGGATCTCTCGAATTATGAGGTTTTCCCTGTATAGAATGTAAGTGCACTCTTCCCTCTTTTTTTAGTTCTGTTAGGTCATCTCGAGTTTTTACAGATATATCAATATGTGCACCACAATTATTACAGCTTAGTTCAATTCGATCATTAAATAATTCTATATTAATATCATGACTGCCGCATTCACAATTTAATCTTCCCTCTGCAGCGATATCATGCAGATAATCTAAAACTTCCAGCATCAATTCTGGATTAACAAAATCTTCAAAACCAAGTTCATCGGCCATCATATCCAGCTCTTCTTTCTGCCGCTGAAGTTCCGACTTTATCATCTCAGTTGATCCAAAATATCCAAGATTAAGACCCGTCTCCTCACAAAGCAGAGGGGTAATCCTATCTGAATGCCAGAATTTTTTTGGTGATACTATTTTTTTATGTGCACGATTGCAGAGCAGACAAAAATAGTCTATTTGAATATATCCTTTTTTTGTTCTTCTAATAGACGCTTTTTTCGCTCCACAGCTGCTGCATTTCAGCTGATGTACTGTGCCTCCTGACAGCTGAAATATATTAATTTCATCTGTTCCCAGGCGCCCACAGGCAGGACAACTTACAGCAATTGTGGTGGACAGTTCTAGTAACATTTTTGATCCCGGCCTGTAATCTTTAAGACCAGGTATTCACCTCCTTAATCTAACTATTCTTCATTACATAAAAAAATCCTTTTTTCATTTATATATTACTATTTTAATAATTCCATTCTATATTTAGCCCAGATAAAGTTTTTTCTGCTGTTTTTGATAAAAGAATTAATTTAATGAAAATAAAGTTTATAATAGCTTTTATTAGATTAAAGCAGCTTTTTTAAGTTAAAATAATCTCCCCTTTTGAGAAGAGAGATTATTTATTTCCAATATTTATGGTTCTCCCACAAAAAGGTTATTTGTGGATACATCGTATTTATATGTTCATAATTATTTAAGAGGTCAAAAATGTTAGTTACATTTCTTTTTTCAGCAGTTCAAAAAAATCAATCAGGGAACCTTTCCAGGCTGGATCCACCTTAGGGCTGCCCCTATCGATAACATAATCTTCTATTATATATGTAGTTATTCCGACCTCTACTGCAGCCATATCTTCCTGCATATCATTTCCTATCATGACTGCTTTTTCTGCATTTTCTTCAATTATCTCCAGCACATCAGTAAAATATATAGGATTGGGCTTTGCAGAACTCATATTTTCATAACTGCTGATAAAATCAAAATCTTCTTCTTTAAGCCCAGCCCACCTGAGCCTTTCTACAACTGCTTCCCGGGGGAAGATAGGGTTTGTTGCCAGTACAATTCTTTTATTTTTGCTTTTTAAGTAATCTATTATCTGAGGTGGAGTACTGTCATCAATCTCAAGTTTATCTTTTAATTTCGGAAAAGTACTTATGTAAAAATCATCGAATTTATCAATTACTTCATCTCTACTGTCAACTTTTACATTATCAAAAAAGCTCTTCATAAAAACTTCCTGATTACTTACTTTCCCATCATTATAAATCATCTTTTCGGTAGAACTCATGAGAATGTTGATAAATTCATCCCGGGAAGAAGTTAAATATGAAAATTCTTCTGCCAGAGCATCAAAATACAGTTCTAAAAATTTATCAAGCTCGATGGTTAAAAGAGTACCATCAAGATCAAAAAGAAAGGTTTCCTTTTCTTTCAGCAATTTATGTCCTCCTTGTTAATTATTATCATCTTTTATTATTTCTTTTATTTTCTTTATTCTTTCTCTATGTTCTTCAGTATCAAAACAGATGCTGAAAGCTTCGGTTTCATATCTGCTGCCAACTTCTGGACCATCTATATAGGAGTGATTAATTGCTTTTTTTATCATCGAAACTGCGCGAGCAGATCGGTCTGTAATTTCTAAAGCCATCTCTCTGGCCGAAGGAATTAAAGTTCTTGGAGTAACAACCTTATTAATTAAGCCCAGCTCATAGGCAAGTGTTGCATCTATTATGTTACCGGTAAAAAGCATTTCTTTTGCTTCAGCAACACCGATCAGGCGGGGAAGACGCTGTGTGCTTCCAAAACCAGGTATAACACCCAGCTTTACTTCCGGCTGTCCAAAACGAGCCCTTGTTGTCGCAATACGCATATCACAGGCAAGTGTAAGTTCCATTCCACCACCTAATGCATACCCATCAACTGCAGCGATTACAACCTGAGTACTGTGTTCAATCAAATCACAGATTCTATGTCCTTTTAAAGAAAGTTCTTCTGCCTGTTTGCTGTTAATTGTCTCAAGATAATCTATGTCTCCTCCGACAGAGAAGGCTCTATTACCACTACCGGTCATAACAACAGCTTCAACATCTTTGTTTGCAAATACCTCTTCTAAAATATCATACAGCTCATCGAGCAACTGTTCATTATATGCATTGAGAACTTCAGGCCGATCTAATACAACAGTTGCAAGAGGTTCATCATATTCACATCTAACGAACTCCCTATCCATACTGCTCCTCCTTTTTTGCCTCTACTGTGGCAAATTATATTTGTTATTAAAAACACAAACTCATTATAAGTATTCTTCAGAACTATTAAAAATCCTTGTAAAAACTACCTGTTTTTTAAAACAGCCTCTACAAAGCTTACAAAAAGAGGATGGGGTCTATTGGGGCGTGATTTGAATTCCGGATGAAACTGAACACCTACAAACCACGGATGATCCGGAATTTCGATGATTTCTACAAGTTTTTCATCTGGAGAAAGTCCAGAAAATATCAGTCCATTTTCTTTCATTTTACTGCGGTATTGATTATTGAACTCATAGCGGTGGCGGTGTCTTTCGTAAATTACCTCATCATTATAAGCTTTTCTGCTTATCGTACCATCTTCCAGCTTACAGGGGTAAAGTCCCAGGCGCATTGTCCCTCCCATATCTTCAATATCATGCTGGTCAGGCATTAGATCAATTACAGGATCAGTGCTTTCTTCATCAAATTCCGAGCTGTTTGCATCATCTAAATTCATAATATTTCGGGCAAATTCTATTACAGCACACTGCATTCCCAGACAGATACCAAAATAAGGAACTTCATTTTCTCTGGCATATTTAACAGCTGCTATTTTACCCTCAATACCTCTATCACCAAATCCACCTGGCACCAAAATTCCATCTACATCTTTCAGATTTTCTTCTACTTTTTCTCCTTCTTCCAGATCTTCAGCATAAACATATTTGATATTTACCCGGCAGTCATTTGCTATCCCTGCATGTGTAAATGATTCTGCAATACTGATATATGCATCCGGCAGTTCAACATATTTACCAACTATTGCGATTTCTACCAGTTCAGAGCGGTTTTTAATTTTTTCAATCAGTTTTTCCCAGTCTTCCAGTTCTGGCTCATGTACTTTTTCTTCTATTTCTAATTTTCCTATTACATTATCAGCCAGACCTTCTTCTTCCAGCATAAGCGGTACTTCGTAAATATATTCTGCATCAACCAGCTGGATTACATCTTCTTTTTCCACATTACCAAACAGAGAAATCTTATCTTTTACATCCTGAGTCAGTTCTCTATCAGAACGGCATACAATAATATCAGGTTGAATCCCAATACTTCTCAGTTCTTTTACACTGTGCTGAGTAGGCTTTGTCTTTAATTCTCCTGCTGTAGCAAGATAAGGCACAAGTGTACAGTGTAGATAAAGAATATTGTTTTTACCATAATCAGTTCTCAGCTGACGGATAGCTTCCAGAAAGGGTAAGCTTTCAATATCACCAACTGTACCACCTATTTCTGTGATAACAACATCTGCATTTGTTTCTTTTCCTACCCGGGTTATCCGAT
Organism: Bacillota bacterium; assembly: GCA_051747745.1. GTDB lineage: Bacteria > Bacillota > Halanaerobiia > Halanaerobiales > Halanaerobiaceae > QPJE01. The sequence goes on along the minus strand of JBNJGL010000007.1, from coordinate 19,886 downwards.
ATTTTATTTCATCTGTAATATGGGGAATAACCTGAACAGTAGCACCAAGATAGTCACCGCGTCTTTCTTTACTAATTACAGAACCATATATTTTCCCGGTTGTCACATTATTATTTTTACTTAAATTCACATCAATAAAACGCTCATAATGTCCTAAATCTAAATCTGTTTCTGCACCATCATCTGTGACAAAAACTTCTCCATGCTGATAGGGGCTCATTGTCCCCGGATCATAGTTTATGTAGGGATCGAACTTCTGGATGCTGACCTGAAGCCCCCTGCTTTTTAAAAGTCTTCCCAGAGAAGCAGCTGTAATTCCTTTACCCAGAGCAGAAACTACGCCTCCTGTTACAAAAATATATTTCGTCATTTTATCTATCTCCTCCCGAATATTTTATTACTACAAATTTTTATATTTAAAACAAAATTACATCTGATTCGGTGCTGAAATCCCAAGCAAATTAAGGACATTGCGCAGAACCTGACGGGCTGATTTAACAAGGTATATTCTGGCCCTGCTCAGCTCTTCGTCTTCTGTTATAACCCGGCAGTTATTATAAAATCCATGAAATGCAGTTGCCAGATCATAAGCATAACCTGTTATGTGATGAGGCTGTCTTGCTTCTGCACTTAACTTAACTTCTTCCGGATAAGAAGCAAGTGTTTTCATCAAATCTATTTCTGACCGGTCATTTAATAATGATAAGTCTGGTCTCTCCCCACTGATTTCTTCCGGCACATTTTCTAAAATACTGTGAATTCTTGCGTGGGCATACTGAACATAATAAACCGGATTGTTTGTAGATTCTTCTTTAGCCAGCTCCAGGTCAAAATCAAGATGGCTGTCCGTGCTCCTCATTATATAATAATATCGTGCTGCATCTGTACCTACTTCTCTGTTTACATCACGCATAGTAACAAAGCTTCCTGCTCTTTTTGACATAGGCATCTTCTTACCACCGCGAAGCAGTGTTACCATCTGAACCACTATAACTTCCAGAGTATCTCGATCATAGCCAAATGCCTCTATTACTGCCTGCATTCTGGGAATATATCCGTGGTGATCAGCTCCCCATACATTAATTAATTTATCAAAACCTCTTTCTAATTTATCGAGGTGATAGGCAATATCTGCCGCAAGATAGGTTGGGCTGTCATCTGATTTAATTACCACTCTATCTTTGTCATCACCAAAAGCGGTTGATTTAAACCAGAGTGCACCCTCTTTTTCGTAAATAAAGCCTTTTGCTCTAAGCTTTTCTACCGCTTTTTCTATTTCACCATTGTGAAGATTCCTTTCACTAAACCAGGTATCAAATTCTATTCCAAATTCTTTAAGATCTCTTTTTATATTTTTTAGCATTTTTTTATATGCAAATTCTCGACAGATTTCTGTTGTTTTATCTTCATCTTCAGCTAAAAGGCTGTCTCCATATTCTTCATACAGTTCTTCTGCAATCTCTTTTACATATTCACCTGCATAGACGTTCTCGGGCATCTCTATCTCTTTACCCAGAATTTCCTTATATCTCAAAAAAGTAGAATGTCCTATTATATCCATCTGATTACCGGCATCATTAATATAATATTCTTTTTCTACATCATAACCGGCTGTTTTAAGGATATTTGCCAGCACATCTCCTACAACTGCTCCCCTGCTGTGACCAACATGAAGGGGACCGGTAGGATTTGCGCTTACAAACTCTATCTGTACTTTTTTCCCTTTACCAAAATCTACTTTACCATAATCTTTGCCGCTTTCCTGAATAAGATCAAGATTATTATAAAGCCACTTATTACTTAATTTAAAATTAATAAAACCAGGGCCAGCAATGGAAACATCCTCTACTTCTGGTGCAGAAAGATTATTAACAATAATTTCTGCCAGCTTACGGGGATTCATACCCACTCTTCCTGCTGCTGCAAGAGCAACATTTGTTGCATAATCACCGTGCTCCTTTTCTCTTGGAACTTCAACACTAACTTCCGGAATTTTTTCGAGCTTTATTTCTTCATTTTCCACTGCTTTTTCTATACTTTCTCTAATATGCAGAATCAATTTATCCTCAACTTTTGCCTGTAAATTTTTAACCAAAACAAAAAACCTCCTTATTAAATTATATGTCCTCATACTGCTTTTTTTACAGCAGTTAATTTTTAAAATATTTACCCATGTTAGTCAGAAAGCTAGCAAGAATGCTCACAATTTTTATACATAAAATTCACAACTTCACAACTATCAGTCTTTCTAACTGTCCGATCTGTATCTGATAGTCAACTTATTCTCTGAAGTTAATTCTCCATTAAAGTAAAGGCGGTAATCAACTTTTATCTCTCCGGACTTCAAATCTGCCTGCAGTACAATTTTCTCTGTATCTACAGAAATATCAAATTTATGTCCGGCTTTACCATAATAACCTTCTGTAATCTCACCTGTGATAAATTTCTGCTTCATTGGAGCAGGATCAGCCCTCATTAAAAGAAGCTGTTCATCTTCAAGATCGATTTTCAATTTTGCTTCAGCCCCATCAACACCGGGAGAATCATCATTATATATAAGATAATATTTACTATTTTTTAAAAAAAGTCTTCCGGTCACTTCCTGCTCAATTTTATCTTTTTCTCCATTATTAATAAACTTCTGTCTGCCTGTTATTTTAATTATAACTTCTTCTTCCATTATTTCACTCCATATTATCTAATAATTTCAAAAAGCCACAGCAAAATAAACTGTGACTGTTTCAGTCTTTTATAATTTAAGATTTTCGCCAAATTTTACTGATGTTTCATAATCTTTAGCTTCAAAAAAATTCTTTACCACACAACCTTCTTTTTCCAGTAAAGACATTACATTTTTTAGAGCTTTACGGGTAGCAAAAAAACCGGGAGTTACAAAAGCTACTGCTTCTTTGCCAAGTGTGCGTTTAGACTTTGATAAAAATTCACCCAGCGAGCTGTCTATTTTACCTCTAAAAATACCTTTTGTTGGACTTCCTGCAGCTATCAGATCATACGGAAAAAAGGAGACTCCTGTCCCATCATCTGCCGTATTTACCATATCAACCTGAAAACCTGCCTCCTCTGCACCTGTCTTTAACCCCTCTGCCATCTTTTTGAGATTATCATCAGGTGTGTAGATTATCAATAAACGCTGCAAGAAAATCCCTCCTCTTTTCATCAACCCTTATTTTATCATAAATATTTTATTTTTTACAGGATTAATCATAAAAATCCACACATTTTAATTATACAATTCAATAAAAAAATGGCAAAGAGATAATTCCCTCTACCATTTAGTGAACTGTTTATCCAGACATTACATTAAATTCTATTTTTCGTTTGTGTTAGTTTACAAATTAAGTTTAAATTTTACAATCTATTTTAAGCCGAGTTTACTGACAAGTTTACCTTTTGGCATATAACCAACAAGCTTATCTTTAACTTTTCCATCTTCGAAAACCATCATAGTTGGAATACTCATAATTCCATATCTGGCTGCAGTTGACTGATTGTCATCAACATTCAGCTTACATACTTTAATATCTTCACTGTGTTCTTTTGCAATTCCTTCTACAACAGGAGCTACCATTTTACATGGTCCACACCATTCTGCCCAGAAGTCAACCAGTACTGGTTTATCTGATTTTAATACCTCTCTGCTGAAGTTTCCATCTGTTACTTTTTTTGGTTTGCTCATTTTAAAATTTCCCCCTTGATAATTATATTAAATTATTCTGCTTATACAGCAGCTTCTTGTTCAAGTGCTTTTCTTACTTTTTTAATTATGGTTTTTGCCGGTACTGCTCCAACCTGTTCAGCTGCACCGGAGTTGATAACTGTTTTAGGAACTCCAGATACATCAAACTGTGAAGAAAGTTCCTGAAATTCTATAGCCTCCACCATTTCTCCTCTAATTTTAGGATTCAGCAGTGCCATCTGGTGTGCTACCCTAACTGCACGAGGACAGTAAGGACAGGTAGGTGTTATAAATACCTGGAGAAGAACATCCTGATCTATTTCTTTAATCTGCTCTTTCATATCTGCAGAAAGATCAATTCTATCTCTATTGGATGTATCCAGAATATCTTCTACCAGTGTTGTAAATTCATAGCCTGAAGGAATTCCATAAAAATGTACTCCTGTATCATTACCATCAGCATCGTAAAAAATAGTTGCCGGTGCACGATCTATATTCATTTCTGCTGCTTTATCACTGTCAAGCATATTTTTTTCCATTGTTACTCTGCTGTCCAGTTCTGTAATCTCAGTTAAAATTTGCTCTGTGTCCTCACAGTACTGACACTCACCTTCTTTACTGAAAAAGTATAACTTAACTTCATCTTTAAGGTTCTCCTGAAAAAGTTCTTTAATTTTATTTTTTTCTTCCTGATCAATTTTAGCCATCAAATATCACTCCCTAGTTTTATTCATAAAAAATATCGGAATAATCCGATTTACAATATCTATTATATACGATATAGTATTTATTGAAGTTAAGTAATTAACATTTCATTAAATTATTATCAAATCAAATGAAAATAATTTAAGACACCGCTGGAAATACCGATGTCTTAAAAAAAAATAATATTTCTTTTTAGATATTGATACCTTATTTTTCCAAAAATACACTGTAGCCGAGATATGTGTGGTATACATCTGCTTTACTGACAACTTCATAAGGTGAGTGCATAGACATAACCGCTGGCCCACAATCTACAACATCCATATTATAGTTGGCCAAAAATTGAGCTATTGTTCCACCACCACCTTCATCTACTTTACCCAGTTCTGCTATCTGCCAGTAAACTCCAGCCTCATTAAACAGGCTTCTTACTTCTCCCATAAATTCTGCGCTTGCCTCAGATGCACCAGCCTTTCCTCTGGAGCCAGTATATTTAGAAATAACAACTCCTTTTCCTAAATAGGCAGAATTATGTTCTGCATAAACTTCTGCAAAATCAGGATCATAAGCGGCATTTACATCAGCAGATAAAACTCTGGAGTTCTGCAGTACCCTTCTTAAAAGAAGTTCACTGTATTCATCATAATAAAGATCCACCATTTCGGCTACCTGATCTTCAAAGAAATGTGACTGCATACCTGTACTGCCCATACTGCCAACTTCTTCTCGATCCATCAGCAGAATTGCAGCTGTATACTTAGGATTATTGATATCCATAACTGCCTCGAGAGCTGTATAACTGCAGACACGGTCATCGTGTCCATAACCTGCCAGCAGACCTCTATCAAAACCAGCATCCCTTGTTTTAAATGCTGGGACTATCTGCAGATCTGCACTTATAAAATCTTCACCTGTAATATTATATTCTTTTTCCAGGCGATCAAGTAGTGCTGTTTTTACTTTCTTTTTTGCATCTTCATCATTAACAGGAATACTGCCTATAACTACATTTAATTTTTCTCCAGTTATACCTTCACTCATCTTCTTTTCCATCTGTTTTTTACCTAAATGAGGCAGTACATCACTAATAAAAAATATTGGGTCGTCATCCTTCTCCCCAATTTTTATTTCTATTTTTGAGCCATCTTCTTTTATCACAACCCCATGCAGTGCGAGCGGCATTGTAACCCACTGATATTTCTTTACTCCACCATAATAATGAGTTTTAAACATGGCCAGTTCTCCGTCTTCATAAAGAGGATTTGGTTTAAGATCAAGGCGCGGTGAATCAATATGTGCACCAACTATTTTTAACCCTTTCTGCAGATCTTCCTCACCTATTACTGCAGCCATCAGCGCACGAGAGCGGTTGACCATATAAACTTTATCTCCTGTTTTTAGTTCTTTGTATTCATCTATGTTTTTAAATCCAGCTGCCCTGAGCTTCTCTATCGAAGCACTGGCAAATTCTCTTTCTGTTTTATTCTCCGTCAAAAAATCAGCATATTCTCTATTAAAGGCAAAAACTTCTTCTCTTTCGTCTTCTCCCATCTCCAGCCAGGCATTTTTTGCTTCATAACCTTTCTTTTCTTCACTCATCTATCTTCCCCCTCTTATTCTATATTACTATCCTTTTTATTATATCAGGATAAAATAAAAATTTTAAGTTATTCCACTACATTTTTCGTTTTTCGTACCGGGTACGAAAACCCTTATTCGTACCCGGTACAAATGAAAAAATTCACATATTGTAAATAATTCAAACCCGGTCTTCAATAAGACCGGGCCCAAAGAGGGTTAAGGAGTATTAAATTTATTGAGAGCTAATTCCATCTAATAAAATATTTATCAGCTGCTTCCATCAGTCGAAGGTTGGTGTGTCTCTCCATTCATAAAGGGGTTTTCTGTTTCTTCTTCCTCAAAAAGTGTTTCTCCTTCATTTGCTGATTCTGGTTGATTAAAAATATTAAAAAAGATCAGCATAAATATTAATATCAAAAATATTAGTAAAACAATCTGCCAGGCTTTCATTGCTGAATTTTCCTCCTAAATCATTGTTTAACTTGATTTTACACACTAATTGTGAAATATTTATGAAATTATTTTAAGAAAAATCCAAAATCTGAACCTCCTGAGGCCAGATTCCGCTGATATACTTCTCCACCGTGAAGTTCTATTATATCTTTAACAATTGCAAGACCTAATCCTCTCCCAGATTTCTTTTTATTTGACTCACTATTATTTATTTTATAAAATCTCTCCCAGATATTATCTTTTTCGTCTTCTGGCACACCAGGTCCCTGATCTTTTACAGAAAATTTTATTTTTCCCTTTTTATGTTTAAGAGACACTGTTATCACACCATCATCCGGAGAATATTTTACCGCATTTTCTAATAAATTAAATATTACTCTTTTAATTCTCTTTTTATTAATTTCTGCTCTTATATTTTTTTCAATATCTAAATCTATTTTCTGGTTCACTTTATACAAACTCATATAAGAATTAATGGTAGAAGTGATAAATTTTGAAATATCAATTTCTTCAGCATTGAGACTGGATTTTTCCTTAAGTTCTGATAAATCCAGTATATTATTTACCATTTTTTCCAGGCGTAAAGATTCTTCAATTATCATTGCTAAATATTTTTTTCTGCCTTTTTCTGAAGTTACTGCACCATCAAACATTACTTCCGCAGCTCCTCTTATTGAAGAAAGAGGAGTTTTTAATTCGTGTGACACATTTGCAACAAAATTTGTCTGCAGTTTTTCGAATCTCCACCGTTCACTTATATCCTGAAAAATGAGAACAACTCCCCAGAATGTCTGCTCATTAAAAATAGCTGTACTGTGTATTAAAAAATATTTTGTTTTATTCTTATTTTCGAGTTTGAATTCTTCCACAAAACTATCACTGTATTTTATTGTTTTCTCAATTAAGTCATTAACTTTTTTATCATTTATAACATCATTATAATTTCTGTAAAGCAGATCATCCTGTTTGAAAGCAAAAAAATCGCACAAAGACTGATTAACGAGTATTATTTCTTTTTGATTATTTAATGCAAGAACTCCCTCTTCCATTCCAGTCAGTATATAATTCAATTTGTTTTTTTCTTCCAGTATTTCATTTAAGTTTTCTCTTAATCTCTTTGACATATAATTGATACTCTGTGAAAGGTCACTCAGCTCTTTAGTTGTATTTTCCTCTGAAACTTCTATAAATTCTCCTTCACTTATTTTTAAAGCTGCTCTGCTGACTTTTTCTATCGGTGAAGAAATGTTTTTAGACCAGAAAAAAGAAATGAAGGCAGCTAATATAATAGAAAAACCGGAAATGTAAAGCATCAATTTTTGTATATAATCAATGCTGGAGTTAATACCTTCCACTGATGAAAAAAACAGCAGTGAATATTTTTGACTGTCCACTGTCAGAGGAATACCATTTAATAACATCGGCCTTTCAAAATGCTGTGATTCTACCCGAGTGCTGATCATATTTCCTTCTAATACACCATCTATTAACTCTACTGCCACATTATTACGGGACTGAGTTGGTAAACTGTTCAATATTTTTCCCTCAGAATCTGTAAGCCAAATCTGACCTTTATTTAATCGAGAAAACATCCTCATAATATCATTTATTCTATCGTCATTATCATTTAAAACCGGCTGGTGGAGATCATCTTTTATCTGGTTCAAATTATACAATATTTCTTTTTCTTTTTGAGAAACAAAAAAATCTTCTATATAATACATTACCGAAAATCCAAACACATTAATAATTATGATAGCAATAATAATAAATCTGAACAGCAATTTTAAAAAAAGGCTATTGATTTTTAAATTAAATTTATTTAACATCAAATTTGTAACCAACTCCCCAGACAGTTTTAATATAATCAGAAGCAGCATCACCCAGCTTATTTCTCAATGATTTTATATGGCTGTCTACTGTTCTTGCATCTCCAAAAAAATCATATCCCCAAATTGATTTCAAAAGTCTTTCTCTGCTGAAAACTTTCTTGGGACTTTTCGCCAATTTCCACAAAAGGGAAAATTCTTTAGGGGTCAGCTTTATATCCTCTCCTGCTGCTGTCACAGAATGGTGATCATAATTTATTACCAGATTCTCATATTCCAATATATTTTGATCTTCATCTATATCAGTAGTTCTACGCAGAACAGCTTTTATTCTGGCCACTATTTCTCTGGGGCTAAACGGTTTGGTTACATAATCGTCTGCACCCAGCTCTAAACCAGTAATCTTATCTACTGATCTGTCTTTTGCACTGAGGAAAATAATGGGGATGTCATATTCAGGCCTAATTCTCTGACAGAACTCCCACCCATCTTCATCAGGAAGCATTATATCCAAAATCATAATATCAATATTTTCCTGCTGTAATACTGCTGAAGCTTCTTCTGCATCTTTCGCCAGAAAAACCTCGAATTTTTCAAAGCTCAGATAATCATTTAATATTTCTCTGATATGTGCATCATCATCTACAACGAGAACTTTTTTGACCATTTCTCAGTACCCCCAGTATATTACATTATAATGTTTCTAAATATAATTCTATCACAGCTGAACTAAAAGTTGCACCTGTGATCTGGAAAATTTACTAATTAAACCACAAAAAGACAAAAGCACCCTGTCAGTCAGGGTGCGGTCTTTATTCTGAGCACATCTCATCTATTTAAAATAAAAGGAGGTCTAGTTGTATATTTTTATATCTGCATTATCTTTTAGATTTTCAACAAATTCCTTATACTGTTCCTGCTGTTTTGCCCTCATTACCATCTGCTGTATCTGTGGTTTGGCCTGTTCAAAAGTTACTTCCTGCCCATTATTGGCAAAATTTTCTTTGTTTTCTTCATAAAATGTTTTAATTTCAGATTCACTTACATCAATATCTGCAAATACTTTTTGCTCTAAAAATTTATTTGTTTTTAAAACAGGATTATTAATTATTTCATTTTTATATTCTGTTTCACTGCTGTAACCTCTTTTTTCCAGAGTATCCTGAAATTCTTCTTCTGTTATTTCATTTCTCTGAAGAAGCATATTTTTATGCTGATTGTAAAATCCATTTTTCTCTTCATCTGTTAGAGCTATATCTGCATCCTGAGCTTCCTGAGTAATTAAAGTATTCTCTACTAAAGCCTGCAGTTTTATCTCTCTGTATTTATCCAGCAATGCTTTTCCTTCTTCACTTTCCATTACAAGCTGGGCCAGCTGCTGGTCAATTCCTGATAACTGCGAAACTATCTGATTCATATTCATTTCCTGAGTAAGCTGAGCTTCTGTAATCTTATCACCATTAATTTCTGCCACCACATTTGAATCCTGTGCCAGCACTGCTGTAGGAACTAGTAAGAACAATATTAAAAATGAAACACCGATTAACTTTTTCATTAATTAACACTTCCTTTCATATGTTGTAACCATTTTAGAAAGAAAATGTGATAATTATGTGAAGAAACATTAATATAAAATAAAAATATCAAATATCTTTTAAATACTCCAGATAAGAATTATAATTTCGTTTAATTTCTTCCATGCTGTCTCCACCAAATTTTTTGCATATACTTTCTGCGATTACAGCTGCAGATACTGCTTCTCCCACTACACTTGCTGAAGGTACCGCACATACATCTGACCTTTCTTTGGCAGCCTGTCTTTCTTCTTTTGTAATTAAATCAGCAGTATGAAGCGGCTTAGCGAGGGTAGGAATCGGCTTCATTGCCAGACGAAGAACAATTTCCTCTCCATTACTGATACCACCTTCTAATCCGCCTGCATTATTTGTGTTTCTGTAAAATCCTTTTTCTCTATTATAAAAAATTTCGTCATGTACTTTTGAACCTGGACTGGCTGCGGCAGTAAATCCGGCTCCTATTTCTACACCTTTAATTGCCTGTATACTCATAAGTGCTCCAGCAAGTTTAGAATCCAGTTTATAATCCCAGTGTACATGGCTGCCAACTCCGACAGGCATATTTCTTATAATTATTTCAAATACTCCCCCGACCGAATCACCTTCTGCCCGCCAGGCATTTATCAGTTCTATCATTTCTTCTGTTTTATTTTCACTGCCACAGCGAAGAGGAGATTTTTCAACTTTTTGAAAATATTTTTTTATTTTTTCTGCACTCGAATTACTATTATCTTCAGATAATTCCATTTTAAATTTTTCTTTTTTCTCAATTTCCGCCCAGCTGTCAGACACAATATTACCTATTTGAACAACATGACTGTAGATTTTAATATTCATTTCTTGCAAAAACTGTTTTGCAACTGCTCCAACTGCTGTTCTGGCTGCCGTTTCCCTGGCACTTGCTCTTTCCAGAACATTTCGTAAATCTTTAAAATTATATTTTAAAGCTCCAGGAAGATCTGCATGTCCAGGACGTGGATTTGTCAGCCTTTCCGCATCTTCATTGCTGCCATCAGGTGACATTACTTTCTGCCAGTTTTTCCAGTCTTTATTTTCTATCCTCATGGTCAGCGGTGTTCCCAGAGTTAAACCTGATCTGAGACCTGAGGTTATATTAACCTTATCGCTCTCTATTTTCATTCGACCACCGCGACCATACCCCTGCTGGCGTCGGAACAATTCGTCATTTATTTTTTCTATGTCTATTTTTAATCCTGCAGGGAGACTTTTTACAACTGCAGTAACTTCAGGTCCATGTGACTCACCGGCTGTAATATATTTAAACAATCTTAACCCTTCCTTTCTCTACTGATAGAGCTTTTATTATCTGCGGCCTCTTTTAAGATTTTATAAATTCCGTTTTTATCATCTGAATTCAGCTTTTCTTTTATTGTCTCCAAATTTTTAATATATTTTCCCAGCACATCTCCCAAATTATCTCTATTTGTCCAGAAAATATCCTGCCAGAGCTCAGGACTTCCACCTGCAATTCTTGTCATATCCTGAAAACCACTTCCTGCCAGTCTGTACAGCTTTTCTTTTTCCCTTTCACTGCAGACTGTATTTAAAAGTACTGAAGAAGCAAGGTGAGGAAGATGACTTAAAATAGCGGCACATCTGTCATGTTCTTCAGCATCTATAATATATACTCTGCTGCCAATCATTTCTAATATCTTAGTTATTTTTTCTGTAACTTTTCTGTCCATATTTTGAGGTGGTGTTAGTATAAATGGAGCTTTTACAAAAAGTTCAGGATCAGCAAATTTTACACCCGATTTTTCCGACCCGGCCATTGGATGTCCTCCGATAAAAGTCTTGTTTTTCTGTCCAGAAAATATTTTTTCTGCTTTTTTTAAAATTTCTTTTTTAGTACTTCCAGTATCAATTATTATTTGTTCTTTTTTTTCATAATTATTTAATTTCCCCAGTATTTTAATTATATTAGCAACAGGAGCAGCAACAATAATCAGATCAGAGTTGTTAAGATTATCACCGATTTCAATATATCCTTCATCTATAATGTTCATTTTTTTTGCTTTCAGTAGATTTTCCTCATCAATATCTACTCCTATGATTTTATCACAGATAGAATTTTTTCTAAAAGCTGCAGCAAGTGAACCGCCGATCAGGCCAACACCGACAACTGCTATTTCCTTAAATTCCTTCAATGTTTTTTCATTCCTTCTCTTTCTTTAAATCCTTTTAAAGATTTATGAATAACAGATATTTCTTCCATCAGAAGCGCAAAATTTTCCGGTTTTAAAGACTGGGGTCCATCTGAAAGAGCTTTTTCTGGTTCAGGATGGACTTCTATCATCAAACCATCTGCTCCTCCTGCCACTGCAGCTCTGGCCATTGAAGTAACAAGCTGCCATCTCCCTGTACCGTGGCTTGGATCAACAATAATAGGAAGGTGACTCTGCTGTTTGACAAGGGGAATAGAACTTAAATCCAGAGTATTTCTAGTTTCTTCACCAAAAGTTCTAATACCCCGCTCACAGAGGATTACCTGCTGATTACCTTCAGACATAATATATTCTGCCGCTAAAAGCCATTCTTTTATTGTAGCTGACATTCCCCGCTTCAGCATTACTGCTTTATCAAGTTTTCCGACCGCTTTAAGAAGAGGATAATTCTGCATATTTCTGGCACCTATCTGAATGATATCCGTATATTCTCTGAGGAGATCAATATGTTCTAAATCCATTAATTCTGTCACTATCTTTAAACCGGTTTTTTCTCTGGCTTCTGCCAGATATTTAAGTCCAATTTCCCCCAGCCCCTGAAAAGAATAGGGTGAAGTTCTCGGTTTAAATGCTCCACCTCTCAATATGTCTGCACCGGATTTTTTTACTATCCGCGCTGTTTCCAGTATCTGCTCTCTGCTTTCTACTGAACATGGTCCGGCCATTACAGTTAATTCTTCTCCACCAATCGTTACTCCATCACCCAGATCAATTACTGTTTTTTCGGGCTTGAAATCCCAGCCCACAAGTTTATATGGATCCAGAATCAGTATTACTTTTTCTACACAGTCAAAAGTAAGCAGCTTGTCCCTCAAATCTTCTCTATTATCCCTGTCACCAACAAGCCCAATAATAGTCTTTTCTACCCCTTTGGAAACATGAATATCATAATCAGCATCTTTTATAACCTTTTTGACTTTTTCAAAACATTTCTGTGACTCCCCAGAACGTAAAACTGCAATCATTCAGAACTCCCCCTTTTTGATATCACTATTTTATTTTTCTAATTTTATGCCTGTCGATTTATTTCCCCTGACTCTCATTCTTAATAACCATATTTTATCAATTATTAGATAACTTCCTTCAGTTTTTCTATCAACATTTTATTTTCTTCACGAGATCCTACAGTTATCCTGATCCATTTTTTCATTCCCAGTCCACTGCCTGAACGAACAATTATTCCTCTTTTCATTAGATCTTCAAATATCTGATCAGAATCTTTTTCTACATTTATCATCATAAAATTAGTTTCTGTTTCAATATAATCAAGACCTATATTCTGCAGTTCTTTATAGAGAAATTCTTTTTCTCTATTGTTCATATCTCTGCATTTTTTGACATGTTCCTGTGTCTGCAGAGCTGCAAAAGCTGCTTTTTGAGAAAGTAAATTCACATTAAAAGGACTGCGCAGACGATTTAAATAGTCCACTATTTCCGGGCTGCCAAAACCATAACCCACCCGCATTCCGGCCATTCCGTAAATCTTAGAAAATGTCCTTAAAATAAAAAGATTTGGGTATTTATCCAGTAAATCAGTGCCATCAAAATAGTCGTCTGACTCTACATATTCAAAATATGCCTGATCAACTATAACCAGTATATCTTCAGGCAGCTCATCCAGCAGCTTCCTAATTTCTGAGCTGGAAACAAGAGTTCCGGTTGGGTTGTTGGGATTACAAAGAAAAAACACTTTTGTCCTTGCACTTATCTGATCTTTCATTGCTTCTAAATCATGTTTATATTCATCTGTCAGCGGAACTTTTACACTAATTCCATCTCTTGCTTTAACCGAAAGTTCATATTTAATAAATGATGGGTCTGCCTGTACAGCTTCATCTCCTGGATTTATAAATAATGTCAGCAGAAGATCCAGTATTTCATCAGAACCATTACCAATAAATATTTTTTCTTCTTCAATATTATAAAAATTGCTTAAGGCATTCTTTAAATCTCTGCTGTCTGAATCAGGATAAAAATTTATATTAGCTGCATTATCCTTAATTGTATTAATCACTTCTCTGGAAGGACCATAGGGATTCTCATTTGAGGCAAGTTTAATAATTCTATCCAGATTATACATTTTCTTTACCTCATCTATACATTTCCCTGCCTGATAGCGGTTCATATTCTGTATTCCCTTACATACTCCATCTGCTACTCTACTCATCTCTTTTTACCTCCTGATTAAATTGATTTTAACAGTTCTGCAAAACCAGGAAATGATGTGTTTATTATCTCACTTCCGCTTATGGTAACTGCAGATTCTGCTTTTAAAGCTAAAACTGCCAGAGACATTGCTATTCTGTGGTCATGATAACTCTCCAGTGTTTTCCCACCTGATATGTTGGCTGGCCCATCAACTGCCATACCATCTTCGAATTCTTCAATACTGATGCCGAGTTTTTTGAATTCATTAACTACCGCGCTAATCCTATCCGTTTCTTTAACACGCAGTTCTTCAGCATCTTTGATTACTGTTTCTCCCTCTGCTGATGCAGCCAGAACAGCTATTATCGGTATTTCATCTATAAGCCGCGGTATTATATCCCCGGATATTTCTGTGGCTTTTAGCTGTGATGATCTAACAAGAATATCTGCGGTCGGTTCTCCACCTTCTTCTCTTACATTTAGAAGTTCTATATCTCCACCCATATCTTCAACAATTTCCAAAAATCCGCTTCTGCTGTAATTAATCCCCACATTTTTCAGCAGAAGTTCACCTTCTTCAGCTGTCAGAGCAGCTGTTATAAAGAAAGCAGCTGATGAAATGTCACCCGGTATTCTTATATTAAATGGATTAAGTTTTCTCTTTTTTGAGTGTTTAAGTGTTATTCTGTCACTTTCTATTTCTAAATCTATTCCTGCACCTTTAAGCATTCTCTCGGTGTGATCTCTTGATACTGCAGGTTCAATGATTACAGTTTCTTCTTCAGATTTAAGTGCAGCAAGCAGAATTGAAGATTTAAGCTGAGCACTTGCTACCGGAAGTTTATACCTTATTCCGGTTAATTTTTGCCCCTTTATGCTCAGAGGTGCCAGTCCTCCTCTGCGCGAAAAAATCTCTGCTCCCATTTTAGTAAGTGGATCTATTATCCTCTGCATCGGTCTTCGGCGGAGAGAATGATCTCCTGTCAGTACAGAATAAAAATCCTGTGAGGAAAGCAGTCCTGTAAGCAGTCTCATAGATGTACCCGAATTCCCGCAGTCCAGTATGTCATCTGCTTCCCTAAGACCATCTATTCCTTTTCCATTAACTGTATATTCCCCTTCAGCTTTTTTGGTTATCTCCACTCCAAGTTCCTTCATAATATTCATTGTACTAAGGCAGTCTTCTGCTTCAAGTAAACCTGTAATTTTACTTTCACCTTCAGCTATAGAGGCTAAAATCAATGCTCTATGTGAAATAGATTTATCTCCCGGTACATTAATTTCTCCTTTGATTTTCTTTTTGGGTTTAATTTTTAATTTCATCTGCTGCTTCCATCCCCTTTCAGCTGACCTTTAATCTTATGCATAGGCTATTTTTTTCTCTTTTGACTCAAAACTGTGCAGTGTACCAGAGATAGCTGTAATTTCTTTCATCATAGAATAGAACTTTTCCGGTTTTAAAGACTGAGGTCCATCTGATAGGGCATTTTCTGGCTCAGGATGAACTTCTACCATAATTCCATCTGCTCCAACTGCAACAGCTGCTCTTGCCACAGGCGTTACCAGTTCCCAGCGTCCAGTTCCATGACTCGGATCTGCAATTACCGGTAGGTGACTTAACTGCTGCACAAGTGGTATTGAACTCAAATCCATGGTGTTTCTTGTTTCTTCACCAAATGTTCTGACCCCTCTCTCACATAAAATTACATCATGGTTACCTTCATTCATTATATACTCTGCTGCTAAAAGCCATTCTTTAATGGTTGCTGCCATTCCCCGCTTCAACATAACCGGCTTATCCAGTTTGCCTATTTCCTTAAGCAGAGAATAGTTCTGCATATTTCTGGCACCTATCTGAATAATATCGGTATACTGACAGACAACATCAATATGTTCTATATCCATCAGCTCGGTCACAATCTTTAGACCAGTTTTTTCTCTGGCCTCTGCCAGTATTTTCAGCCCTTCTTCCCCCAGTCCCTGGAAGGAATACGGTGAAGTTCTCGGTTTAAATGCTCCACCTCGGAGTATTTTTGCCCCACCAGCTTTTACAATTTCTGCAGTTTTTAAAAGCTGTTCTTTACTCTCTACCGAACACGGTCCTGCCATAACTGTTAAATCACTTCCACCTATCTTTACACCATCACCCAGGTCTATAACAGTTTTATCCTGTTTAAAATTCCAGCTTGTCAGCTTATATGGATCAAGTATTAAAACAACTTTTTCCACACAGCTCATTGTCATCAGTTTTTCTTTTAACTTTGTCCTGTTATTTTGATTTCCCAGCACACCTATTATTGTTTTTTCCACTCCCTGTATCGGATGAACATCAAAATTCTCTTCTTTTATCACCTTTATAACTTTTTCTTTATCTTCCGGACCTGCATTTCTTTTCAGTACTGCTATCATATATATAAACCCCTCTCTTATTTTTATTATTTGAATATAGTCAATCCAAAAAAGTATTTTCCATTATATTCTTTAAACATTTTCTATTTTTTTCTATTTATAAATACAAAAAATCGCCCCAATTCAGGGCGACTATATCGCGGTACCACCTGCATTAATCTCATTAATTAAAGTTTAACAATTAATAAAGATTATCTCTACTGGAAGCTAACACTTCCTCACCGGATAACGACGGTCTACGGCCTGGCTTACTGTTATTTCAGCTGGCAACTCAGGGGTGTAGTTCAGCTTTCGCTTACTTGGTCCCCGTTCACTGTTTTTCTGAGATATATTATATTAAATGGTATTATAGCAGTTAAAATAGTTTTTGTCAATAATTTTTTACCATTTATCTCTGCGCCCTCATAATATTCAATTTTTATTTTATTAGACTCTTATTTTAAAATAAATATCACATCACTGCAGCACCTCAGTTTTCTTTAATTTCTTTTCTTTTTGTGAAAGTAATTTGACTACCTGATAACTTCCCAGAATACGGAAATATCCCGACTTTTTTTCTACTTCTTTAAGTGATTTTTTTAAATTTTCGTCCTCCAATTTCCCGGCCAGATCTATATAAAACATATATTCTCCCAGCTTTTTTCTGGTAGGTCTTGACTCAATTCTACTTAAATCAATTTCTCTTCTGGCAAATTCCCCCAGTATATCATGTAAAACACCTGCCCTATTTTTTTTCGGTGTACAGATAATAGAAGTTTTGTATCTTTTTTTCTGTCCAGCATCAGTATTATTTTGAGATGATACAAATTTTTTTCTTCTCCCGATAATTACAAATCGTGTCGAATTTGGCAGTTCTCCTTCCAGATTGGATGCTGTGATTTCTAAATCATATATTTCTGCCAGTCTAAATGATCCTATTGCTGCTCCTTTTTTATCTTCCGCAACTTTTTTTGCTGCCGCAGCGGTGCTCTCTGTAGAAACAAGCTTTGCCTGAGGCATCTTACTGCTTAAAAATTTTTCAGATTGAGCAATTGCCTGAGGATGGCTGTACACCGTTTTTATTTCTGTTATACTTTTCTTTTCTGGTGTAAGCAGGAAATGTTCTATAGGTAAAACCAGCTCCTTTAAAATCTCTACTTCTTCATTTTCAAAAAGCAGATCAAGACTTATGTTGACAGAACCTTCCAGCGAATTTTCCAGTGGTAGTAATGCAATATCAACCTCATTACTATTTACGGCTTCAACCAGCTCCCGTATAGAATCATATGGAATAATTTCTTCATCTTCACCAGTACAGTAATTAATAACTGCAAGCTCACTAAAAGTTCCCGGTGGACCAAGATATGCACATTTTTTCTTCATACTCTACACTCTCCTTCTCAAAATAAATATTTTTAAATGCAAAAAACCCCCGTTCCTACTAAAGAACGAGGGTTGAAATCCCGTGGTACCAATCTTTTTGGCTAAAAAGCCCACTTGTTAAGTTACAGAAATAAAATATCATCAAAATCATTTAAAGATAAAAATAAAATATCTTAAATGAAAATTCATTTCAATAACCTGTCAGAATAACGGTAGACTACCGGGACAGCTTACTTTTTTGTTCGGCTGCCAGCTTACAGGGGAACTTCACTAAATTAATCATTACCGGACTCTCACTATCACCGGCTCGCTAAAATAAATTATTTCAGTTACTTTACCTGATCAGTGCTTTTATTTATCTTAATTTTTTACTAGTTTATATTAAAACATCCTTAATGTCAAGAAAAAACGGATAAAAATCAAGCAGTGATAAATATTATTATGAGATACATGACTTTTAAGATGAAAAATCTAATTATATAATTTATTATACACTACTAACACTACTCAATTCTAGGTTTTTTCACTAATCCTTCTTTTTCCATAAAATCATTATATATACCCATAAAAACTTTACTTAATAATAATAAACCTATTAAGTTAGGTATTCCCATGATACCACACGCTAAATCTCCAAATAACCATACTGCATTTGCACCCTGACCAGCAAAAACAATACCAGGAATTAAATATACAAACTTCATATAAGGAACAGCTTTTGATCCAAAAAGAAATTTTACTGCAGTCTCATAATTAACAAACCATCCTATCTGTGTAGAAAATGCAAATAAAACTATACCAGTCATAACAAGATAACCAGCTATATTCCCCGGTAATCCCTTTTCAAAAGCTCTTATAGTTAAATTAATCCCACTCTCACCTGAAGTCCAAACTCCTGTAGACATGATAACTAAACCAGTTAAGGTACATAATACTATTGTATCTACAAAAACCTCAAATGCTCCCCATAATCCCTGTCTCAAAGGATGATCAGTTTTTGCAGTAGCGTGAACCATAGGCGCACTTCCCATACCAGCTTCATTGGAAAACATACCTCTAGCCATACCTTTTTGTAATGTCATTGCTATAGTAGCCCCTGCAAATCCACCAACAGCTGGAGCAGGTGCAAAAGCATGTTTAATTATTAATCCAACTGCATTTGGTACTTCTCTAAAATTTATAATAAGTATTATTACTGCTCCTATAGCATAAATCAAAGCCATAAAAGGTACTAATTTTTCACAAAACTGACCAATTCTCTTAAATCCACCTATAATAACCAATCCAGTTAATGCAGCTAAGACTATCGCTGTCAATATAGGGTTAATTCCCAATCCACCTTCTAATGCATCAGCAGCAGTATGGGGCTGTAATAATGCTGCAGTTACTAAACCACCCACTAATACAGCAGAAGCATGTAAATAAGCTAATGGTTTTCCAACTTTACCAAGTCCTTTTTCTAGATAAAACATAGGACCCCCATAAACACTTCCATCTTCACCTACTTCTCTATAGTGTACTGCTAAAGAAATTTCAACCATTTTAGTCATCATTCCTACCAATGCTACTATCCACATCCAAAATAAAGCACCGGGACCTCCGACTGCTATAGCAGCTGCAACACCTGCAATATTTGCAGTTCCTACAGTCCCTGCAAGAGCTGTACTTACAGCCTGAAATGGTGTCATTACTCCTTCTAAATCCGTTTCCTTCTCAAATATCTTTCCAAAAGTATTTTTTAATATGTAACCTATTTTTCTAAATTGAAAAAATTTAGTTAAAAATGTTAAATAAAGACCTGTACCAATTAGTAATACCATCATAGGTATTCCCCATAATTGTCCTATTAACCAGTTTAAACCATTAAAAAAAGCATCAT
>JBNJGL010000006.1:0-69334 GCA_051747745.1 Bacillota bacterium | reverse complement strand
CAATATCTATAGAAAGTATTTCAAATGCTGTTCCTGAATCTAAACCTTTATCAAGTACAGTTTTCGATATAGAATCAGGGTTTTCCAGAACTTTTTTGTGAGATTCAGCTGAACCAACTGTTGTTACAATACCTTCACCGACTCTGGCCAGTACAGTTTCTTCACCTGCACCTCCAACTAATCTTTCAATATTGGCTCTGACAGTTACACGTGCTGTTGCCATAACCTGTATTCCATCCATTGCAACTGCTGTCACAATTGGAGTCTGAATTACTTTTGGATTAACACTCATCTTTACAGCCTCTAAAACATCTCTACCAGCCAGATCTATTGCGGCAGCTCTTTCAAAAATAAGGTCAATTTCTGCCCTCTGTGCAGCAATCAGGGCATCAACAACACGGTCCACATTACCACCAGCAAGGTAATGAGCTTCCAGCTTATCACTGCTCAATGCAAGACCGGCCTTATGAGATTTTATCATAGGACTAACTATTAATGATGGTACCACTCTTCTCAATCTCATACCAATTAAATTGAAAAAACTAACTTTAACTCCTGCTGCTGTCGCAGAAATCCAGAGCCCTATTGGAATAAAATAAAAGAATATAAAAATAAATAATATTATTGAAACCAGACTAAAAACCGAAAATATTGTCATATTTATTCCTCCTCTTCTTTACTTTTCTTAACTACTATTCTGCTGCCAGAAACAGCTATTACATCAACCTCTACTTCTTTATCAATAAACCCTCCATCACTAACAACATCCAGGCGTTGAGAATCAATTTCCATAATACCGGCAGGACGCAGAGGAGTTATTGTTATACCAGTTTTCCCCAATAAATCTTTTTTGCTGCTGTGAGAAAAATATTTTTCTGCATCAGTTGATAGGGAAATTCTTTTCCAGAATTTACTGACACCAAGCAGTTTGATTAAAATTACTGCACTTAAAACTGTCATAATCATTACAGATGCCAGAACATTTACAGCAGTACTTTTATCAGGAAAGAAAAAGAATAAGCTGGTCATTACTGCCGCAATCCCACTAATTCCAGCCACTCCAAATCCAGGAATTACAAAAACCTCTAGAATAATAAGAATAATTCCAAGTAAAAACAGCAGCATTAAACCCCAGCCAGCACTGCCGACAAATAAGTGTCCAGCAAAAAATAATAGAAACGATATAATACCAACAGTTCCACCAATACCAAATCCGGGAGTAAGCATCTCAAAGATCAGACCTGAAAATCCAGCAATTAATAATAAAGCACTAACAATCGGACTTGTTAAAATTGCTGAAACAACTTCAATATTATTTTTCTCAATAAAATTTATTTCAGAAATTTCAATATTTTTTGCGAAAAATAAATCATCTCTAGAATTATAAATTCCATCAGCTATTTTTAATTTTACTGCTTCTTCAGCCGTTAAAGTAAGCAGTTTACCTTCTTCAATAATATTATCAATTACAATATCTTCATCAACCATTGCCTCAGCAACTAAAGGATCTTTATTTCTTTTTTCAGCAGTTGCAGCAAATTCTTTTCTCAATGCAGAAATATATTTTTCTTCTTTGGGACGTGTTTCTGCCGCTCCAATACTTGAACCAGGTACCATATATAAATTTTCACCGGTAAGAGCAATCAGAGCACCAGCAGACCAGGCCCTTCCACTTACAAAAGTATCTATATTAATTGTTGAATTAATAATTAGATCCCTAATATTAAGTGCGGAATTAACATATCCACCCAGGGTATTTATTTCTAGAATAAGAAGATCTGCATTGGCTGTCTCTGCTTCTTTTATCCCTCTTTTTAAAAAAGAATACTGACTGCTGTCAATATTACCTTCCAGCTGCAGAAAATATACATCTTCTGCACTAATATCAAAATTAAAAATTGGAAAAACGGAAATCAAGACTATTATAATTAGCAAGTTAAAGATAATTTTTTTTATCATTTCCCCACCTCCGGGAAAATAATTTAGCCAGGGTATTAACCCTGGACTAAACAAATTATTTAGTATTTAATCTTTTTTTGACTTTTTCACTAACAAACCCACCATCTGCACGCCCTTTTATTTTAGGCATAATGGCACCCATTACCTTACCCATATCAGCCATAGAATCAGCACCAAGTTCTTCAATTGCATTATCAATAATCTCATTTACTTCCTCTTCAGAAAGCTGTTCAGGTAGGTATTCTTCCAGGATTTCTATTTCTCGATAAAGTTTATCCATAACATCCTTTTTGCCTGATTTAGCAAAATCATCAAGTGAATCTTTAACCTGTTTTACCTGTTTAGCTATTACAGCAATTATTTCCTGCTCATCCAATTCTTTGGATAACTCAATCTCTTTATTTTTTATCTCAGATCTTGTCATTCTAATTACTGAGAGTTTTTCCTTATCTTTATTTTTCATTGCTTTTTTCATATCTTCCAGCAGACGTTCTTTTAAACTACTCATAATTTTCACTCCTAATCTTTTTAAGTAAGATGATGTTTTTTAGCCCGGGGGCCACTGCATAACTCTTCCACCTAAAAGATGGAAGTGAATATGATAAACTGTCTGACCACCATCATCACCACAATTGCTTACAATTCTATACCCTGATTCCGCAATATCATTTTTTTCAGCTAATTTTGCTGCAACCTGATAAACATGACCAATCAGTTCCCTATCATTTTCAGAAATATCATTAATAGTTGAAATATGTTGTTTGGGTACAATTAAAAGATGTACCGGTGCCTGTGGATTAATATCAGAAAAAGCAACTACTTTTTCATCTTCATACACAAAATCTGTATCCATTTTACCGGCAGCAATTTTGCAGAACAAGCAGTCCTTCATCTTCTCACCTCCATAAATATATATATTGGTTCTTCCGCAAATAACCTTTTTGTGGACACATCATATATTAATTTTTAATAAGCTCTTTATAAATATATTCTATTAAAGAAGACAAACTCCTGCTAATCTATCAATTCTCCTCTTACATGGTGAGGATCCAGTGTATTAGTAAGTCTGACATTAAGAAGTTTATTTTTAGCATTATCAGGGCCAGCAAAAAGAACCTTAAGATAATTATCAGTAAAACCTGTAAGCATATCTGTCCTGTGATCTCGCTCTTCTTCAATCATGACCTCTTTTGTCCTGCCTAAAAATTTTTTCTGATATTTCAACATCAGATCTTCATTTATATCCCGGAGAATCTTGCTGTATTCGCTGATAACATCACCTGGTAGTTTATCTTTCATACCGGCAGCTTTTGTACCTTCTCTAACTGAAAATGGAAAAACGTGAATTTTACTGAATTCAATATTTTTTACAGCTTCAACTGTATCTCCAAAACTTGAATCATTTTCACCAGGAAACCCAACAATAACATCTGTTGTTAAAGCAATATCAGGAATGAATTCCCTGATTTTTTCTACAGTTTTGATAAAATCTTCTCGCGAATAAGGTCTATTCATAGCTTTTAGAATTCTATTACTTCCACTCTGCAGAGGTAAATGCAGATGTGGACACACCCTTTCTTCCTCTGCAATTAAAGCAATCAGCTTATTACTAATTTCAGTTCCTTCAATTGAACTCAATCTAATTCTTTTTATATCAGATATATCCAGCAGTGTTTCAACCAGATCTGCCAGAGCATCTTTATTATTTTTATCAAAACCATATGCTCCCAGATGAGTACCGGTAAGAATAATTTCTTTTACACCCTGACTGCATAGATTTTTAACTTCTTCAACTACAGATTTCTCATTTCTGCTGCGCACAGGTCCTCTTGCATATGGGATAATACAGTAACTGCAGAATTGATTACATCCATCTTCAATTTTTACATTCGCTCTTGTTGTATTAGTAAGTCGCTTAATTTCCAAATCTTCATAATCCTGAAGTTCTGAATAATCCAATATTTCATTGTCTGTCTTTTTACCATTAAGAAGTTCAAGTGATTTTCCAACAATTTTTGACTTGCCGGAACTTCCCATTATAAAATCTATCTCATCGATTGATGCAACTTCTTCTGGAAAAGCCTGAGTATAACATCCCACAATACCGACCAGACTTTCGGGATTTGCCCTTTTAGCTCTGCGAGCAATCTGTCTTGTTTTTCTGGCAGCCTCGTTTGTTACTGTACAGCTGTTTATAATATAAATATCTGCAGCTTCAGAATAATCAACAACTTCAAATCCTCTGTCCAGAAAAAGATCAATCATTGCTTCTGTTTCATACTGATTAACCTTACAGCCCAGAGTGTAAAATGCAGCTTTTTTAGTCATTTTCATCACCAAATTCACCTTTTTCATATAATAAACAGCTAAGAGCAACAATACCCGCTGTTTCTGTTCTCATAATTCTCGGACCAAGAGTTAAAATATCTGCCTGTAATTCATTTTTCAAAAATTCAACCTCCGAAGTAGAAAAACCACCTTCAGGGCCAATTATTACCAGCAACTTATCTCTATTTTTTATAATATTTTCTGTAAAATATTGTTTCAAAGTCAGATTCTCTGTTTCTTCCCAAAAAGTAATAATATGATCAAAATCTCCTCTTATTTCCATCAAATCTTCCAGTGTTCTAAATTCTAAAATATCTGGAATAATTCCTCTGCCGGACTGTTTGGCTGCTGCTTCTGCAACTCTCTGCCATCTAGCCAGTTTTTTAGATTTTTTTTGGGAGTTATATTTTACAATACTGCGGCTGCTTTC
The DNA here is from genome assembly GCA_051747745.1 of Bacillota bacterium. Taxonomy (GTDB): domain Bacteria; phylum Bacillota; class Halanaerobiia; order Halanaerobiales; family Halanaerobiaceae; genus QPJE01. The sequence continues at coordinate 64,617 of JBNJGL010000006.1, read as the reverse complement.
CAGAGGAATTAATCCATAAAATCCGATTTCTGTTGCTTTTTCTACAATAAGATCCATTTTGCTTTTTTTAGGAAGTCCCTGAGCAATATATATTTCCAGCTTTGCTTCAGCCTCAGATTCTCCACTGCTGATTATATTTAATAAAACTTTATCTTCCTGATAATCAATAATTTCTGCCACCATATCAATTCCGCTACCATTAGAAAGAATAACCCTGTCACCTATTTTAAGGCGCAGGGAATTTTTGATATGATTATAATCTTTTCCAGAAATTGTGGCAGATTCACCGGAATTGTAATCACTATCGACAAAAAATCTATGCATGTTAATCCTCTCCAGTATAAATTTTACATTTAAACACTAAGGACCTCTTTTATTTTTTTTAAAAACCCTTTATGCTCCGGGTTTATTTCTTCACCACTCATTTCCGCAAAATCCTGTAAAAGCTTTTTCTGTTCTTTGTTGAGATTTTTAGGAATGATTACTTTCACTTTTATATACTGATCTCCACGTCCATGTCCATTAAGGTGAGCAATCCCTTTATTTTTTAACCTGAAAGTTGTCCCAGGTTGAGTTCCTTCCGGAATTTCAAACTGTACTTTTCCATCAAGAGTAGGAACTTTTATTTTATCCCCCAGTGTTGCCTGAACAAAACTGATGGGAACCTCACAGTAAACATCATCACCTTTTCTATCAAATATTTTATGTTTATCAACTTCGATTAAAATATAAAGATCTCCAGCTGGCGCACCTTTTTCTCCGGCCTGTCCTTCTCCAGACATCCTCAACCTTGTGCCGGTATCTACACCTGCCGGTATATTAACTGTTAATTTTCTGTGCTTTCTAACTTTACCAGATCCACCGCATTTTGAACATGGTTCCGATATTATCTTGCCCTCTCCACCACAGCGCGGACATACTTTTGCCTGGGTGAACTGTCCAAAAGGAGTGTTCTGAGTGGATCTCACCTGTCCCTGTCCATTACATTCCGGACAGGTTTTTACTTCAGAACCCGGTTCTGCCCCGGTTCCATCACAGCGGTCACATACTTCATCTCTGGGAATTCTAATTTCTTTTTTACCACCAAATGCAGCTTCTTCAAAAGTTATCTGCAGTCTATACTGAAGATCTGCTCCCCGGCGCGGGCTTCTTCTCTGACGGCCTCCCATACCGCCAAAACCTCCACCAAAGAACATATCAAATATATCATCAAGTCCACCAAAGCCACCTCTGGCAAAATCATCAAAGTTAAAATCATTTTCATTGATACCTGAATGTCCATATTGATCATATCTGGCTCTTTTATCCGGATCACTTAAAATATCATATGCCTCAGATATTTCTTTAAATTTTTCTGTTGTATCTTTACCATCCTGATTCATATCTGGATGATATTTTTTTGCTAAATTTCTATATGCTTTTTTAATTTCCTTTTGATCAGCATCTCTGCTGACTCCAAGGATCTCATAATAATCTCTTTTTGCCATAAATACACCACCTCATCTATAAAGAAAAGAGAGAACAGACCAAGGGAGAGCATACCTCTCCCTTGTCTAAATCTCAATTTATCTTTTTTTATTAATCATCATCAACTTCTTCAAAATCTACATCAACAGTATTGTCATCAGCATTCTGTCCGGATGCTCCCTGAGCACTCTGCTGATTTTGAGCCTGACCTGCACCTGGTTGTCCCTGGGCAGCACCCTGCTGTGCTTCCTGGGCCTGAGAATAAAGCTCTGTACTTAATTCACCAAGCTCTTCTTTTAGATTTTCCATTTTTTCTTTAATTTCATCTATATCTTCATCTTCAGACTCCAGTATTTCTTTTAATTCATTTTTTGAAGCTTCAACTTTATCTTTAATCGAATCACTAACTTTGTCCCCTGCTTCTTTCAGTGTTTTTTCGGTTTGATGTACAAGGGAATCAGCTTCATTTCTGGTTTCAATTCTTTCAACACGCTTTTTATCTTCTTCTTCGTGTGCTTCAGCATCTTTAACCATTTCTTCTATTTCTTCTTCTGATAGACCACTGGTTGATTTAATTGTTATCTTCTGTTCATTACCTGTACCTTTATCTTTGGCAGAAACATGAACAATACCATTTTTATCTATATCAAATTCAACTTCAATTTGTGGTACACCTCTTGGTGCAGGTGGAATATCTGTCAGCTGGAAGCGGCCGAGTGTTTTGTTATCTTTTGCCATCTTCCTTTCTCCCTGCAGCACATGTATATCAACACTTGTTTGATTATCTGTTGCTGTAGAGAAAATCTTGCTTTTCGAAGTGGGAATTGTAGTATTTCTATCTATTAACTTGGTAAATACTCCACCAAGAGTTTCTATACCAAGTGACAGTGGTGTAACATCAAGAAGTACAATATCATCTACTTCTCCAGCTAAAATACCACCCTGTACTGCAGCTCCAACTGCAACAACCTCATCAGGATTAATACCTTTATGAGCATCCTTACCTATTAGATTTTTAACAGCTTCCTGTACAGCAGGAACTCGAGTAGAACCACCAACAAGTATAACTTCATCAATATCAGAAGTATCCATTCCTGCATCATTTAGCGCTTTTCTGGCAGGTTCCATAGTTTTTTCTATTAAATCACTGATAAGACTTTCAAAAGTTGCTCTTGTAAGATCTATATCAAGATGCTGTGGGCCATCTTCTGTCTGTGTTATAAACGGAAGATTAATATTTGTCTGCTTAACACTGGAAAGTTCAATTTTAGCTTTTTCAGCAGCATCCTTTAATCTCTGCAGAGCCATCTTGTCTTTTCTCAGATCAATACCATTCTGTTTTTTGAATTCTTCGGCAATATGGTCAATAATTCTTTGGTCAAAATCATCCCCACCGAGGTGGTTATTACCATTTGTTGCAATAACTTCAAAAACTCCATCACCAATATCCAGGATAGAAACATCAAAAGTTCCACCACCGAGATCATATACCAGAATTGTCTGTTCTTTATCATCAGTCAATCCATATGCCAGAGCAGCGGCTGTTGGCTCATTAATTATTCTTTCTACTTTCAGTCCAGCAATCTTTCCGGCATCCTTAGTTGCCTGTCTCTGGCTGTCAGTAAAATATGCAGGAACAGTTATTACTGCCTCATCAACTGTTTCTCCAAGATATTCCTCTGCATCTCTTTTCAGCTTCTGCAGAATCATAGCAGATATTTGCTGTGGAGTCTGATCTTCATCATTAAGATTAACAGTATAGTCAGAACCCATATGTCTTTTAATAGAACTTACAGTTTGATCAGGATTAGTAATCGCCTGACGTTTTGCATGTTCACCAACTATTCTTTCCCCTTTTTTGGAATAAGCAACTACAGATGGAGTAGTTCTTCCACCTTCTTTATTTGGTATAACAGTCGGTTCTCCACCTTCCATAACTGCCATACATGAATTTGTTGTTCCTAAATCAATACCAATTACTTTACCCATTTTAAATTCCTCCTTATATATATAACTGTTGTAGTTTTATTTAACAGGCAACTTTAACCATTGCCGGTCTAATTACCCTACCTTCAACAATATAACCTTTCTGCATTACATCAACTACGGTACCATCTTCTGCTTCATCAGATTCAACTCTCATAATTGCTTCGTGAAACTCTGGATTAAATTCTTCACCTAGTGCAGAAATTTCTTTAATACCTTCTTTGTCAAATACACTTATAATCTGACGATAAATCATTTCTATACCGCTGAAAAAATCACCCTCCTGTTCAGAAGAATCTAGTGCTCTTTCGAAATTATCAATTACAGGTAACAGCTCTTCACAAAGCTCTATTTTTCCTTTTAAGGTCATTTCATTTTTTTCTTTTTCGGATCTCTTTCTATAATTGATAAAATCTGCCTGAAGCCGCTGAAGTCTGTTAAGCAAATCTTCTATTTCTTTATTTAATGCCTCAATTTCCGTATCTTTTTCCTTGATTTCATGCAGAAGTTCCTGTTTAGAAACTTCAATTTCTCCATCTGTTTCGGAAATTTTATCTTCTGAAGAAGATTTGTCAGACCCCACCTTTTCTTTAGGCTGTGTATTATTATTTTGATCAGCCTCTTTTTCCATATTTGGTTTTTTTTCTGTTTTTTCCATTATTATCACCTACTTGCTTTCGAAATTAATTTTCCTAACATATCAGATATAATATCAACAGATGAAATAACTTTTGGATATTCCATCCGTGTTGGACCAATGACTCCAATTTTACCAACTGCTCGATTGGAAAGATAATATGTTGCCACAACAAGACTGCAGTTCTGCATATCTTCAATTTCATTTTCCTGACCAATTCTAATTTCCAAATCAGAATCAGAAAAATCACTTATAAGTCTGCTCAGTGTTTCTTCTTGATCAAGCAGTTTTAATACTTTTTTCAATCTTTCCATATCATTAAATTCTGGCTGTTCAAGAATATAAGATGTTCCTCCAAGATACACTTTTAGACCCTCAGGTTCAAAAACACCTTCCAGTTCGTTATATATCTGTTTAAAAATTTCTGAAGAAATATCAATCCTGGCAAACAATTCTTTTTCTACCTCTGTCAGATATTCAGCTGTTAAACTTGATAACAGCTTATTTTCCAGCTTGTCACTTAAATATTTATTTATATAAGCCAGTTTTTTATTTGATAACCTGTCCTGTACTTTTACAATTTTGTTATTAACCATGCCGGTATCTGTAACAAGGATAATCAGGAGAGAATAATCTTCCAGTTCAACAATCTGCACTTTTCTCAGTTGGCTTTCCTGAATCTTTGGTTCACTAACAAGAGAAGTATAATGTGTCATATTGGAAAGCATTTTCCCCATGCCAGAAATAATATCCTGAACACTTTTCATATCTTCATATATATGCTCTATTTTTTTTATTGATGATGGAGTCGGATTTTTATTTTTCCTGACAATTGCATCAACATAAAAACGATATCCTTTATCTGAGGGAATTCTCCCCGCAGATGTGTGGGGCTGTTCTAAATAGCCGAGTTCTTCAAGATCAGCCATCTCATTCCTTATTGTCGCAGGACTTACATCCAGATTATATTTCTTTGCAAGGGTACGAGACCCGATTGGAGATGCAGAAATAATATGCTCCTGAATGATGGCCTGCAGTATTTTCTTTTTTCTTGAATCAATTTCTTCAACCATCATTTTCACCCCTTTTTAGCACTCGTTAAAGCAGAGTGCTAACAACTATTATTAAAATAACATATTGTATTTTTTTTGTCAAATCTTTTAAAGGTTAATCAGGGCAAAAAATATGCAAAAACTTCATTACCAAGCGGTTTTCCTCTTTCTGAGAGAAAAATTCTTCCATTTTGTTCAGTAATCAGTTTTAACTCTTTTAATTTTTTTATTTCTTCTTCATATAGATCATCAAACCGAAATGAGAATTGTTTTTTAAATAAGAACCTGCTCAATCCGGTTTTTTTTCTCAAGTTTAAAAAACTGTATTCTGCAGCAAGATTTTTTTTAGAAAGTGAAATATACTCTCTATCCGGAAGTCCGGATTCTAAAGTTTTATCTATATAGCTTTTCAGATCTGCTTTATTAGTATATCTTACTTTCCCATCAAAACCTGCGGCTGCCGGACCAAGAGCAATATATGGTGTAAAATTCCAGTAAAGATAATTATGAACCGCTCTGTATCCTTTTTTAGCAAAATTTGATATTTCATACTGCTGATAACCATGATCTTTAAGCAAAGATACAGCTTTATCATACATCTCTGCATCAAGTTCCTGACTAAAAGCTTCGATTTTCCCATCTACTAAATCATTATAAATTTCTGTACCTTCTTCAATCTGAAGATTATAAATTGAAAGGTGTGGAGGTGCAAAAGATAATACTGTATTTAAATCTTTTCTGAAATCTTCCATCTTTTGTCCCGGTACTGCAAATATAATATCTAAACTGTAATTATCAAAATATTTTTTTACAAGTTTTATTTTCTTTTTATTATTGTCTGAACTGCTGTTTCTCCCTAAAAAGTTTAGTGTACTGTCATTAAAAGACTGTACCCCCAGACTCAGGCGATTAATACCCACTTGACGATATTTAACCAGACGTTTTTCGCTCAAACTATCTGGATTTGCCTCAAGTGTAATCTCCATATTTGGGGGATAGCTGAAGTTCTTTTTTATTTTTTTTATAATCTCAAAAATATACTCTGCTTTAATTAAAGATGGTGTTCCACCACCAATATATATTGATCTAATAAGTTCATTTTGAACTGTAGAAAGCATGTTTTCAAACTCAATAAAAAGCGACTCAAAATATTTCTCAACCAGGCTGTTTTTATAGCTGCATGAATAAAAATCACAGTACCTGCATTTGCTGGCACAGAAAGGAATATGAATATATATACCAAAAGGTTTTTCGTAAGATAGTCTGTTCTCATAAGATGATTTATTACTAATCTGCATCATTCCGCTCCAGTACAGTCATAAATGCCTCCTGAGGAATCTCTACACTTCCTACCTGTTTCATTCTTTTCTTTCCTTCTTTTTGTTTTTCCAGCAATTTTCTTTTTCTGCTCACATCTCCACCATAACACTTCTGAAGCACATTTTTCCTGAGAGCAGGAATATTAACCCGAGCAATAATTTTCCCGCCAACAGCTGCCTGAACAGGAATTTTAAACATATGCTTTGGAATAACTTTTTTGAGTTTTCTGGTAAGATTATTTCCAACATGATAGGAATTTTCATCATGGACAATTGTTGATAGTGCATCAACAATTTCATTATTTACCAGTATATCCAGCTTCACTAGATCAGATTCTCTATACCCCTTTAATTCATAATCTAAAGTTGCATAACCTCTGGTTTTAGATTTAAGCATATTAAAAAAATCTGTAATAATCTCACTCAGCGGCATTTCATATTTAAGTGCAACTCGGTCCTGATCAATATAACGCATATCCATAAATTGACCTCTATTATCCTGGCAGAGTTCCATTGCCTGACCGACATATTCTTCCGGCATATGAATTTCTGCATCTACAAATGGTTCCATTATTGTATCTATATCACCAGGTTCCGGGAAAAGTGCTGGGTTTTCTATTTTTATTTCTTCACCATTGTTTTTTATTATTTTATACTCAACACTTGGTGCAGTAATAACAAGATCAAGATCATATTCTCTTTCCAGACGTTCCTGTATAACTTCCATATGCAGAAGTCCCAAAAAACCACATCGAAATCCAAATCCAAGTGCCTCTGATGTTTCAGGCTCAAAAGTAAAAGAAGCATCATTTAACTGCAGTTTTTCTAAAGCTTCCTTTAATACCTCATAATCAGCATTATCAGAAGGATAAAGACCACTAAAAACCATCGGTTTAACTTTCTTATATCCCGGCAGTGGTTCTGATGCAGGCTTATTTTTATTAGTAATAGTATCACCAACACGGCAGTTTTTTACATCTTTAATTCCAGAAATAATATACCCAACTTCTCCACAGCTCAATTCATCGCGTTCTGTCATATCAGGTGCAAAATACCCTACTTCATCTACTTCATATGTTTTTTTATTTGACATCATCATTATTTTATCGCCTTTTTTGACAGATCCTTCTTTTATTCTTATATAAGCAATTACTCCCTGATATGAATCGTAAAAAGAATCAAATACAAGAGCTCTCAGTGGTTCTTCATTTCCTTTATAAGGTGCAGGAACCCTGTCTATTACTGCATCCAGAATTAAATCAATGTTTGTTCCTTCTTTTGCACTGGCCAGTATAGCTTCATCCGGATCTATACCAATATCAACCAGCTGTTCTTTTACACGGTCCGGATCAGCACTGGGAAGATCAATTTTATTAATTACAGGAATAATTTCTAAATCATGCTCAAGAGCAAGATAAATATTGGCCATAGTCTGGGCTTCAACTCCCTGTGCAGCATCAATAACCAGCACTGCACCTTCACATGCCGCCAGACTGCGGGATACCTCATAAGCAAAATCAACATGTCCTGGTGTATCTATTAAATTTAATTCATAACCCTTATAATCAATTGTAACAGCCTGAGCTTTAATGGTAATTCCTCTTTCTCGCTCAAGATCCATTTTATCCAGTACCTGTTCTTTCATTTTTCTATCTGTTATAGTATTAGTATATTCTAACATACGGTCTGCAAGTGTAGATTTTCCATGATCAATATGCGCAATTATACAGAAATTTCTTATCTTCTCCGTCTGCAAAAAATTACCTCCTTAAATACCTTAATTCTGCCCATATTATAACACCGGTGATATCTTTATTCAAGTTGGTAAATCACCTTCAAAACCAACAGCGGAAGCTTCTCATTACTTTACATATACTAAAACAGCAATATGTTACCAGGTGAGTTTGAAGAAGTTTAGTATCAAAATATACTTAAATTAAAAACAATAGTATTAGTGGGCGGTTTTTCCGATTTTTACGTTTTTTAAAAAAATAATTATAAAGAATCCCTTTTTTAAAATTATTGGCTTGCATTTTATACCGGCACATGGTAAAATTGAAATGTTGCAAATTAAATGACTAAATAAATATTCGAATTTACGAGGGGGTGAATTTAGATGCCTATTATTAAGTCTGCTAAAAAGAGAGTTAAGGTTACAGAAAAGAAAACAGCTCTAAATCGCGAGTGGAAAAACAAGCTTAAAGATTCTATTAAAGCTTTTGAAAAAGCAGTGGAAAATGGAGATAAAGAAGCTGCAGCAGAACAGTTGAGAGAGACTACAAAGGTCATCGATAAGGCTGCCACCAGGAATATCATTCATAAAAATAATGCAGCCAGAAAAAAATCTCGCCTCACTAAAATGTACAATAATATGTAACTTTTAAGTTAAAAATATAATTATATTTTTAAATAAAACTTTCAAACTCATCCAGATGGATGAGTTTTTTTGTTATAGGCTGACTGCTTTCATAACTATCATTTCCAGTGCCATATTTTGATCTGGATAGTATCCTGTTACAAAATTATAATTTGCCTGAAGAACTTCTTCCAGAATATTTTCTAATTCATGCTGTGTAAAATTTTTGCTTCTCTGCAGGGCTTTTTTTACCGGATAAGGATGTTTACTCAATTTTTCTGCTATTTTTTTATGATTCGATGTATATCTGCTGTAAAATTTGACCTCCATAAGAAGACGTATATGATTGGCCAGCATTGTCAAAAGATAGAGTGGATAAGCACCTTTGTTAATCATATCCTTCAGACTTATCAGTGCCTCAGATGTTCTTTTCTCTCCAATAAGATCTAAAAAACTAAAGATTTCTCTATCTTCTATTAAGCGATCTCTGCTGATAATCTCTCTAACATCACTAAATTTTATCTTTTGTCTTTCCGGGAATCTGGTAATTATCTTTTCAATTTCACTTTTTAGAATGTCCAGCTGATTATTAAACATATCTTCAAGTATTTTAACAGCCTGACTGTCTATTGTTTTATTATTTGCTTTAAACTGTTCTTTTATCCAGCGGTCCAATTCTCTGTATTTAGGGGTCTGTAAGTTATAATAGCTGCCTGATTTTTTTATTTTTTTATATAATTTTTTCCTTTTGTCAATCGAATCTGAATTTAAAAGTAAAAATACACTACTTTCAGGTATTATAGATATAATTTCTCCTAATTTTTCCTTTTCTTCTTTATTAAAATCAAATCCATCATCAAATTCACTTATTACAAATCTTCTTTCTGATCCAGCCGGAGGTGTATTTAAAGTATTTTTAAGTCTTGCAATATATCTTTCTCCACTTCTAACATAGGAAAGATTAAATCCTCTTATCTCTTCGGGTATAAATTTATTGATAAATTCATTTTTAAATTCATCGCGCAAAAAATCATCTTCACTTTCTACATAATATATTTTTTTTAATTTTTCGCTGTCTTTAAAATAACTGGAACTCTGCAAAAATACCAACTCCTGAATATTTAAATTTTTGATGTTAATTATTATTTTATCATATCCACTTCAATATTTATAGTGATTATAAAATTTGCAGATCTATAATATTAACATTTTAACTAACAAATTACAGCTTAAGTATTTTTTTGATTTTTTATTTTTAAATTTGAATAAAGAAAAGATTAAATAGAAATTTCGTTTAAATTATTTATTAAAAGTTCTTAAATTTATATTATTTATATCTGACTCCAAAATAACTGCTCCATCTCTATCAGTTCTCACATAGCGAATATTTCTTTCCTGTAATTTTTTTATAACTTCATCAGATGGATGACCATAATTATTTCTTCCGACTGAAATAACAGCAAGATCCGGTGCCATAGTATCAAGCAGTTCAGCAGATGTAGAAGTCTTACTACCGTGATGTCCGGCTTTCAAAATATTTATTTTACCAATTTTATATTTTTTAATTAATCTTCGTTCTCCTTCTACAGACAGGTCACCGGTAAAAAGCATTTTTGTTCTACCATACTGGAGGAGAAAAACTACAGAATTATCATTTTTGTCGGCTGCTTCAGTTTCAGCAGGTGGATTCAAAAAATTTAAATTCACCTGCCCAATTTGAAGAGAATTAGTCTCACTTACTTCTAAAATTTTGCTGTGCTTCTGCTTAATTAAATTATAATACTGATTATTTTTTAATGGTTCAGGAATTAAAACAGCTCCTATTTTCTTTCTATCGATTATAAATTCTGCACTTCCTGCATGATCTGAATCAAAATGGGTTATTAACAAAAAATCAATTTTATCTATACCTCTGTAGTTTAAAAAAGGAATAATATTATAATTAGCATTTCTCCCATTACTGCCAGGTGGACCTGTATCAACCAACATATTTTTCCCTTCCGGAAATTCTATAAAAATACCATCTCCCTGTCCAACTGATAAAAAAACCACTTCTAAATTTTTATCAAAATCAGGATTGATAAAAAAAGAAAGCAAAAAAATAACAAATATTAAAGGCATAATTAGTTTTGCTCTATTAAATTTCTTCCTATTTAACGGTATTATTCTTTTTCTATATATATATGGAAGCAAAAATAGGACGAGATAGTACATTATTATTTTCCAAAAATCAGGTTGAGCAATGATCAGCTCTTTTTTCTGCAATGCATTCATTATCTTTAATAGAAAAAACAGCAGATCTATACCCAGGTTTACCGGTGGAACTAAAATTTTAGCAGCAGTAAATGAGAAAAATGATATAGTCATTAAAAAAAATGATATTGGAAGCAGCAGTCCAATAAAAGGGATAACCCATATATTTGTTAAAAAAGCAATGTAATGATATTTATTAAAATAAAATGCCGTGATCGGAAAAGAAGCCAACTGAGCAGCAGCTGATGCCTTTACTGCTGCTGCAGCATTGAAAACACTTAAAAATTTACTTAAAATAACAAGAGCTGTAACAAGTGTATAAGAAAGCTGTAAGCTGACTGTAAAGAGAGCAGCCGGGTTGATCAGCAGATTTATTATAAGTGTAATTCCAAGTAAATTTAGAAAATCTCCCTCTCTGTTGAACTCATCTGCCCATAAATAAAGAAGAGCCAGAACAGAAGCTCTAATTACCGAAACACTACTACCGGTAACAATAATATAAATAATAGAAAAAGAGGTAATAAAATAAAGAGAATTTCTTTTATTAGAAAATATCGAAAAACATATTCTGGTTAAAAATAATATAATAATACCTATATGAAGACCTGAAATTGCCAGAAGATGACCTGCTCCGGTTGACTGCAGCAGCTCTTTTTGCGCAAAACTGAGGTGTGCTTTTTCTCCCAACATAATAGCCAATAAAAAAGAAAATTTATTTTTAGGAAACAGTTTTTTTATAATTTTTATTAATTTTCTTTTGAAATTAATGATAATTTTAAGAAAAGAGAATCTATCTTTTAAAAATTTAACATCTTTTAGTTCCCATGTCTCTAAATAAACTCCTTTTCTTTTCATATATTTGTGGTAAGAAAATCCGCCGGGATTTTTCTGTTTTTCTATTAGAGATAATTCTGCTTTAAAATGAATTATATCATTATGGTCAAATTCTATCAGACCTTTTTTGGGGGCTTTAATTAAACCATATTTCACTATTTGACCATCTATTGATTTTGGTTTTAGATAATAAAAGTTTCCTTCCAGATCAGAAACTGGTATTTTTACAGCTGCCAAAACAGAATGACTCCTGTTATCTGCATAACTTACTATTGAATCACTGCCGGTATATTTATAATCTTCAAAAATAAACAGGCTAAATCCAATCAAGAAAAATATAAAAATAATTTTTGTCTGGTTTTTGTTGAAAATTTTTGTATCATCTGCAGCAGAGTAAAAAAGTAAAAATATCAAAAAAAATATAAACATGACTTTTATATCAGCAAATAATTCCAAATATAATCTGGCCAGCAAAATTCCAAGCAGCAGAGCAATACTTGAATAAAAACAGGGTCTTCTGTTCATCTTAATGAAATTTCGTCCTTCATTTTCTCTAAAGTTTTTTCTCCTATTCCACTCACATCAATTAATTCATCCAGAGAAGAAAAGTATCCATTATTCTTTCTATAATCAATTATATTTTTAGCTTTTCCTGGACCGATACCTGTTATCTTCTCTAAATCTTTTTGCTCTGCTCTGTTAATATTAATTTTACTGCCGGAAGAATCTTTGCTTTCTGATTGTTTTAGTTGTTCAATAAACTCTATCTCCCTTTGTGATTTTTTTCTGGGAATTTCAATTTTTTCTCCATCAATAAGTGGTGAAGCAAGATTTATTTTTTCTTTATCCGCATTTTCAGTGAATCCACCTGCTAATTCTACTGCCGTAATCAGCCTATCATCTGGGGCTATTTGATAAACCCCAGGATTTTTTATTTCACCAGTAATATATATAATTATCTTTTCACTTTCTTCTTCTACAGCAGAACTGCTTTCTAACTTTAGATTAGAGTTGTCCTGTATTTTTACTTTATTTACATCACTGCCGGCACCATCCAGATAATATGCCCCTGCCAGGAATATAATCATAATAAATGTCCCAATCATTTTTATCTTTTTCGTCATAAGAACACCTCCCTCTTATATATTTCAAGGTAAATTTTAAAATTCCTGTAAAATTATGTAAATTTATTACAAAAAAATATACCGGCTTGAAAACCGGTATAAAATATAATTATCCTGTTAATAAATGATCTTTTATCTTTTTTATTATTAAATCATTTGCTATTTCATTTAATCCTCCATGAGGTATAATAATATCAGCAGAATATTTGCTTGGTTCAACAAATTTTTGATGCATCGGTTTTACAGTTCTTAAATACTGTTTTTTAACTGATTCAAAAGTTCTATTTCTTTCTCTAATATCTCTAGTTATTCTGCGCAGCAGACGTATATCCGCATCTGTATCTACATAAATTTTTAAATCAAAAATTTCTCGCAAAATCTTATAATGAAATATCAGTATACCTTCTACGATAATAATTGGAGCAGGTTGGATAGTTTTTGTTTCCGAAAGTCTTTTATTTGTCCTGTAAGAATACACAGGTCTTTGGATACTCTTATTTTTCTGCAGTAATTTTAAATGATCTACAAGAAGTTCAGTCTCAAAAGCATCTGGATGATCAAAGTTAATTTTATCATCTGGAACATCAAAATAACTTCTATCATGATAATAATAATCATGTTTTAATATTATCACATCATCCTGAAAATATTTTTTTAGTATCTCAGCGAGAGTGGTTTTACCTGAAGCTGTTCCTCCTGCAATACCGATCAAAAATGTCTGCATATTCTAGACCCCTTTTAAGATTTAATTTTATTATATCTCTTATTTTTATTTTCTGCGATAACTTCATAAACTCCTGCAGTTATTATATTATTTTTTTTGATTAGCTGTAAAATATCATCTAATTTTTCATCAAATCTAACTGCTGAACCACAGTCAGCAGTTATCTCGGGTGGAACAGGAACAATTCTATAAGAAATATTTTCGGCAGAAAAAATTTTTTCTGCTTTTATGGAGTGATGTGTGGACTGAAATACCAAAAGGTAATATTTACTTTCTTCTACCACTTCAGTACAACTCCTTTTCCTCTATCAGTCACTTTACCAATTACTGCAGCATTAATATTCTCAGAATATAAATCAATCAGAAAATCTGAAGCATCTTCTTCACTGATTGAAATTAAAAGTCCTCCGGAAGTTTGAGGATCATACATTAAATCATAAAGTATCTGATCTCTTTCACCACTTTCTTCAACAAATTCATCGTAATTATCTCTATTTTTATAAGCACCGGCTGGTAAAAGACCAAATTCGGTAAATTCCTTTGCTTCTTCAAAAAGAGGAATTTCTGCTGCATCAATTTGAATCTCTAGACTGCTGTTTTCGGACATTTCAAGTAAATGTCCAATCAGACCAAAACCAGTTACATCTGTACAGGCATTAATCTGATACTGATTAAAATATTTTAAAGCAGTATTATTTAAAGTTAGCATTGATTTTACTGCTGGATTATTTTCAGCATTTTCTATAAAACCACCTTTAAGTGCAGAAATCATAACACCTGTTCCAAGTGGTTTGGTTAAAAGAATAAGGTCACCTTCTTTAATCTCTGAGTTACTAAGCAAATCATCCGGATGAACAATCCCGGTTACAGATAGTCCGTATTTAGGCTCCTCATCTACTACAGTATGACCACCACATAAGTTAGCACCGGCTTCTCTTACTTTATCAGCACCACCCTGTAAAATACGCGAAAGAATTTCCCCTTCTAAACAGGAAGGAAAACCAACAATATTCATTGCTAAAATAGGCTGACCACCCATAGCATATACATCACTTAAAGCATTTGCAGCAGCAATCTGACCAAATAGATAGGGATCATTGACTACTGGAGTAAAAAAATCAAGGGTTTGAATCAAGGCTATATCCTCAGTTAAACTATAAACAGCAGCATCATCTGCTTTATCTAAACCAATCAGTAATTTTTCCGGATCAGCAGGAAAATTAACGTGACGCAGAACCTGCGCCAGAGCCCTAGGGCCCATTTTAGCTGCTCAACCAGAAGTTTTACTGTAATCAGTTAATTTTATTTTTTCCATTTTAACACCAACTTCCTATTCTTAAATAAATTAATTTATTTTAGAAATTTTTATAAATAATTCCTAATTAAATTGTAACAACATTTCCTTGGTTTAAATTATCAGCAATTTCATACATATTACTTATTTCTCCAACCTTTATTTCATCTGATAAATCATAGTAATTTAAACATGTACCACAGACCAAAATATCTGTCCCTTTTTCTTCTAATTCTTTTAAAACTGAGATAGTTTCAGGATAAACTGAAACAAGCTTTACTGCAGAATTAATAAACAGCAGCTTATCTGGTCTGGGATTAATATCCAGAAGGGTACTTAAAAAACCTTTCATTAAAATTTTACCCAATTCTTCTTCTCCTTCACCCATATTTTCAGAGCCAATTAAATAAACCTTGCTGTTATCATCTTTTTCTTTATTAGAAACAGAGTTTTCTTCAGCTGTTATTAAAATTTTAAAAAAATCTTCTGACTCTTTTACAGTCGAATAACTGCAGTTCATTTTTTTAGCCAGTTTTGCAACATTTTTGGCAGCTGTTTCATTATCAACAATAGTTGTTATTTTATTATGATCATCAAGTGCATTTTTTGTTAATACCACCGGTTTAGGACAATCCAAGCCTCTTGCATCAATTTCTTTCACAACAAAAACCTCCTGTATATAAGATTAACTAATACAAATTATAACATATCTTTATTGTCATCTCAATATTAAATTCAGCCGTATTTTTCCTATATTTATATTGCTGCAAAAAAAGAATTACAGGAATCTTAAAGTTTTTGGTCAGCAAATCTTCAATGTCTTTATATTAAATATCCTCCAGACATTTTCTGCATATATATGAATTTTTAAACTCTATTAAATCATCAATACTGCCGCAAAAAACACAGGATTCCTCATCTTTTTGAGGCTCAACTAAATCTTCCTTTGCATCCTCTGACAATCTTTCGCGGAGATTCTTTATAATCATATCTTCAGCAGAAGCAGATTTTAAATCTTTTTTATTTCTCATAATTTACTTTACCTTCCTTTCATTCAAAAAGATTTTTTCGGCAATACCGGTAATTACTTCTTCTTTTACTTTTTGAGGCAGTAAATTGCTGGATTTTATAAATTGTGGAAGTCGCGCACTAATTGGTTTTTCACTTCTATTGTATTTTTCTCTAACAAGTTTTAGCAGATCTTTAAAACTATAAAATTCAAAGCGATCAATCCCGGCTTTAACAGCAAGGTTTTCCAGGAGATTTATCAGCATATCTCCATAATCAGCCTGATAATCTAAATCTAAAAAGTTAATTATTCTGGGAATCAGTGATTCAAATAACATTCTTTCTTTTGGCTGCTCTACAACTTTAAACTGCTCTGATATAAATTCAATAGTATCTTCAGATAAATTTAAAATAAAATCAATAAAATCTTTAGTATCTTCATGTGGATAAATATAGAACTTATTGCCTTTTAAATTCTTAAAATATTTCATTGTATCATAATATCCCATTTTAATGTTTTTTCTTGCATTTTTTTGGTCAAAATTAAGCATTCTACCTAAATTTTCAGAAGGATTGATATAAATAATATCCGAATTATTATCTTCATAATTATTATCTCCCATACCATATGTTCTGATAGCAATTATTTTTTTGTATCCCTTTTTTACAAGTGTATTGATAGGAAGATTGTCGTAAAAACCTCCGTCAATTAAAATTTTACCGTCAATTCGCTGCATTTTGAATGCAGGCAGATAAGAACTGGCCAGAATATAATCTCCAATTTTCCCATGTGGAATATCTTCTACAAAAAGCTCCAGAGGTTTAAAATCACTCAAAGAAACAGTAATTATTGCAAATTCTATATCTGAATTTCGTATTAACTCCTCATCTATATTATCCGATAATGTTTTTTTCATTATAGAAGTATCCAGACCCCGATTTTGAAAAACTTCTTTTGCCTTGTTTACTAAATAAAGAAGATTTTTCTGATTTAAAGAAAAATTCATTAATTCTGCCACATATTTTTCTTCAACATCAAAAACCTGTGCAGGAGAAATATTATACCAGTACTGATAGACTTCTTCAACCTTATCCTGAACAAACATAGCTCCATTTAATGCTCCAATTGAAGTGCCTGCTACAGCAGATATATCAAGCTCCAGTTCTTTTATCGCCCTTAAAGCGCCAGCATGATAAGCTCCTTTTGCTCCTCCACCTTCTAATACCAGTCCATACATTTTTATTCCTCCCAGAATTATTCTTTATTTATTATAACACAGTAAAATAACCATTTACAGTCATCAATGTTTTAAAATTACAAAAATTATTATATGTTTCCCCTACAAAAAGGTTATTTGCATCTCTAACTTATTTTAATCAATAAAATTGTAGCATTCCTGATAAAATTATAATTTGAAGCATAATTATAAATTTGTTATAATCTTCTAAACAGGGTAGGTGTTAATTAATGAAAATATTACATATATATGCACAAAAACCAGGTTTTACTGGAAGTGGTTATTATCTAAAAAATATACTTAGTGAAGGTGCAAAGAAATCTATTGAACAATCTATTGTAGCAGGAATAAATAAAAATAGTCTGGATAAATATCAGCTTAACGGCTGTAAAACTTTTTTTCCTGTCTATTTTTTGTCCAAACAGCTTCCTTTCCCAGTTGCAGGTATGAGTGATCAGATGCCCTACAAAAGCACACTGTACAGTGAGCTTAAAGAAGACAAACTCCAAAAGTGGAAAAAAGCATTTTCAAAAGCAATTGAAAAAGCTCTTAACAATTTTGAACCTGATTTAATTATTTCTCATCATCTGTGGCTGCTGACAGCCTTAAGTACTAAATATACCGGGCAAATTAGACATTTTGCTGTCTGTCATGGTACAGGACTAAGAAAATTTAAACAGCTGCCGGAACACCAGGAAACAGTTAAAAAAGCTTTAAACAAAATTGATAAAATAATAGCATTGAATTTTCAGCAGAAAGAAGAAATAAACCGACTGATGAAAGTTGATAATAATAAAATTACAGTCATAGGTAATGGATTTAATCCAGAAATATTTTATCCTGCAGATAGCAAAAAACTAAAAAAAGAGAAAGTAGAATTGCTGTATGCAGGGAAAATATCCAGAGCAAAAGGATTAATGGCACTTTTAGAAGCTTTTTCTCATCTTAATAAAAAATATAAACTTACTCTGACTCTCTGTGGAGGTGGAGGTGGAAAAGAAACTGAAGAAATTCGATCTGCTGCAGCTGAAATTGGAAATAATATTATTTTCTCTGGAATGATTCCACAGCAGGAACTGGCAGATAAAATGCGCCAGAGTGACATATTTATACTTCCGTCTTATTATGAAGGCTTACCTCTTGTAATTATTGAGGCACTTGCCTCAGGTTTAAGAGTTGTCACCACCGATCTTCCTGGAATAAAAGAGTGGCTTGGCTCAAAACTAGCTAAAAATAATGTCATAGAATTTGTTAATCCACCTTTATGTGGAGAAGATTGTCTGCCATTTCCCAGTGAAATACCGAGTTTTATAAAAAGACTGGAAAACAAATTAGAAAAGCAGATAATATCTGTTAGAGAAAATAGGATTTTAAATCACTCAGAAATTCAGAGAAAAATTTCTCAAAAATCCTGGCAGTCTGTATTCGAAAAATTAATTTCCCTGGCTTAATTGTAAGTGAAATTAGATCTCAATTATATTTCCACCCAGTTTTTCTGCTGTACTGGGACTGCAGGTTGTAAAAATAATCTGATATTTTTTTGACAGAGACTTAATTAATTTAAAGGCATTTTTCTGCCTATCTGGATCCAGATTTACTAAGGGATCATCAAGGACAAAAAAACCTCTCTTATCACTGTATATCTGTTCAACAAGCGCAAATTTTAAAGCAAGTGCTGTACTGTCATAGGTTCCAAAAGATAAATAATTTTTTTCAACAGGGAGCTCTTTCTCAGATGATTTCAGTTTAATCCTGTATTTTTCATCAAAATTTTGAACAGTATATTTATCACCTGTTATTTCTTTTATATAATAAGAAAATGACTCTATGAGTGGACGAAAGCTTTTTTGATCAAACTCTTTTAACTTTTCCTCCATTATATCTTTAACTTTTTTTAAATTTTTTGCTTTTTTTACGTTTTTCTTAAATTCTGCTTCAAGCTGGACATATTCTTTGTTTAGTTCTTCATAGGATTTATCTGCCAGCTGGTTTTTGATATTAATATAGTCTACCTGTTTTTTCTGATACAGGTTTTCATTTTCTTCTTTTTTATTTCTTAAATTATCAAGCTCTGTTTTAAATTGAGAAATGGAATTATATTTTTCAGGCAGTTTTTCTAATTTTTCTTTTTCTTCTTCTAATTTTTTTATTTCACTTTTTAGTTCTATTATTTCATCAAATATATGATCATGACTGATATATTTTTCTTTCCACACATTTATTTTATCACTTAAACTGCTGACACTGCTTGCTAAATCACTTTTTTCTAAAAGTATATTATCCAATTCATTTTCAACTTCAGAAAGTTCTCTTACATTTTTTAATTTTTCAAGTTCTTCCTGACTATCTTCAATTTCTTCAATTTTTTTATCATCTAAAATATTTTCTTTATTTCTCTTTTGTAACTTTATTTCTGAATTTAAATTATTTATATTTTTCCTGATATTTTGAAGTTCTGACAGATTTTCAACCTCATATTTTTTTAAAATTTTATTTTTTTCCTGATTATTTTTGCTGTATCTCTCTTTGAGGAGAGAAAAATCCAGATCTTTAGATTGAACTTCTAAAACAAATAAATCATCTAGTTCTATTTTCAAATATGCTTCTACATCAAATATATCACCTTTTTCAAAACTCTTTTTATCATTTAAACCACTTATAATCTGAATATCATTTGGAGCTTCTATTATTTCTGCTCTCCAGGTAGATGCTTTAAGTAACGCTTTATCTTCAATTAATTTATCATTTAAAAATTTAAGTCTTTCTATATCATCTTCTTTTATTTGAGGCAGATCCTTAATTTTTTTCTCCAATTTAGAAATATTTTTTTCTATTTTATCAATTTTATCTTTTATTTTTCTCTGTTCCGCAATACTCTTTTTCTTTCTTGCTTTTTCTTTTTCCTCTTTCAATTGCTCTATCTGATTTTCAGCAGCAGACAGATCTTTTTCAGCATTTTTTAAATTAATTAAAACTGCTGGCCAGTTTTTGTTAACTTTCTTTAGTTCATCTATTTTTTCATTTTTTGCTTCCAATTTAGTTTCAATTACACTTCTTCTATATATATCATCTTCTTTTTGAGATAGAAATTTTATCTTTTCTTTAAGTTCTTTTCCATTTTTTTTGATATTTTTTAATTCTTCAGCCAGCTGAAAATATTTATTTTCAAGTTCTAGAGCCTGTTCCATTTCCTGTTTTTTTAACCCTTTTTCGATAAATTTATCATAAATTCTTCCACATCCAATAAGATACGGATTATCTACACCCCGGTTGGGATTTTCCGGTCTCTTTTCAGATAAATTCCATCTTTTTATAAAATCATCCAGATTCTCCTCAACTTTTGATTTAAATTTTTCCACAGAAATACCATCAAGCTCCATAACTGCTCTGCGGAGAAAACCATTAAGTGTACTATTCACTTGAGGATTTTCTTTTATCTCTTCAATCATATTTTTCATATTTTCCTGACCGGTAAAAATTATATTTTTAGCTGTTTTTCTACCAAAAGAAAAAATATCAAAAATTTTATCCTGTATAGATGCTTCATCAACTATTTTTTCTCCATCCACCTCTAAAAGCTGGGCCTCACTTTTATCTCCCCATTCTTTCTGAAGAGTGAAGTTCCTGTCATAATAATTAAAACTAATAATGGAGTTAATATAGTTGCTTTTATTTAAAGGCATATATTTTTCTTTGAATTCTCTGTCTTCTTTGAGATTCATCCGCAGCTTTGAACTTTTAAACAGCACAGCATAAACAGCATCAACCACTGTGCTTTTCCCTGCTTCATTTGCTCCCAAAAGGATATTCAGTCCTGGATGAAATTTAATTTTTAAATCTCTAAGCCCGGCAAAATAATCTGTTTCAAATTCTGTAAGCCTCATTGCTGCACCTCTCTTATTAATTCATATGCAATCTGGAGTGGCTGATCATCATCAAATCTATCTGCTAATTCAGTTAGAAGCTGATATGGAAATGAATTTATACTGAATTCTCTTTTGATCATTTCCTTCGATATTTTAATTTTTAGATCACTATCATCAATTAAAAAATATTTAAATTCTTCTCTCATTTTTTTATAATATTCTTCTTTCTGCAGATAACTTTCTTCATTGATATATCCTGATAGAGTCAGGCGAACAATTTTGTTTTCTGTATTTTTATCCAAAATTTTATTGATTAAAAATTTCAAATCCTCTATACTGTTAATGTTTTCTTTAATATCAAGAAACACAAACCTACCACAGTTTATTTTTTCAGCATTTATATTTTTACTCTGGTCTATTTCTATCATCCAGGCAGAACTTTCAGCAGAAAAATCAAATCCATCTGCTTCAGGAGTACCCGAATTAAAAATTTTACTATCGTTTACTTTCTTTTTATCCGGATATGGAATATGAGTATGTCCAAGAAGCCATAAATCTATATCAAAATTTCTTAATTCTTCAGCACTTATGCTGAAATATCTATTATTCATATCTGGAGATATATCGATAAGGGCCCCATGTACAAGTCCTATTTTTAAGCTATCTTCTGGTCCTGTGGTATTCTTAAACCAGTCAATACGGTTATCTGCAGAATGTTTGCTGTCACAGAAGGCAGGATACAGTATTATATTTTGATTTAAAATATTTATTGCAAATGTCCTGTATTCATTTAAAACTTTTATTTTATTCGAAATATTTTTTTTGAAATAACTCCACAAATCTACCATGCCATTATCATAATCATGATTTCCAGGAATTATTAATACAAATTCTCCCCCAAAATTCTCCAATATTTTTATGGTGTGGAGAATATCTTTTTCAGATATATTTATTCTTTCAAATAAATCTCCAGTAATTACAAAAAGATCGGCTTCCGACTGATTGGCTTCAAAAATTAAATCCTGCAGAGATTCAAACCGTGCTTCCACTAATTCTTCTCTTAAGCCGGCTGGATAATTGGAAAATTTCATGCCAATATGTATATCGGCTGTATGTAAAATCCTTAGAGCCATATATTTCTCCTCCATTAAATAAAGATATTTTGTCTTCTCTTTTATAAATTCTTCATTTTCCTTAATTTACCTTTATTTTTAAATAAGGCTGCCTTTTAAAGCAGCCTTATAAAATAACTATTTTTTTAATTAACTTTTAGTTGTTATCAAACATTTAGATTTCTTACCTGATCTTCATCTCCTTCAGCAAGCTTTTCGCCAACTTCTGAAGTTATTGTACTTCCACTTTTAATAAATTCATCAGGAAAATCCTCTATATTCACATAAGAAAATATGCGGCAGTTTCTTTCAATAGTAGTATCTTCCGGAATTGTAGCTCTTTTAGCTATCACATTTAAACCACTACTTAAAAGATCCGGCTTATCCATATTAGGAGTTAAATCATCACCAAACCCTATCCGGCAGTTTGCCCCTACTGTAACCTCTTTATCAATAATTGTTTTATCAATAATAGTACCTTTTTTTATTACAGAATCATTAAATATAATCGAATTTTTTACAACTGCACCTTCTTCAATATATACTCCAGGACTTATTACAGAATTTTCGACTTTTCCATTAATTATAGAACCATTAGAAATAAGACTGCTTACTGCTCCACCCTGATCTCCAAATTTAACAGGTGGTTTTTCTTTGTCTCTTGTGTACAGCGGCCACTCTTTATTATACAGGTTTAATTTTGGCACAGGTTCTGTTAACTCTACATTAGTCTTCCAGTAGGCATCAAGTGTTCCTACATCTTTCCAGTAGTCATCAAACTCATAAATATAAACTTCATTGTTCTCTATCATAGGTGGAATAATATGATGACCAAAATCAGAATCTTCTTCTGTACAGTATTGTTTCAGAACATCAACCAAAATCTCACTATTAAAAATATAGATTCCCATAGAAGCTAGATTGCTGGGGGGATTTTCAGGTTTTTCAACAAAATCCACTATCTTTTTATCATCTCTAAAATCCAGAATTCCAAACCTGCTGGCATCTTCATAATCCACAGGCTGAGCAGCAATAGTTAAATCAGCACCTTTTTCCCGATGAAAATCTAACATTTTACTGTAATCCATCTCATAAACATGGTCCCCAGATAAAATAACAACTTCTTTAGGAGCTTTATTTTTTATAAAGCTAATATTTTTATAAATTGCATGTGCCGTACCCTCATACCAGTCAGTTTTACCAGGTTTACCTCTAAAAGGCTGAAGTATTGTTACTCCACCAATTTTTCTATCCAGATCCCAGGGTTTTCCTATTCCAATATGGTTATTAAGTGATAATGGCAGATACTGTGTTAGTACCCCAATATTGTAAAGTCCGGAGTTAACACAATTGCTCAAAGCAAAATCGATCAATCTAAACTGACCTGCAAAAGGAACACTGGGTTTTGCTCTGTGTGCAGATAAAATATCCAGCCTTGTCCCTCTTCCTCCTGCCAGTATTAAAGCAAGTGTTTTCATTTTTTTATTCCCCCTTCTACTTTAAAAGTTAAGCCTGTAAAAATCAAAAAGATATCATACCTTTAAAAACATAAATAGATATTATAGATTGTAATGTATTTTCCTGATTATATTATTCTATAATACTGCGGATAATCCTCTGAAAAAAATAAAAATACCATATGATCTTTTATCATATGGCACCTCAAAAATTTACTTATTTTGGCGGGAATGTGTGGGAATCGAACCCACCACAGACAGGTCCGCCTGCCTGCCGCCGGATTTGAAGTCCGGGATGTCCACCATGGACACAGCCACTCCCGTATACATGCATCTTATATATATTAACATTTTCACCAAATTATTTCAAGAAAATTTTTAGTTTAAATTTAATATATAAATTGTATACTCCACAGGTAAAGCACACGTAGATTTTTTATTAATAGGATCCAACTTTATAACTAACAAAGAAATAAACATTTAATTTTCCAATTATTAAAATATAACCTGAAAATCAGCTTAAATTATAAGGAAATCTTTGATCTCCCCGTCGTTCAGTTAATTTTCTTCTATCAAATTCTTCTAATAATGGTAAAGAGTATTTTCGAGTACTCCCAATAAGATCTCTGAACTCTGATAGCTCAATACTTTCATGGTTTTTAAAATACATTTTCAGCTTGTTAATAGCCTCATCTAGAGCAGAGTAATGAAGATAGATATCCTGTGTAAGCCGGATCAATTCACCCTGATCAAGCAAATACTGCAAAATATCTGATACCTTATCTGGATTATTATAAGTTTTCACTAAATCTTCCAGAACAGGTGGATTAAATAAATTATCTTTAAATTTATTAATAATATTTTCTTTTATTTTTTTCTCTTCTTCATTAAAACTGATATTAAAACCATCTAATGAAATTATATTTTCTTCTTCTTTTATTTTTCCATTTTCTTTCATCCAGTTTAAAATTATGCTGAATTCTGCTTTTTCAAAATAATAATCAGACTGTGACCTCAATTCTTCTTTTTGAATTCCTTTTTTAAGACTATTGCTGCTGTGGTAATCAGAAATTATTGAAAGAAGTTCATTTTCTACTCTATATAAATTATCAATATGGATCCAGGTGCTGTTTTCTGCATTTGATAATTTTTTAATTATTCCTTTTTTTAGCAAATCATTCAGGCAGTGCTCAAGTTTTTTTTCTGCTAAAGTTGTTCTTTTTAAAAGATATTTTTTTTCTACAGCTTCTTTTTCCCTGTTTTTTATTAAGATCTCCACTCTTTTTTCTGGACCTGCATTTTCCATTATCTTTAATTCCTCTAATACTTTGCTGTAATTCCCTTTTCTCGGTGGAGGATCTATTTCTATTATTTTTCCGCCCCCCAGTGTTGTCATAGGAGAATATCTTCTCAATACAAACTTTTCGCCAAAACGAGCCACAAGTTCTTCTTCAAGTCTAAACTGGACATAGGCATCTTCTCCAGGCAGAATTTCTTCTCTATCAAATAAGAAAATTCTCCCCAGAACTTCCTGTGCCCCGATATGAAATCTAATTCTGTCACCATGTTTTATCAAAAAAGAAAGTCCATTAAGAAGTTTTAAATGTGCTTCAAAAAATTTGGTTTTTATTAAAGAAGAGGGTTCTGCAAGAACATCACCTCTCTGAACCTCGCTTTTATCAATCCCTGCTAAATTAACACCAACTCTCTGACCGGGGAAAGCCTTCTCGACTTTGGAATTATGTACCTGAAGGCTCCTCACACGAGCCTTTTTTCTTTCTGGATAAATTTCCAGTTCATCTTCTACCTCTATGCTGCCGCTAAAAAGTGTCCCGGTTACAATAGTTCCAAATCCTTTCATTGTAAATACTCTATCAATCGGGTAATATACATTCCCTTCAGGATCTTTAGGAGGAATTTTTTTAACCATTTTTTGGATTTCTGTTTTTAAACTTTCAATACCTTCACCTTCAGTGGAAGAAACTGACACCACAGGAGCCCCCTCAAGAAAAGTATCTTTCACTTTGTCTTTAGTATCCTCTATTACTAATTCCAGCCAGTCTGAATCTACTTTATCTGTTTTAGTCAGAACAATTATTCCGTGTTCAACTCCCAGAATATCCAAAATTGCCAGATGTTCATCAGATTGCGGCATCATACCCTCATCAGCAGCTACAACAAGTAGAGCAAGGTCAATACCTGATGCTCCTGCCAGCATATTTTTTACAAACTTTTCGTGCCCGGGAACATCAATGATGCCAACCTGATTTCCATCTTCCAGAGTAAAACCGGTAAATCCGAGCTCTATTGAAATTCCTCTATCTTTTTCCTGCTGCAGGCGGTCGGTATCTGCACCTGTTAACGCCTTAATTAAAGTTGTTTTCCCATGGTCAATATGACCGGCTGTACCTATAATTATATTCTTTTCCCTCATTTTATTTCCTCCTGAAGAATATCATTAATAGTATCTGCAAGAATATCAATTTCAAATGGCTGTACTGTTTTTAAATCAAAAATAAGCTGTCCCTCATTAATTCTTGTAAAAACAGGCATCTTACTCTGCCTGAGCAGATATGCTATTTTTTCGAGAGAATTTTCTTCAGCAGAAATTTTTAAAACATATGTATCAAGCTCAGTTAGTGGATATGCTCCTCCACCAATACGGGCAGTATCTTTTTCTACAGTAAAATTAAATTCATCTATTTCTTTTATTTTGTTTAATAGATCCTCAGCTCTCTGTTTTGTTTTTTCAGTATTTTCTGTTAACATTCTGAGTGTTGGTATTGTTTCAACAGCTTTATCAAAATTTCTATAAATATTTAAAGTTGCTTCCAGAGCAGCAAGAGTAAATTTATCTACCCGCAAAGCTCTCATTAACGGATGATATTCTATTTTTTCTATAAATTCCTTTTTTCCTACTATTATTCCGGCCTGAGGTCCGCCGAGCAGTTTATCACCACTAAAAGTAACAATATCTATTCCTGCTTTAATTGATTCAGCAACTGTGGGTTCATATTCTAGCCCATATTCCTGCAGATCAAACAGAATACCGCTGCCCAGATCTTCTATTACCGGAATATCCCTTCTATGTGCTTGTTCTACAAGTTCTTCTGCTCTAACAGTTTCTGTAAAGCCCATTATGCGGTAATTGCTGGTATGTACTTTTAGCAGAGCTCCTGTTTCTTCAGATACTGCATTAAGATAATCTTTTAGATACACCTTATTTGTTGACCCAACTTCTACCAGCTTACATCCACTTTGTTTCATGACTTCAGGAACCCTAAAAGATCCACCTATTTCTACAAGTTCACCGCGGGAAATAATAACTTCCCTGTCTTTAGCAATAGCTGCCAGAACTAAAGTTACAGCCGCAGCATTATTATTAACCACCAGAGCAGCTTCAGCTCCAGTTAACTTTTTTATAATTTCCTGTAGAGATGCATAGCGGTGACCGCGCTCACCACTTTCTCTATCAATCTCCAAAGTTGAGTAATGTTTTGCTACATTATCAACTGCTTTTCTTGCTTTATCAGCCAGCAGTGATCTTCCTAAATTAGTATGAATAATGACACCTGTTGCATTAATAGCAGGTGCCATCTTAGGTTGATATAATTTTTTTAGATAATTTTCAACATTCAGCAGAATATTTTTAATGCTTAATAAATTTTTGTCAAACTTTTTCTCATCAAAATTCTCTGACAAAATTTCATCTCTTAAATTATCTGTAACCTGCCTTATACCGTCAATTAAATCCGTTCGAGAAAATTTCTCCTTTATTTTATCTGCCAGATTATCTGCCAGAATATCATTCACAGATGGAATAGAACTCAATAATTTTTTCTTCATATTAACCTGACTCCTTTTTCACAATATTATCGATTATGTTTAATAATATATCAACTTCTGCTTCTTCATTAAAATAACCTATACTTACTCTAACCATACCCTGTTTATCAGTACCTAAATTTTTATGCAGCAGTGGAGCACAGTGCAGTCCACTCCTCACCTGTATATTATATTCGTTTTGAAGAATATATGCAAGTTCATGTGAAGCCATATCTGCTATATTAAAAGCCACAACAGATAATCGCCCTTCTCTTTTTATTTTTCCATAAATTTTTACTTCAGGAATAGAGTTAAGCCCTTTTAGCAGTTTTTCAGTCAGGTCCATCTCTTTTCTGTGAATATTTTTTATACCGGTCTTATTTATAAAGTCTATACCTGCACCAAGCCCGACAATCCCTACCGTATTTACCGTTCCTGCTTCAAATCGGTCAGGCATTACATCGGGCTGGCAGGTATTAAGAGAGTTTGTTCCCGTTCCTCCTTCTTTTAAAGGAGACAAACTCTCTGGATCCCTTATATAAAGTGCACCAATTCCAGGAGGCCCAAAAAGAGATTTGTGACCGGGTACAGCCAAAAAATCAATTTTAGGGTTATTTACATCAATAGGTATAACCCCGGCAGTCTGAGCACTATCCAGAAGAAATAATATATCTTCATTACTAATTATTTTAACAATGCGGTCAATATCTACCACTGTTCCTATCACATTGGAAGCATGAGAAACAGCTACAAGTCTGGTATTCTTTTTGATTAAAGACTGAAGTTCTTTATAATTGAGATCTCCACTATTCCTCTTAAGAGAAACATAGCTGATTTCTATACCAATATCTTTTTTTAATCTCTGCAGTGGTCGTATAACAGAATTGTGCTCCATATTAGTAATAATAACATGGTCACCAGCTTTTAGAACTCCTTTTATAACTGTATTCAAAGATTCAGTTGAACCAGAATTAAAAACAAGATGATCTGAACTTTTTATAGAAAAAAATTCAGCAGTCTTTTCTCTAATATCATAAACAGTTCTAGCTGTATCCATCACTTCTGATGCTCCAGATCTTCCAGGATTCATCCCCATATTTCTGAAAAAACTGTCCATAGAACTGTATACTTTTTCTGGTTTTGGCCAGGTAGTTGCCGCATTGTTAAAATATATCATTTACTCAATAAAACCTGCCTTTCCAAGAATTGATTTTGCAGTATCAAGATCTTCTTCTGCCACAAGGACAACAGGACCAGTACAGCCCATTCCTGTTTCGGCATAAATATCCTCTTCCCAGAGGCTTTCTTTTGCAGATTCTATTTCCAGAATATCTATTCCAGCAATCTCTTCTCCGGTTACTTTCTTATCCGGAGCTGATACAGCTTTAGAATTATCTGCCTTATTTTTGCTTTCTTTTAGTTCAGAAATTATATCTTTAAGCCCAGCTTTATCAGCACACTTCATCTCTTCTTTAACAATATCTAATAGATTGCCTCTGCTGACTTCAGCCATAAACTTAATTGCATTTGCAATTACCGGGGCTCCTGAAGCTCGAGAAATAATCCCAACCAGCCTGTCAAAATTACTTCCGACTCCTGGACCATATCCATAACCTACTGCTTCATACTGCCCACCAGTATTGAATGCTGAAAAAACTTTCATCAGCATATTACCGGTGAGAGTATCTGTTACCATAATATCCGGTACACCAAGTAGCAGGTCATTACCCCGCATAACTACACCACCATCTGCACGCACTGAAGTGGCAAATTTAAACTTATATCCATTATCCTGCAGTTTGCGCAGATTTTTTTCTACAAGTCTGGCACCTTCCACATTTAAAATTCCTACTGTTGGTTCCTTTATTCCAAGGGATTTTGCTGCTGCAATACCATAAATGGTATTTTTGAGCATTGAAGGTACACGATCTGTATCAGTAGTACCTGTAGTTGTTGCTATCAGCATCTCCTCACCCTTGCCCGGGGTTACAACTCTACCAACTGTAGAGACTCCCAGAGGGAAGTTATAATGCAGTGTAACTGCAGCATCCAGCTCATTATTCTTAAGCATCTCATCCATAATATCATGTGCATCTGCCAGACAATCACATTTGCTGTTTTCACATCCTATTAATGTTACATCTAAATCACTGTTATTTTTTTCAGCAATGTCTGCTGCTTTTTTTAGCTCATCTACACCATGTTCACTGTCTAAAAGAGTAAGACCAATTTTCTTTTTTTCACCGAATTCACCAGACTCTATCGCAGAAGCTAAGTCATTAAATACATCAGCAACTTTATTTTTAATATTATCAGTCATTTTATACACCTCACTCGGTCTCGCCGAGAAGATTTTCTGCCATCTGGCGCATAGCACCGGCGATCATATTTTTTATTTCTTTATCACTTACTTCTCTTTTTTCTTCTGTAATTCCTTTATTTTTCTCCATAACAAAAGAAACTCCATCAAACTGATTGGTCATTCTTCCTAAAAAGAGACTACCTTTACCGATAATCATTGCTTTATTTATCATATCCTTTTCCATCATTTCTGCTGCAGGACCTACAAAAGGTACTCCAGAAGGTATATGTCCCTGTGTTGGAGCAAAACCGGGCATTCCATGCCTTTTAACAAATTCCATTAACTCTTTTCTTTCAAGATCTCCTCTTTTTACTCCCAGAGCTGCAATCATCTTATAATTTGATTCCGGAACATTACCTGCTCCTGCAGGTTTAGTGATTTCCGGATTCTGCATTTCCACTGAATATTTATCAATATCTTTTATGGAAAGATCATTATCATCAAGTGGCTCGGTTACCAGTGAACTGATAACCGCCTGAGGGGATGATCCTGTTCCCACTTTATGCCGGCCTATTATATCAGTTCTTATGATTGGATTAATTCCATCGTTTTTGGATACCAGTACCGCAAATCCACCTAATGTATCTTCAAGAATTGGCATATCTTTTTTTACATGATCTTTTCCATTCATACCAAGTTTTGCCACAGAACCACCTGCTGCAACTATTACATTGTCATAAACTCCTGCTTTAACTAAAGCGGCAGCATTTACAAGTGCATGTGCTGGAGCTGCACAGAAACTTCTGAGGTCAGAGCCATTTGCATTTACACAGCCCGCCATTTCAGCAATAGCTTTGGCAAAGTTGCCTCCACCTCTCTGATTGATATCTCCACATGCTTCTTCTGAACATTCTATCAGATAATCTATATCTCCCATATCTATATCGTGTTTTAAAGCCAGATTTTTAACTGCAAGTACAGCAGACGCTTTTCCAACAAGATTTTCTAATATGACATGTGAACTTAAGTTAATATCTGTTTCATGAGCCTGTTTTACACAACCAATAAGCTCTCCATCCAGATAAAGAGGTTCTGCATGAGCGGCTGTTAATTTTTCTATATCTGCCAGTTCTTCACCTTCTCCTATATCCAGATCCATTTCTTTTAAGATAGGATGATCTGCTGCAATTTCTTCTGCTTTTTTACTGAAATCTCTGCTCAATTTGACAAGATCAAAGACATCAACATGTTTTAACATAAGATAAAACTCTTCTTCCGGCATTATTTCACCTAAATTGCCGAATCTATCTGCATCAAGTAGATTATCTTTTTCATACCATGGTGTATCTATCTCATTTAATTTATCGGGCAGCATATTACCAATATATGCCTGATTTGGTGCATATCTTACTACCTCTTCAAAACTGCGCAAATGACTGTCTATATTCTTTAAATATTCATCATCAGGGTTTTTAGCTCTAGTGGTCGTCTGGGTTGATCCTGCTTCTTTTAAAATGTCTGGTGTATGAACCAATATATAACTTGAACCTTTTACAACTGGAAATTCCATTTTTCCTTCACCTCCGAATGTATTTGCAAAAAAAATCTCTCTCCAGATATCCGGAAAGAGATTTCTGGTTTATTTATGCTCTCTTTTCAAGTTCTTTTTTAATATCTTCTGCTTCTAGGTCTTCTCCACTTAAGTGCTCAACTTTTTCTCCATCTTCGTAGAAAACAATAGACGGGAGGCCGAGTACTTTTTGACCTATTGCAAGGCGTCTGTTACCTTTTATATTCAATTTAGCAAATTTGAATTTATCGCCATATTCCTCTGCCAGTTCTTCAACATCAGGCATTATTTCCAGACATCTATCACAGCTGTCACTCCAAAAATCTACTACAACTTTACCTTCACTATTTAATACTTCATTTTCAAAATTATCTTTTGTAAGTTCTAACATTTAAAAACCTCCCTGTATTTAAAGTACTGCTTCTATTTTTTCTTTATCTGGCTTAACCATTTTTTCTGCAACTTCACCATCTTTTAGTTTCAGCACTGTCGGTATTTCTTCTATATTATATCTATCTGAGATAAGTCTGTTTTTATATGTGTCTATTTTTAAGAATTTGTAGCCTTTATCTTCAAGCTCCATATTCTCAAGTTCAGATACCATATCCATACTATTCTGATCTGTCACACTCCAGAAGGCTACTACTGCTGGTCTATCTGCATTAACAACATTATTCTGCCAGTATTCTTCTTCTTCTATATATCCCTGTGCCATTACTGCAGCTGTTGCACCATCTCCAGCAGCTGTTATTACCTGTCTTACTACCTTATTTCTTACATCTCCCACTGCATAGACGCCTGGCTTAGATGTTTCCATATTATCATTTGCCTTCACATAGCCGTGTTCTGTCAAATCTACTGTATCTTTTAAGAAATCTGTATTTGGTACACGTCCAACAAAAAAGAAGACTCCATTACATTCCAATTCTTCCTTTTCACCGGTCTTTATGTTTTTAACAACTGCTTTTTCTACTATTCCATCACCTTTTATTTCTTCTAATACTGAGTTCCAGACAAAGTCTATCTTTTCATTCTCCATTGCCTTTTCCTGCAGTATCTTTTCTGCGTCCATTACACCTTCATCGTGGATTACAACCATAGTAATCTTATTAACAAATTTAGTTAAATAAATAGATTCTTCTACAGCTGAATTTCCATTCCCTACAACCACTATATCTAAATCAGTAAAAAGATCTGCATCACATGTTGCACAGTATGATACTCCTTTACCTTTAAATTCTTCTTCTCCTTTTACACCTAATTTACGAGGTTCCGCACCTGTTGCTATTATTACACTTTTTGCTGTGTATTTTTCGCCTTTTTTTGTTTTAACCACTTTTTCCAAACCGTTAACATCCAGAGCAGTTACTTCACCGCGTTTGAATTCTGTACCAAATTTTTCTGCATGTGTTCGGAAATTTTTCATTAGTTCTGAAGCGGTGGTTTCTGGAACTCCAGGATAGTTTTCCATATCATGATATGTTGACGGCTGTCCACCTGTCTTCCTTTTTGCTTCCAGTACAAGTGTATTAAGACGGGATCTGGATCCATAGATGGCTGATGCCATTCCTGCAGGACCTCCCCCAAGTACTATCAAATCATATTCCTGACTCATATTGTTTTCCTCCTATAAGATTTTATATAATATTAACAAAACCCCTACAGTTTTGTATTAATATTCACAAAACCCCTACATTAAAAAGTATATTAAATTAAATTATCAAAGTCAATTGATTTCCGAAATTCTTGCAATTTTTTCTAAGTTATTGTATCCTTGAGATAGAAAATCTACCATTTAAATAAACAATTAAAGGAAGTGTTTTGTATTTATGATCGACTTCAAAAGCAGAGATATCAAGAAAAAACGAACTTTAAAATATTTTATTGAAGCAGCCAAATCTATAATAGATGAAGAAGGAATTGATAGTATTACAATTCGCAAAGTAGCTAAAAAAGCCGGATATAATAGTGCTACAATTTATAACTATTTTGATAACTGTAATCAGCTTATATTTTTTGCTTCGCTTGATTTTCTGGGTGAATATAGTAAAGCAATGCCAGATTATATAGCAGAAGCAGAAAATGAAGTCGAAAAATTTATTTTAATGTGGGAGTGTTTCTGCAAATATTCTTTTGAAAACCCTAAAATATATTATGCAATCTTTACTGATCAAATAGGTGATCACCCGGAAGTACTTGTAAAAAAATATTTTCAGATCTTTCCTGAAAAATTGGGTACACCACCTGAAGATCTTCTTCCAATGCTTCTTGATGCCGATTTATCCAGAAGAGCTTCAATTGCTTCAAAACCTCTGATCGAAAATAATATTTTGACCAAAAAAAAGGCAGAGCAGATGGATAATATGATCACTTATATTTACCATGGAATGCTCACACTCTTAATTAATAATCGCATAAACTACAGTCCTGAAGAAGCACTTGATAATATAATTAGGCATATTCGTTCTATTGTTAATCATGCAGTCTGCTGTGGTGAGTAAACAGAAACCAGTTTACAAATTTTATCATAGAGATAATTCCCGGCTGAAAAGCCGGGATTTTTGATTCAATTTTCAAATTATTAACAGTAACAGTTTACACTTCTTCTGCTACTAGTTTTTCTTCATCCATATGATCAACTGAAACCTCAGCTACTGTATTTATATCGACAACACCCTCCACTGCAGCATCAGCTTTCAAAGCTTTAATCATAGCCCACATTGCAAAAATCATAATAAAAGCAAATGGAAAAGCTGCCACAATTGAACCAGTCTGCAGCATACCTAAACCACCGGATAACATCAAAGCAACAGCTAAACCTGACTGTATGATTCCCCAGGTTACCTTTAATTTTGCTGATGGATTTTGATTACCTTTATCAGATAACATTCCCAGCACAAATGTGGCTGAATCTGCCGAAGTTATAAAGAAAGTTATCAGGAGAATAGTTCCTATAATTGAAACCAAGTTACCAGCAGGATAATACTGTATTACTTCAAAAAATGCTGTTTCTGTAACTGCAATAGCATTTTCAGCAACTTCCATTCCAGTTTCCATTCCCATTGTACCTAAAATTGAAAACCACACAAAAGAAGCAAGTGTTGGAGCAAATAATACTCCACCAATAAATTCTCTGATAGTTCTACCTCTTGAAATTCTAGCAATAAATGTTGCTACAAATGGTGCCCAGGCAATCCACCAGGCCCAGTAGAAAATTGTCCACCAGCCATACCAGGGTTCTGGACCAATTCTAAAACTATCTCTAACTATACTTGAAAAATAATAGCCAAATGTATTGGTAAAGTTATTAATAATTAACATTGTCGGACCAACTATCAAACAGATAAGCATAATCAATCCTGCAAGAGTGATATTTGCATTAGATAAATATTTAATCCCCTTGTCAACACCTGTTATTGCAGAAATCATAAACATAATTGTAATAACTCCAATAACTAATAGACGCACAAAATTAGTTTCTGGCACTCCAAATAGGAAATTAAAACCACTTGTAACCTGCAGTGTTGCCATTCCTAAAGAAGTTGCTACACCAGCTACTGTTGCAAAGATAGCCAGAATATCAACAGTTTTACCAATTGTTCCTCTTGCTTTAGCTTCTCCAATCAAAGGAATAAATACACTGCTTATCTGTGCAGGCTTATCGTGTCTAAACTGCATATAAGCTAGAGCCAGCGCTAAAACCCCATATGCAGACCAGGGATGAAGTCCCCAGTGTAAAAATGAAGTCTTTAAAGCAAAATCAGCTGCAGCTGCAGTTCCACCTTCCATACCCAGAGGGTTAACAAAATGATTTAAAGGTTCGGCAACTCCCCAGAATACAAGACCTACACCCATCCCGGCACTAAATAACATTGCAAACCAGGAAATAGTACTGAACTCCGGTTCTTCATCAGGCTTACCAAGCCTGATTTTTCCGTATTTACTTAAGGCAACCCAGACACAAAAAACAACAAATAAGGTCATTGTAATTAGATAAAACCAGCCAAAGTTCATTGTGAGAAAATCAAATATACTATTTGCAACTCCACCAAAACTTTCGGGCATGGCTATTCCCCAGAGAACAATTGCAAAAACAACTACCAGCGAAATAACAAAAACTTCTCGGCCTCTTTCTTCAATTATTCTTCCATGTGCATCTTTACGCTTTTCCACCTATTTCACCCCTCTAATTGTGTTAATTTTTTCACATAACATTGATGTAAATACCTTTACCTCCCATTTTTTAGGGGAGGTAAAGGTTTCCTTTTATATTTCTACTTCGAATACTGTCTGATCATCAATTTCTGTAGTTAGTGAATCTAATGCTACACCAACTCTGTGATATCTGAGTTTCCACTGTTCCTCTTTACTTGTAGACGGATCTCCTAATGGATAAGGGATAGAAATAGTTGGAACTATTCTATTAGCACCAACGGTCTTAGATACAGGAATCAAGTTTGCCATATGAACAACTGGAAAACCAGCGCGTTCAATTTCTTTCACCATTGTTGCACCGCAACGTGTACAGGTACCTCAGGTAGAAGTTAATATTACTGCCTGAACATTGGCCTCTTTTAATTCTTGAACTATTTCCTTACCCATTCTAGCTGCCTCACCCTGGGTTGTTCCAGTTCCTACTGTCGAATAAAAATATTTATGCAGTTCACCAATCTTTCCTTCTTTCTCATAAGCGCGCACTGCATCAACAGGAACTACAACATTAGGATCAGCATCTGCTGCTGCAGGATCATAACCTGCATGAATGGTTTTGAATTTATTATCTTTTCTATTTTCTAATCTATCCATACCACTGATATCATATTTTCCCCATCTGGTCGCTGAAGCAGACTGAATTTTATCAGGATTATCAACTGGAACAATACCTCCAGAAGTAACAAGTGCTATTTTAGCAGCACTTAAATCTTCTACAGCTGGAGCTATATCAACTCTATCCAGTTCCGGTATAGGTAATTCACTTTCAAAATCTTCATCATTAATTTTCTTCAAAAGCATTTCTACTGCTCTTTCAGCTGCAGGAGTTTTATCTTCCAAAAAGTACTGATGTCTAATACCCCTTTTGTAATATCCTTCTTCATCTGCCGGCAGCAATTTCTCACCGTTTAAGATTTTGTTACCAAATTCAACCATCTTTGTTACATCATTTTTCATTTTTGCTGCACTGTGTCCGCCGGGAAAGATATAAATATCTTTTTTATACATTTCAACCCCGGGATTCTCTATATTCATGGAAGAAATTACTGGCACATCAAATTTATTTTTAACCGCTTTTCCAATTTCACCACAGGCTACACCATAACGTCCCGCCTGAAAAGCAGGTCCAGCAAAGAAAATATCAAATTCTACATCTTCTAAAAAACCTAAAATTGTATCAACCGCTTCATCTTTATTACTTCCCATATAGTTATCTCCACAGATAACTGTGTGAGTGACCTCACCATCAAGAAGCTGATTATATAACATCGCCGCTCCAACCTTTTCTTCCCGAATCTCTGGAGCATAATCTGCTGCTTCTTCTCCACCAATCTGTCCAAAAAACTGATTTAAATATACAACTGCTTTTTTCAATTTATTCACCTCCCGGGTTTAAAATTCCTTCATTGTTTTTGGTGACCAGCCTGCAATTTGATCGCCACAGAACATTGCATTATTTTCCATAACAATTGAACCGTCTTCTTTAACTGAAGATCCAAGAACTTCATCATCAGCCCATCCACCAGAAAGTCCATCTCTGGCAAGTGCTTCTAATTCTCCAATAACTGTCTCCATCGGTGGTAATTTAATTAATTCCGAAACATTACCTGTAGAAACAAGTGCATCTGCTTTAGGATCTAATGTTACTAATGGCTGTGAACCACCATCTCTACCTGTAGCTTCATTACTTACTCCAACTGTTTTAACACCAGCATCTTCTAAAGCTACAATACAGCCAATATAATCCGCGTCAGGATTACCATAACCTTCTTCTGTTACTATTGCTGCATCAACACCAAGAGATTTAGCCATTTGAGCAACAAATAAAGCAGATCGTTCTTTCTGCTCAAGTGCAACATTTAAGTTTGACATTATAACACCAACAAAATTAATTGTTTTACCATGCTCCTCATAAAGTCTTGTGATCAATGGGAAATTCTGAAAATCATAAGTTGCCCATTTTGAAGAACAAGGCATAAAGCTGCCGGAAATCATTGCTCCATCTAAAATCTCATTTGGATGCATAAAAGTAGGAAGCATTCTGTTTGTATCCCAACCATAATTAAGGTCATTATAACCTTTTTCCTCCATCTGAGATTGAGGCTGCATTACTATTGCAACATTCGGCAGATCTGATACATCTTCAGATCTTTTTGTTAAAGACTCAAGCTCATATATATCTTTATCTTCAGGCTCTAAATCTTTAACTGCCTCACCTAAGTATTCTGCAAGTCTCATACCTGCCCATCTTAATGCATGATTCTTTTTCTGCTGTTCTCTTTTTTCAAATTCTTCATCAGTATCAGCGACTAAAACAACATTTTTTAGAGAAGAAAAATATGTGTATTTTGCTCCTTCTCCACCCATATCAATTAAACCATCCTGAAATCCACCCCAGTGTTTTCCGACTACAAGTACACTCATATCTTTTAGACAGTTGGTTCTACCATCTCCGGCCTGCATAAGTTTACCTGTAACACCAGGAAATACTGCTCCTCCGTCCACACGGCAGCGAGGTTCTATTGCCTCTTTTACCGGCACCAGACGGACCATATCTCCGGGCCTTACAATTTTAATATCAGCTTCTGTGATATGTTCATCTTTATAAACTACTTCTAAAGCTTCTTTTTTATTTATGGTTAAAATTCCATCTTTAAATGCAGTTTTATCACCGAAGTTAATATCTTTTACATAAAAATTTCCAAGTTCAAGTTTCACCGCGGTCCACCCCTTTCAAGGTAAATAATTCACAATCTAAAGCAAGAAATTTTTAGAGAGTATATTCAGAATATTTTTCTCTATATGTTTTAACCTCTTCCACGATTGCATCAACATCAAGCACCATTTCCATCATACTTATCTGATCTTCATATACCTCTTCATCTATTTCACCTTTAATCTCATCTTCCAGTACATGATAACACGCGAGCCCCAACTGGACTCCTGCTAATGGACCTGCAAAGGTTGGATCTCCGTTAGTTACTGTTTCACACGCCAGACCAGAAGCCTCTGCCTCTGCTCCACCTAAAATAACTACCAGATTTTCTGCACCTTCTTTTTCAGCAATATCTTTTATTCTCTGCTGATTTTCCAGATCCATAGCTCCTGCACTTGTTCAAACAAAGCACTCTGTTGTAGTAAATACTACTTCAGCACCTGTTGTTTCTATACATTCTTCTATTGCAGGGCCTGGAATTCCATCTCTGTCACCTAAAATAGCGACCTTTTTTCCTTTAAGCATAAATTTCACCTCCATTTGTTAAAATATTTACAATATTATAATAGCACAATCATGATTATTTGTCAATCATGATTGTGAACTTTTATACAAAAAAGCTGCAGGCATTTTCTGCACTGCAGCCATTTTAATATATTTAATTATTCTTCGTCTGCAAACACTGTCTGCTCGGAAATATCTGTCTGTAGAGCTTCAAGCGCTTTTTCAACAATATCTCTTCTTAAGCTTTTTTCATCTTTTTCACTTAAATCTGGATTCCCCAGAGGATGTGGAATAGCTACTGCCGGAACAATTCTATTTGCACCAACTGTTTGAGATATTGGCAGTACTGTTGCCACATGAACTACAGGTAATCCTGTCTTTTCAATTTCTTTAACCATTGTTGCACCGCAACGTGTACAGGTACCTCAGGTAGAAGTTAATATTACTGCCTGAACTCCATCTGCCACAAGTTTTTCTGCGATCTCTGTAGCATAACTTTTTGCATTGGCAACTGAAGTACCATTACCTACAGTTGCATAAAATTTATCATGAAGTTCACCAACAACTCCTTCGCTTTCTAAATCTCTCATAACATCTACAGGTAAAACACGATCTGGATCAATATTAGCATATACTGGATCATAACCACCATGTGCTGTTTCGTGGCTTTCTTCTGTTAAATCCACTACACCTTCCAGACTGTATTCTCCATATTTAGATGCACTTGATGATTCTATGTGATCTGGATTTCCTTTTGGAACAATACCACCGGAAGTTACAAGAGCTACTTTTGCATCTGATAAATTTTCTAAAGGTTCAGCAATTTCAACTCTGTCAAACACGGGCATTGGATATTCTGTTTCATATTCATTTTTTTCCAATTTATCAATAAGCATTTTTACTGCCCTGCTCGAACCTCTCTCATCAACAAAAAGATTCTTTCTCACACCACGAGGCATATAACCTTCTTCATCAGGACTTCCCAGTTCACCATCTTTATCTATATAACTTTTAACTATCTTTACCATATCAGGAATTGCTGATCTCATACCGGCAGCTGAATCTGGTGTTTCTACAAAATAAGCATACTGTCGGTACATTTCGTAACCGGGGTTTTCTGGATATATTCCAGATACAACATCAACACCCAGCTCTCCTTTTGCAATTTCTGCAACTGTACCACAGGCTACACCATATCTTCCTGCATTAAAGGCAGGACCGGCAATCAGTAGATCTGGATTGATTTCATCCAGCATTTCCTTTATTTTGGCCTTACTATCTTCAAGATTTTCATTAAAATAAGTGTCGCCACAGATAATTGTATTTACAATTTCTGCATCTTCACCTAAAGCATTGTTTAAAGCAGCACCTGGACCTACAGGTCCATCTTCCAGACGAGGTGGAATGTCTGCTTTTTCCTCACCACCAATTTGTCCAAAAAACTGATTTAAATAATGAACGATTTGGAGTTTTTTACTCATAACTGCCCCCTTTCTTAAGGGTTATTTTTTTATTAAACCTTAAAGAGTATATTCAGAATATTGTTCTCTATATGTTTTAACCTCTTCCACGATTGCATCAACATCAAGTACCATTTCCATCATACTTATCTGATCTTCATATACCTCTTCATCTATTTCACCTTTAATCTCATCTTCCAGTACATGATAACACGCGAGCCCCAACTGGACTCCTGCTAATGGACCTGCAAAGGTTGGATCTCCGTTAGTTACTGTTTCACACGCCAGACCAGAAGCCTCTGCCTCTGCTCCACCTAAAATAACTACCAGATTTTCTGCACCTTCTTTTTCAGCAATATCTTTTATTCTCTGCTGATTTTCCAGATCCATAGCTCCTGCACTTGTTCAAACAAAGCACTCTGTTGTAGTAAATACTACTTCAGCACCTGTTGTTTCTATACATTCTTCTATTGCAGGGCCTGGAATTCCATCTCTGTCACCTAAAATAGCGACCTTTTTTCCTTTAAGCATTATCTGACACCTCCGTATATTTCATAATTTGTGAATAAATTAATTTTAATTTTTAAAATAAATAATTTAA
This sequence comes from Bacillota bacterium, assembly GCA_051747745.1. Classification (GTDB taxonomy): domain Bacteria; phylum Bacillota; class Halanaerobiia; order Halanaerobiales; family Halanaerobiaceae; genus QPJE01. The sequence goes on along the minus strand of JBNJGL010000006.1, from coordinate 23,700 downwards.
TATCCTCTAGCAGTAAGTTTGTTAAATCCTAATTCATTGGTTGAAGCCATAATTGCCTGAATTTCAACTGAAATTGATCCATCTTCTTCAAGACTTCCATCAAATCCTCCTGCAATTATATCTGCAAATTTTTGATGTCCAATAACTTTATCCATTGGAGGAAGTGTTATAACTTCATTTGCATTACCAGCAGTTACAACAGCATCACCGGCAGGATCAGCATCAGCAAGAGACTGAGAAGCTCCATCTCTTCCGGCAAATTCATCTGTAATCAGTACTGTTTCGATGCCTTTTTCTTCAAGTTTGGTACAGTTCATGATTAAATCAGCATCAGGATTTCCAAAACCTTCCTCTGATACTATTGCTGCATCCAGCCCAATCATCTCTGCCAGTTTTGCAGTATAGTTGGATGATCTTATTTTATCTGCCAGAGTAACATTTTCATTTGTAATAATTACTCCCATAAAGTTATATTTTTCACCGTGATATTTATAAAGATCTTCTATTACAGGATTATTCAAATGAATATATGTTGCATTTTTATCACAGGCAGATACACAGTTACCACTTATAATTGCTCCATCCATTATTTCAGTTGGAGAAATTAAAGTTGGAATAATTTCTTTTGCATCAACACCATAAACATATGTGTCATGTAAAAGTCCCTGACTCTGAAGCATATAAACATAACCTACTTTAGGAAGATCTGGATATTCTGCCGCAGCTTCCAGATATGGTTTATGTTCATAAACTTCTACTTCATCTGGTTCAATATCTGCAGCAGTTTTTCCTAAATAAGTAGCAGTTTTCAAACCAACCATTCTTATTATTTCTTCATGTTCATGCTGTTTTATATCTTCTTTCACATCACAGTCAACAACAAGATTATGTGTTTTAGAGAATGGTGTATAATCAGCACCAGGGCCAGACATATCAATTATACCTTCCTGAAAACCTACAATATCACCTGTAGTAACAACTGCTGCACCCTTTAATACATGAGTACGGCCAGAACCGACCATATCTTCGTCAGCTATAAAGCCCGGGAAAATTCCTCCTTCACCTTCAACCTTTATTCTGGGTTCAATAACATCCTTTACAGGAATTATGCGTACACTATCACCCGGATGAACAATATCTAAATTAATATCTGTTATTCTGCTGTCCTCTCTAAGAACTTCCAGCAGCTCTTCTTTATTAATATAAAGAGTGGAAGAAGAAACTTTAGTTTCATCAGCAAACTTAATGTCATCAATCTTAATTTTACCAAGTTCTAATTTCATATTTTTCACCTCCTTTTAATAATTAAACCATTTCCTGCAGAGTCTGTTCTATATCTTCAACTTCCAGATCCTCTCCAGAAAGATGTTCAAGCTTTTCTCCATCTTTATAAAATACTATAGATGGCAGACCCAGCACCTTTTGACCTATTGCAAGTCTTCTGTTTCCCTTAATATTTAATTTGGCAAACTTTGCTTTATCTGAATATTTTTCAGCCAGCTCCTTAACATCAGGCATAATCTCAAGACAGCGATCACAGCTGTCACTCCAGTAATCAACAACAACAAGACCTTCACCTTGAAGCACTTCTTCTTCAAAATTATCTTTTGTTAATTCCAGCAAAATATAACCTCCTTTCGCAAAATTATCTAATTCTTCAGGGCGGAGTTAATTAAAGAGAAATCAATAACCTGATAATCTTCGTTTATTTTATCCGAATATTCTCTCTTTTTATGATTCTGGCTGAACTGTGCAAGCTTCGCAATTGCATTTTCTATCATATTCAAACTATAGTAATCCAGTTTTTTTCCTGGAGATAAAATAATGCTTCTGTAGGGGTTTTGTGCAGGCTTTACACTGCCGGCCAGCGGATGAGATATAAGAGTCCAGCTGTTGTGGACCATATCTCTACTCTTTGTGTACACATCAGAGAGAGTATCAACAAAGATTATTTCTAGATTTTTTACCTTTTCTTTTACGAGTGGATTATTTGTAACAATAACTTCATTATCCATAAATTCCTCCTCCCGAAGACAAAAAACAGAGCAACAATGAGAAAATCAACCTCACTGCTGCTCTGTCCTTAAAACCTGAGAGATTATCTGTACAGTACCAGACTGCTCCTTCGGTGTTTTTTCAGAAAACAAACTTTCCAGAGTTGTGTCCGAATATGGTCCTTTTACCTGAGAGTTTCAATCTTTATGCTGAGAAATAAAGATCTTACCCCTTCGGTGGTATTTTTTAATACTCTCTCCCATATCCTTCAATCACCATATTTTCTTTTAGATAAATATTTCACAAAGTCCTTACATCAATAATTATATATAACCATATATATTTTGTCAATAGATTTTTAAAATTTTTTTGTTTTTATTCAGATAAATCAAAAATGGTATCCTTACATACTGTAACTTTTATACTTATTTTCCAGCAGTCCAATTAATTTTGACAGAGTATATGTTATAACAAGATAAAATGCTGCTGTAAGAGTCCATACCTCAAATGCCTGAAATGTCCGGACAACAAGATTTTTAGATATTAGAGTTAATTCTACAATGGATATTACCGAAACCAGTGAAGAATCTTTAATTAAAATTATAAACTGTCCTGCTAGTGCAGGTAATATTGCTCTAAGAGCCTGTGGCAGTATTATTAACCTCATCTGCTGCCTGTAACTTAACCCAATACTTTGAGCCGCTTCCCACTGTCCTTTAGGTATAGACTCTATTCCACCTCTAACAATTTCAGCAACATAAGCGCCACTAAAAACTCCCAGACCAACTATTGCGGCCAGTAAAGCCGAAACATCTATAAAACTTCCAAAACCAAAATAAATATAGAGCAAAAATACAAGTAATGGTATTCCCCTGACAACCTGTACATAAATTGAAGACAGAAGGTTGATATATTTATTTTTCGCTACTCTTGCCAGTCCAGCCATTAATCCAATGATTATTCCCAGTACTGTAGCCAATCCTGAAATAAAAAGGGTCATCTTTAATCCACCCAATAAAACGGGAAAATATTTTATAATAACTCCCCAATCAAAATTATATCCACCCATAAATTATTACTCTCCTTTTTTAAAAGAGGACAGTAATTACTGCCCTCTTTAATTTAATTATTTTATTCATCAAGCCAGGGCATATCAACAAACCAGTAGTTGTAACTTTCCTGATATTCCGGTCTTTGTTTATAATATGTTAAAAAACTGTCAACCCATGCTTTAAATTCTAGATCATTATGAGGAAGTGTCATTCCAAGTGATTGCTTTGCATGTACTTCAGTTACAGCATATGTTTTATCTTTATTTTTTTGTGCTGCTATTAAAACCCACGGCTCATCATGTATGCCTGCATCTACTTTTCCGCTCATCACTGCAAGGGCAAGGTTTTCTGAACCCTGATATTTTGCAATTTCAGCATTCTGAAAATAGCTTTCTGCATAAAAATCACTTGTCTGGCCCAGACAGACACCAATTTTGTTATCTTCAGTATCTAACTCTTTCCAGCTTGATATCCCCTCTACACTATTGTTTACCAGCATCGCAAGACCTGTATCGAAATATGGATCACTAAAAGTTACTTTTAAGGCTCTACCAGGTGTTATTGTCATTCCGGCGATAAGCATATCAACTTTTCCTGTCTGTAGGGCTGGAATAACTCCAGACCACTGAAAGCTTTTAATTTCAAGCTCAACTCCAAGTTCAGATGCAATTGCTTCAGCCATATCAATATCAAATCCCATAACCTCACCATTGTCATCTATCATTTCAAATGGGAAATAGCCCGGTGCAGTACCAACAATGATCTTTCCTCTTTCACTTATCTCTTCCAAAGTAGTCATCTCTTCTGCAGAAACAGCAGCAGTCACTGCAAACAATAATAACAGTATTACAAAACAGTTTAATAATTTTTTCATTTTTATCTACTCTCCTTCTCTTTTTTTAAATTTCATCCCTTTTTAAAAATGCTGACATACAGTGTAGTGAACCATAAGCCTTCATAATTTCTGAAACATCGACCTCCAGAACCTCAACATCATTTTTTTGCAAAATATTTTTTGTAGCTGGATTTCCAGCCGGCAGTATAACTTTACCCGGTTCTAAAGCAACTAAATTTACAGCCATACCTTTTTTCACTTCATTAATTGATGGAGCTTCTATAATTTCAAACCCTTTATTTAACAAAAATTCAATGACATCATATGGTACCTGCCAGGGAAATATTAAGGCTTTTTTCTTATCAACTATATTTATCAAGCCGTCAAGATGAGCATGTCCATATGGTATCTGAAAATGCAGTATATTCTCTACTCCCATTGAAGCCAAAACTTCTTCTACCTGTTTGACACCATCCATATTTGACCTAACCCCTGTACCAAGAATTATTGTTTTTCTATCAATCCAGAGACCACATGCACCTTCAAATACTCCTTTTCCACTCACCGTTCTAATAATTGGAACTCCAATTTCTACAAGGGATTTTGCAACAGCTTTTTCTTCTCCCCTTCGCACATCAAGTGCCTGACGACAGAGTATTACTCCCTCTGGAGTACCAAGAACATTATCCCTCATAAAAATTGAATTTGGCCTGTCTTTTCTTTGACCCTCAACATAATATACATCTACTCCATTTTCTTTATAAATTTCTGCAAATTCATCATGCTGCCAGCGCATTTTTTCTGGATCTACTGTACTACCCCAGCGCCATTTTGCAGGATCAGTAACATTCTCCACTTCTTTACCCGGCCTTCTCAAAAGCACAGCTTTTAATTTACCTACTTCAGAAGAGACGCTCCATTTTTCTCCCCAGTATTCTTCCAAATCTTCTTCAAAACTCTTTGTATCAGCAAACCATTTTTCTCCATAATCCCCATATTTATAATCTGATTTCTTTTCTAATAAAGTATCTATAATAATAACCCCCTTCTCTATACTACAAAATTTGACTCAAAAATTCTTTACTTCTTTTTTCAACAGGATTTGCAAAAAATTCCTCAGATTTATTTATTTCAACAATCCTCCCTTCATCAATAAAAACAATTCTATTTGCAACCTCTCTGGCAAAGCCAAGTTCATGTGTGACTACAGCCATTGTCATACCTTCATTGGCTAAATCACGCATAACATTTAATACATCTTTTATCATTTCAGGGTCCAGCGCAGATGTTGGTTCATCAAACAGCATCACCTTCGGCTGCATTGCAAGTGCTCTGGCTATCGCAACTCTCTGCTTCTGCCCTCCTGAGAGAGACGAGGGATATGAGTCAATTTTTTCAGATATTCCTACTTTCTCCAGCAGTTTAACTGCCCTTTCTTCCGCCTTTCCTCTAGAAATTTTTCGCGAATGCACAGGACCAATTATGATATTCTCAAGCACGTTTTTATGTGGAAAAAGGTTAAATTGTTGAAACACCATACCTACTTCTTTTCTAACTTCCATTTTATTTGTCTCATTATTAAGTTTTATATCATCAACTATAACTTCTCCTTCCTGAAAATTTTCCAGACAATTGATACATCTCAGCATTGTGCTTTTACCGGAACCGCTTGCCCCTATGATTACAACAACTTCTCCCTTTTTTATCTCTAAATTAATATCTTTGAGAACATGTAAGTCTCCAAACCATTTATTTACTCCTTTAAATTTAATAATTTTAATCACCCCCATTAAAAAATATATAAAAAAGTCCCCGCTCTTAATAATAATAAGAGACGAGGACTGCCCGTGTTACCACTCTAGTTGACAAACAAATTTAGTTTATCCACTCATTATCTTTAACACAGATTTGTGTTTTTATCTATCTGTCCATTTTAATAAGATTTACTTATCACAGTTTATGAACCTTCGATAAAACTCCTCCAGGATGCGCTTCACTTTAATCTTAAGTCCAGACTCTCAGCTGCTCTGGATTGCTTTATTCTGCGATTAAAGTTACTCTCCCTTTCTCAGGATTTATATAAATATTCTATTTTAAATATAAAAAATCGCCTCTATAAAAGAGACGAGATATTCCCGTGGTACCACTCCAGTTGACAAACAAATTTAGTTTATCCACTCATTACCTTTAACACAGGTTTGTGTTTTTATCTATCTGTCCATTTTAATAAGATTTACTTATCACAGTTTATGAACTTTCAATAAAACTCCTCCAGGGTGCGCTTCACTTTAATCTTAAGTCCAGACTCTCAGCTGCTCTGGATTGCTTTATTCTCCGATTAAAGTTACTCTCCCTTTCTCAGGATTTATATAAATATTTTTGTTTAAGTTTTTATAATTATATATTTACTTGTGAAAAAATGCAAGCCTTTTTTTAAAATAAAAATATTCTGAATTTTCAATTATATAATTAAAATATGTAAATCATACTTATTCTCTTCGTCATTCATTATTTAACAGTTACTTTTATTATCGAACTTCGAATTATATAATTTTGAGAAAGCAGTTCCCCTATTAGCAGATATTCTCCTTCAGGTATATCTGTAAAATTAAAACTAACATCAAAAGACAAACTATCTTCTGAAGGAAGTTTGATTTCCTGAAATGCCTGTCTGAACATTTTATCTTCTGACCACTGATAGACAGCAGAATAGTTATAGTTTTTTCTAATCTCAGATAAATCATAATCGAGTTCAAATAAATAAAAATCAAATTTTTTACCTGAATTAAAAATTAAGTTGATATCCTCACTGCTTAAATTATTAATTTTAAATACTATTTCCTCTTTATCTGTTTTTGAAAATTTATTTTCTTCTAAAATCATCTCCACATTAATCTTTTCATTTTCAGATATATTATCCTTATCAGAGTTAGCTGAAACAAAGTTTACTGATAAAAATGCAAATACAAAGATAAAAATAAAAATAATAATCTTTTTAAACATATTGACCTCCCTTTAATAAGCTGAATTACAGTTTTATTTTAAAACTAAATTTTGATGTGTCTACAAATTTTAATAAACTGAAATATAAAATTAAACATCAATAAATTTCCAGCTGCCACCTCTAAATCGATAAACAACATAACTTCCCCTCATAATCCAATCAACAACCATTGCAATCCAGCCACCTTTGAGACCCATTCCCAGAGGGTGAACTAAAATATAACCTAAAACCAGGCGGAAAATCCAGCTGGAAACAGCAGTACTGTAAAATACTGCTTTAGTATCACCTGCTCCTCTCAGAGCTCCTGCAAAAATAAAATGTGTTCCCATTGGGATCTGTGAAAAAGCGACTATTCTGAGGTTAATTGATGCCAGTTTAATAATATCCGGATCATCTGTATAAAGTCTTACCAGATATTCGGGAAAAAACAGAAATATTACTGCCATAAATCCCATTATTATTGAACCTATCTTCCATGCTTCATATGTACCTTCTTCAGCTCCATCCGGATTATCTGCTCCCAGATTTTGACCGACAAGAGTAGTTGCAGCAACTGCTATACCAAATCCAGGCATATAAGAAATAGATTCTGCATTGATAGCAATCTGATGTGAGGCAAAAGCTGTAGTTCCAAGAGAAGAAATCACTCTAACAAAAAGAAGCTGAGCAAACCGCCTAACTGATTCTTCCATAGCAGTGGGAATACCAATTTTCAAAATTCTCTTCAGAAGGCTAAAATCTAATTTAAAGAATTTATCAAATTCCATCTTAATAGAGCTCAAAGAAGATAGTGCTATAATAAAAAAAATTACACCTCCACCAGCTCTGGCAAAAGTCGTAGAAATTGCAGCTCCATTTAAACCCAGTTTTGGAAAACCAAAGTTCCCAAAAATAAGCAGATAATTTCCCAGTACATTTATAATATTGACCACTATATTTACCTTCATGGGCAGCTTTGTTTCTCCAGCTCCCCGCAGAGCAGCAGTTATTATAAATCCAATTACCATAAATACATATCCAGGCATCATTATTCTAAAATAACCAGTTCCAAGTATATTTACTTCCTGATCTGCACCCATAAGTGAAAGTATATTCGGGGCAGTTATATAAAAAAAAGCAGCAATTAAAAGGCTTATTACCCCTGCCATTAAAATTGACTGCTGCAGAACATTTCCTGCTTTTTTTGCATTATTAGAACCAACAAATCTGGATACTAATGCAGTTGTCCCAACTCCAAGTGCAGAAGCAAGTGCAGTAGAAAAAAACAAAGGCTGCATTGTTAACCCAATTGCTGTCACAGAAGAAGCACCGAGACGACCCACCATCATCATATCCACTATATGTGTAATAGTTGCAAGTGACTGTTCTGCTATAACTGGCCAGGCAAGTTTTAATATCATTTTTTTCGCTGAAAAATCATCATTTATAACTGCCTTTTTAAGTCCCTTTTCTTCTGCTGCCACTAAATTCACCTTCTCAATTTTCTACCTCTAAATTTTCCTATTTATAGGTGCTTATCTTCTTATTTTATTTTTCTTTATCAAGAAATCGAATGATGTCTAAAAATCAAAAACTCTATACTTTATTTAAAAGACAAAATATTAAACTTCACACTGTTCATTAAAATTAAAAGTATCACCATTAACTATTTCTGTTATTTTTGGATGATAGCGGTTATTTGAACTTGCTTTTAAATCAAAAAGTCTTAATATCAAAAATGACAGAGGAAAAGATACAACTGATCCCAATATACCCGCAATTTCTTCATTAACGATAAATCCAGAAAACAGTGATATCCCTGCAAAGTATCCCATAATAAGCGAAATAATTGGAACAAGATAAACAATCATAGAAGCAAATAAAATAGGTTGTGCTTCCATTTCCAGTATTACGGTTTCTCCAGGTTTTACTCCAATCGGGTCATCAACCAGCACTTCCATTTCTTCAATTTCATGACTCTGCTCGCCAAGCAGACACTGTTTATTACATTTACTGCAGGCTGAAATTCTTTCTATTCTAACAAGACTTTTGTTATTTTCATTTTTTAGCACTTTGGCAAATTCTTTCATGTTCTCACCTCACTAAATATATTATACTTTGGCTGTAAAGAAAAATCAATTAAATAAACTGCACTTATTACAATCAGAACATTTAGGAAATAAAAAACTATTACACCGCGGACATTTTAAAGTTTTAGATTCCTTTATTTTCAATCCACAGGTTGGACAGGTAATTTCCTGCCTTAATTTATCATTTTCGATGCTGCAGTTTTTCATAACTATACTCCTTAATTAATTTGCTCAGATAATGTAAATCCCAGCAATTATAACAGGTTTTAAAATATCAAAAAATTAACTATTCCCCCTGTAACAAAAGCAGTTATCCAGCTTCCAAACCATATATATACTGCTTCTTTTAGATTTCTCTCTTTAATCATTATCATCATTGCAGCAATACACGGTACAAATAAAGTCAATGTAATTAAAGAAACTGTAATCTGGGCTGATGTAAGAGAAATTGAGGTTAATCCAGCAGCACCAAAATCTCTTCTAATTATTCCCATAATAAAAGCAGTTGTAGTTTCTGCCGGAAGGCCCAGCCAGCCAGTAATAAGCGGTCTTGCAAAAGATGTAACTGCATTTAAAAATCCAGAAACTTCCATAACTGTTATCAAAGCTGCACCAAGAACAAAAATCGGGCCAGCCTCTCTGACAAATGCAGCTGTCTGCTGATATGTTTTTTTAAGAACATTGACCAGTTTTGGAAGTCTTATTGGAGGTAAATCTATTAACAAATCACTTGATTCTCCTGGTAAAACCTTATTAAGAAATGTACCTGCAAGTACATAAATAATAAAAATAGTGAGAACATAAACTACAACATAGAACAGATCCAATTTTGCAATTAAACCTGCAATCACTCCCAGCTGTGCGGAACATGGTATTGCCAGTCCAAGCAGAAATATAGCAATGATTCGTTCTCTATTTGTACCAAGCAGCCTGGTGGTAATAGTAGCCATAGTAACACAACCAAAACCAAGCAGCATTGGTATTATCGCACGTCCATTTAGACCAATCTTCTGCAGAAATCTATCAACAAGAACAGCAATTCTGGGCAGATAACCTGTATCTTCAAGAATTGACAGCATTAAATAAAATCCCCCAACAAGTGGCATTAAAAGTCCAAAAATATATGTTGCTGACATAGTTAAAACACCAAATTCTCCAGCCAGCAGATTACCCAGAAAATTATCAAGGCCTACTGAAGATGAAATAATTGATCTGACAAAAGGTTCATAATGTCCTTTAAAAAACCATCCTTCAGTAAATCCAACAATATACTGAGCAACAAAAACACCAATAAATTGATAGATTAAAAACAAAAGAACAATCAGCATTGGAATTCCTGTTACAGGTTTAACCATATATCTGGCAAGATTTGCGGCAAATCCATTTTCTTTTAAATTATAATGAACAGTTTCCGCAGTGATATTGTCTACTTTTTTTCTTCTTAATGTATATATTTTTTCTCTTAATTCAGGATAATTATCCCCATATTTACATATCATAGACTCATCTTCTTCCAGAAGCATAACAGCTTCTGCAGATGAGTCAGTATCATTACTTATGTCTTTATATAATTGTCTTAAATTTTTATCATCTGCAAAAATTTTATTACCACTACAGGCTGAATCTATTTTTTCTTTCAATTCCAACAGGCCTCTGTCTTTAGCAGCTGCAGTTGGTACAACAGGAACACCCAGCTTTTTTTCCAGAGTTGTAATATCTATTTCAATATCATTTTTTTCCACTTCATCCATCATATTTAAAGCAACAATAACTCTTTTATCCATATCAATAAGCTGCTGTGTCAAAAATAGATCTCTTTCCAGATGACTTGCATCTACCACATTAATTATTATATCTGCAGAAATAATAAAATCCCTGGCGACTCTCTCCTCATCATTTATGGATCCAACTCCATAAACACCAGGTGTATCATATACGGTATAATTCTCCATTTTACCGCTGCTGATATCAAGTGTAGTCCCGGGATAATTAGAAACACTTACATATATTCCTGTCAGGTAATTAAAAAATATCGATTTACCTACATTTGGATTACCGGCAAGAACAATTTTGGGATCAGCATCAACACTGTTATCTATATTTATCTGACTGCACTGATCCATTAAAACATTTCCTTCTGTTTTACAGATATTTTTTCTGCCATCTTTCTTCCAACAGCAATTTCCTGCAGATTTTTCTTTAAAATTACCGGTCCTCCAGGAAGAATGCCCGCACATTCTATTTCAGATCCTTCTCCTATTCCAAAACGAAGTGCCTGCATTCTGGTATTTTTATCATTTATTTTTTCTATTATAAATTTTTCTCCATGTTTAATATCTACGAGGGTCATCTTTTTACCTCCTGCTGTATTCTATATTTATTATAATGAAAACGATTATCAATGTCAACGTATATTTGATAAAAATACTATCCTTTTTCTCAGGAATAAAAAAACAGCCCATATCTCAGCTTTATATCTATGATTGAACATAAATATCAGCCAAAATATGAGCTGTATAAACATATTATTCTAATTTAAACTTCTCTATAAGTGATTTTAAATGCTGGGCCATATTTTCCATTTCATCTGCAGAAGCAGATATCTGCTCAACAGTTGCACTCTGTTCTTCTGCCAGAGCTGATACTTCTTCAGCACTTGCTGAATTGTTTTCTATCGCACTGCCGACCGAATCAACCGAATGATTTATTATATCAATAATATCATCCAGTTTACTGGCAAATTTCTTCATCTCATTAACTTTATCTCTGGTATTATTCGAAGCTTCAACCATTTTATTTAGAGAATCTCCAGCTTTATTAATAATAGAAATCTGTTTTTCTACTTCCTCAATATTTGTATCCATAGAATTTACAGTAGCAGTTGTCTCAGACTGTATATCCTCAATCAGACTGGTAATCTGGGTTGTTACTTCAGAAGATTCTTCAGCCAGCTCTCTTACTTCTTCTGCAACAACAGCAAAACCTCTTCCCTTTTCTCCTGCCCTCGCAGCCTCAATGGCGGCATTGAGAGCCAGTAAATTGGTTTGAGAAGATATCCCTTCAATCATATCAACCATTTCACCTATTTCTCTGGATCTCTTACCAAGCTTTTCAATTGCCTGAGTGGCAAAATTAACTGTTTCACTGACAGTGTCAAGCTGATTTATAGCCTCCTGAATAGCTTTTTGACCCTCACTGGCTGTCTGGGAAGAACGATCTGCAACCTTTAGGCTCTGTTCAGCATTTTCTTTTAGAGTTTCCCCCTCATTATCGAGCTGTACAGCAGCATTTTTCATATTTGCAATTTCTCTTCCAATATCTTCACTGCCCTGTGCAACTTCAGTAATACTGTGGGCTATTTCTTCAGAACTTCTACCTGTCTCTTCAGAAACAATATTAAGCTCCCCGGCAGCAGTTACAACCGCATCAGAATTATCATTGATACTGGAAATTAAATCTTTCAAAGTGTCTATCATTTTATTAAAAGAAGCTACAAGGCTTCCAATTTCGTCTGTTTTTTTACTGGACACTTTTTGTGTCAAATCACCAGCTGCAATTTTTTCGGCCTGACTGCTTATTTTATTAATTGGTGTTACTGTTGTTTTTGTAAGAATCCATGCTATAAGTGCTGCCAGAAGTGTGGTAATTATAATTGCTGCAATAAAGAGAGTATCAGCTCTTTTAGAAATAGCCTCCCTTTCTTCCATCATTGAACTAACTTCTTGATCAGTCAGTTCAATAATTTCTCCTAAGTTCTGACGCACATCATTTAAATCAGGCTTAATTTCTTCCTGAAACAGCTGAATAGCCTCTTCTTCCTGGCCGGACTTAAAAAGTGATACAACTTCCTGGCCGTGCATATGTAAATGCTGATGAGGTTCTTCCATAGCTCTATATGGCTCAATATAATAATCTTCTGGTTCCATGTTATAATACCAGTTTCCTAGATTGCATTCTGTGTGGTCTCCAAGCTCTGGAGCTGGTCCTCCCGCAATCATATCATAAATACTAATCATCCAGAGATGATGATCTATTTCGAGATTTGCTAAAAACAGCTGAAGTTCCTGCATTTCATCAATTTCATCATCAATATTTGTAACAAGATGGCTGTAGTAGTATTCAACTGTACTAGAAATGATAAATAAAACAATAATTACCAAGAAAGCCAGTACAAATTTTGCAAACATTGAACTTTTTATTTTTTTCAGCAATATTATTCCTCCCATTAAATAATTTTTAATCTAATAAGTATACTATCAGTCTTAAATTATAGTATTTAAAAAATTTTGACCCTCCTCGGGGCAAGCCCACGAGGTTTGCTAGCAGACTATAACTTCTATCACTTTTTTTAGTCTACTTCACTAAAATCAAAATGAACTTTTATTTTATTACCGCAATCATTAAATTCAATTCTATCAGCTGTTTTATTTATTATTATAAGACCTCTGCCATTTTCAGCAAAAATTGGAAGAGTCTCCAAATCTCTTTTTTGCCACTCAAATCCGTCTCCCTGATCCTTTACACTGATACTGATTTGATTTTTTTTAATTTCCAGTTTAATTTTAATTTGACTGAAGTCATTATTTTTATCGCAGCCGTGTTCAACTGCATTTGCAATCATTTCCCGCAGAACAAGTTCAATACGAAAATCCATATCCTCAATTTGCAGATTTTTTTCTTTAAGCAGCAGCAAAATATTCTCTATTACTTCAGAAATTGATTCTGTGCTGCCTCCTATTAAAAACTGTTTTTTAAAGGCTGGTTTTACCATATACTACGCACCTCAAATTTTATAAATACAAATTATCAGCATAAAATGCTAGGATAATTCTTCAACTGCCTTTTCTTTTTCATAAAAAATTTTAATTATCGTATCAATTTTTGTTACTTCTAATACCCGCTTAACTTTGTCATTGGGATTGAGCAAAATCAATTTACCTTTTTTATCCCTCATAAATTTGAAAATGGAAAGTACAAATCCAATACCGGAACTGTCAAGATATGGAACAGAACTGAGGTCAATAATTAAATTCTCTACATTATTCTTAGATATCAGCTCTTTAGACTTTTCTTTGATAGGATTTGAGTTTTCAAAATTAACTTCTACAAAAATTTTTAAAACTGCTGTTTGCTGTTCAAAAAGAAGTTCTACTCTTTTTCCCTTCATTTTGCCACCTCACTATTTTAATTTCTTAATTAGATTTTAATTTTGGTATAAAAAAATATATTTTATTATAAAAATTATTATAACTTATGTAAACCTTATTATTTCTGAATTCAAAATCATTTCTAACAAATTCATTTTTTATCTTTATAAATTCATCAAAACTATTTCCAGCAGCCTGCTTCCAGTTTAAATTATTTTTTTTATCTTCAAAACTAAAAATTAAATATTCAGGATTATTGTAGGCCTTTATATTTATAGTTTGTAAAACTGTAAAATTGTTTTCTTTCAATAAAATACTCTTTACTATATTCTTTAATTTATCAAAAGAAGAATTCTTCTGGTTTTCACAGCTTTCTTCCATAAAATTTAATACTTCTTCTAAAATAGTTCTATTTGATAAATCAGACCTGGCTGAATTCCATTCTTTTCTTTTGTTTTCCATCCTGTTTAATATTAAAAAGGTGAGATCATCTTTTATCATGCTTTCAGCAGAAAAATTATAAAAATCAGCATAAATGATGTCTTTCATTAAAGGTGCCGGATAACTGCTGTAGGAATTTAAAATTTTATCTATCTCTTCAAAATAACTTTTCCCATTGATCTCCTGTTCTAAAAGTCCATCAGTTGTTAGCAAAATCATAGAATTTTTATCGATAATCATTTCCTTTTCTTCAAGTGTTTTATCTACAAAAGCAAGTGCAGACGATACCGGAAGTCCACCTGTTTTAATTTTTTCTACCTTTTTACCTGCATCAATTTTAAAAATAGGATACTGAAACCCTGTACTACAGTAATTTAATCTGTTTTTATTCAAATCCAGCAGTCCTAAAAATATACAAACCAAATAGTCATCAGGAAAACCTTCTTCCTGATAAGCATTATCTATATAATTCATAAGTTCTTTAGGAGAAATCATTTCACCAGGATTATGGCGCAGTTTTAAAAAACTTTCAATTGTATCATTAATAAAAATAGATAAGAGTGTGCTGTCGATTCCATGTCCGGAAACATCAAAATAATAAACCAGATACTGGTCAAAAAAAGGACTCATTGATTCATGATCAATCTCCATAACATTATAATAGTCTCCACCGATGTATTCTGCAGGCCGATAATAAGTACTAATAATAATATCCCCGGTATCAGGCAGTTTTTTTGGCAGCATTCTCTGATGAACATCTCTAGCTTTTTTAAATTTCTTTTTTATATTTTCTTCTAAATCAATTATATTTTTATCTTTTTCTTTTATCTCATCTTTTAAAATTTTAATCCTGTTCAATAGGTTATCAAAGAAATAATTAAAAAATATTAGTGATGCTGTAATAAAAAAAATAATATAAATAAAGTTAAAGGTGAATATATAATAAAAAATAACTGCTGAAATTAAAAATACAGATAGTAATATGGACAGTTTTTTTAAATTAAATTTTTCTTTCAACAACTGTTATTCCTCCTACTCCACAACAATTAATAAAAAAATGCAGTAATTTTCAGCAAGATACTGTCTTTCAATCTTTAATTTCTATAACTTTATGTAAATTAATAACATCAAACATATTTTTTACATAACTACTTTTTACATTTTCAATTATTAATTTTCCATTTTTCTCTCTTAACCTTTTGTGAAATAAAAGCAGTTTTCCCAGAGCAGAACTATCAATACGAGAAACTTTTTCAAAATTAATCCTCACTTTTTTGTAACCATTATCAAATATATCCAGCAGATCTTTTTTTAATTTTTGTGAATTAGAAAAATCAATATTACCTGAAGGTTTAACAATTACTTCTACATCGTTTATGATATTTATTTCTGCTTTCAAAATGTATACCTCCAAATTTATCTTACTTTTCTTTAAATAGAATTTTTTAAACTCTCAACCACCCTTTTATCAAGTTCACCATTTACCTTCATTTCTTCTACAATTTCCAGAGCCTGCTCTATTGTAAAAGCTTTTCTATATGGCCTATCTTCAGTCAATGCCTGAAAAACATCACTAACTGCAATAATTCTGCTTCCCATATTTAATTCTTCTGCTTTATGATGAAAAGGATAACCACTTCCATCAAGTCGTTCATGATGATAAGAAGCCCATTCAGGAATATCACCTATCCCTTTTATTTTATTCAATAACCGATATGTGTAAAAAGAGTGCTGTTTAATCAGATTATATTCCCTGTCATTTAGATGACCTTTTTTTTCTATTATATCTTCTGGAATAATTAGTTTTCCGAGATCATGAAACAAAGCTGCTGTTGTGACTGCTCTCTGATATTTTTTATCAAAACCGAGTTCGTATGTAAGCATAGCTGAAATCGCTGCCACTCCAGTGCTGTGTCTGGAGGTAAATGGACTAATTCTATCAATAATATCAGCCATTACACTGGCAATGATTTCCAGATCATCTAAATTAATTTCTCTTCTGGTTTCTCTACCCCACTGTGCCAGAATATTATTGTATTCACCACTTGATATATTTAACCAGAAAGATTCCTTTTTAGACAGTTCTATAAAATTATTAACAATATCTGGATCAAAGAAACTTCCGGAGTGTTTTTTGATTTTTTTTATAATAAAATTAACCTGAAATAAAATATATTCATTTTTATCTATCAGGGCTTCAACTCTATCTGCAAGATAAATAATTCTGCTGGCAGTCGGAATCTGTTCTCCACTCAAAGAATTGAAATTATTTGAAGACCAGTTATTGTGGTGGCAGAGTATGATTTTACTGAGTTCTGGCAGAAAATTTATTCTATCTGTGAGTTCTGCACCACTTCTACAGTGAAGTTCTATAAAATCAGAATCCAGATCAAAAGAACTATCAGCAATCTTTTTATTTTCATTTTCTTCAATTCCAATATCATGGATTAGAGATGCCAGAACCACCTCATTAATTTTTTCAGAACTCAATCCCAAAATTTTTGCAATTTCATAAGATATATAGGCAACCCTGCGGGAATGATTTAAAATTTCTGCTTTTCCCATATCAAGGGCCCAGGATAACGTTAAAAATAAGTCACTTATTCTCATCTTTTTGGAAGGTAGTTTTCCGAAATCTTTTGTTGAGATTTCTTCCAGCAGCATCTTTTACAGCTCCTCAGATTTTAATAATATTCTCATTAGTATTTATCTAAAATATATTTTAATTAGATTTATTTCAGTAATAATTACTATTATTAATAATTATATCTATTTTTTTTAATATATGCAAGAGGAAATAATATTTTCCTCCTGATTAGTGATCTCAGATGAAAATATTAAAAGAAATAAGTATTTTAATTTACATATTTTAGTCTTCCATATATTCTTTTAGAGCTTCATATCGGGACCGCAATAGTTGTTCATGGCTAATCTCATCTTTTATAAGCTGTTCAAATAATGCCTGAGCTTTTTCGTCATCTGTCTGTTTTTTTAGCTGCTTATATTTTTTTTGGGCTGCAATTTCGTCATCTATAGCTTCTAAAATTCCATCTAAAACTTTATTCATTTTGTTTCTCCTTCCTTAAATTATAATTTTATGCAAAAAATCCTAAATATATAAATATAAGTTCTTTAATCAATATCTTTCTTCTTTAAAAATCTAAAATATCCTTTTTATTTTTTTAAGAAGTTATTAAATTTATTTACAGTCAAAATAGTAAAACCCTCCTGAATAATAAATATATTACTCAGAAGGGCAGATCAAATCTATTAAATCTATTTAATTACCAGATTGACAAGTTTTTTGGGGATTACTATTGTTTTTATCAGCTCACTATCCTGAAGATATGATTTAACTTTTTCTTGCTTTAACACTCTAGATTTTAAATCATCCTCAGATATATCTGGATCCACAGAAATCTTTTCCCTCACCTTACCATTAATCTGAATAACAATTGGTATTTCATCTCTTATAAGGGCTGATTTGTCATACTCCGGCCAGCTCATAAGGTGTATGCTTTTTTCCTTATCCAGCTTTTCCCAGAGCTCTTCTGTAATAAATGGTGCAAATGGGGCCAGCATTAAAAGAATATTCTCAGCAGTTTCTTTTAAAAGTGCTTTATCAATATCTGCTGCTTCTCTTTCATTTAAATATGAATAGACCTCATTTGTCAGCTCCATAACTGCACTTATTGCAGTATTAAAATTAAGCCTTTCTCCAACATCTTCAGTAACCTTTTTGAGGCTGGCATGGAGAGTTCTATACAGCTTTTTCCCACCTTTATCTAGCTCTTCTCTACTGATATCTGATGACCCACTTTTAATGATTTCTATATTTTCTGTTACAAATCTCCATACACGGTTCAAAAATCTTTCTGCACCTTCAACTCCTTTGTCACTCCACTCTAAATCTTTTTCTGGAGGTGAGGCAAAAAGTATAAATAACCTTGCAGTATCTGCACCATATTTTTCTAATATTTCTTCTGGATCAACTACATTACCTTTAGATTTTGACATTTTAGCACCATCTTTAAGCACCATACCCTGTGCCAGCCAATTAGTAAATGGTTCAACTGCTTCGGTCATATCCATATCGTGAACTACTTTGGTAAAAAATCTAGAATAAAGAAGGTGCAGTATAGCATGTTCTATACCACCAATATATTGATCTACTGGAAACCATCTGTCAGCATTTTCTTTGCTGAAAGGAAGATCATCGTTTTTAGGATCACAGTAGCGCAAAAAGTACCAGGATGAATCCACAAAGGTATCCATTGTATCTGTTTCTCTTCTGGCCGGGCCACCACACTCAGGACAGGTAGTATTAACAAATTCATCAACATATTTAAGTGGTGATTCACCAGTAGGTTTAAATTCTACATCATGAGGAAGTTCAACCGGAAGATCAGATTCTGGAACAGGAACTGCACCACAATTATCACAGTATACTACAGGTATAGGAGCACCCCAGTATCTCTGTCTGGAAATCAGCCAGTCTCTTAATCTATAATTAACTTTCAATTCTGCTATTCCTTCTTTACTAAAGTCCTCAGCCATTCTATCGAACGCCTCTTCCACACTGAGGTCATTATATTTTTCTGAGTTAATCAAATAGCCATCACCATCATATGCCTCATCCATTTCTTCTGAAGTCAGGATTTCTCCTCTATCCTCAGGTTGAATTACTACTCTAATTGGAAGGTCATATTTACGTGCAAAATCAAAATCACGCTGGTCATGAGCAGGTACAGCCATTATTGCTCCAGTACCATAACTCATCAAAACATAATTTGCAATCATTATTGGAATTTCTTCATTATTAACCGGATTAACAGCATATCCCCCAGTAAAAATACCCAATTTTTCCGATTCTGGAGAAGTTCTTTCCATCTCTTTCTGCTTTTTAGCTTTTTCTATAAATTCTTTAACTTCAGCTTCCATTTCTGTACCTTCTGTCATGTCTTTAACAAGTGGATGTTCTGGTGCAAGAACCATATAAGTTGCACCATAAAGTGTATCTGGCCTTGTTGTAAACACTTCCAGTTCTTCATCCATTCCTTTTACAGGAAATTTAATTCTCATTCCTTCACTGCGGCCAATCCAATTTTTCTGCATGATTTTAACTTTTTCCGGCCAGTTATCCAGAAGATCATGATCATTTAAAAGTTGTTCTGCATAATCAGTGATTTTTAAAAACCACTGCTCTAATTCTCTTATATTTACCTCTGTTCCACATCTTTCACAGGCATTATTTACCACCTGCTCATTTGCCAGAACCGTTTCACAGCTGGGACACCAGTTTACAGCAGACTCTTTTTTATACGCCAGATCATTTTTATACATCTGAACAAAAAACCACTGTGTCCATTTATAATAATCTTCGGCAGCAGTAGTAACTTCTTTATCCCAGTCATAACTTAGTCCCATTGCTTTCATCTGTCTTTTCATATTGGCAATATTATCCCAGGTCCATTCTTTAGGATGAATATTTCCATGCTTAATAGCCGCATTTTCAGCAGGAAGTCCAAAAGCATCCCATCCCATCGGATGAAGAACATTATAGCCCTGCATTTTCTTGTATCGAGCTATTACATCACCTATCGAGTAAACTCTGACATGACCCATATGAAGATTGCCAGACGGATATGGAAACATTTCTAGAACATAATAATTTTCTTTTTCCGGATCATCACCTGTTTTATGAAGACCAGAGTCTTCCCATCTTTTAAGCCACTTTTTTTCTACTTTACTAAATGGATAAAAATCCTGCAATACAATTCACACTCCTTAGAATATATTTAAATTTTTAAATTAAAAAACGCCCCTGAAAAACAGGGACGGATAAAATCCGTGGTACCACCCTAACTTGGCTAAAAACCCACTCATTTGTGTTTAACGCACACAGCGCAGCTGACTGTCAATTACCAGCTGAACTCAGAGACGAGTTCGAAAAAAATATGTATCGATTTGCACCAGCCACCGACTCTCTTTAAACAAATTTTTCCCTACTACTTCTCTTCACAGTCTTTTCTATATTATTATCTGCTATTATATTAATAATAGTCTAAAAAGTCAAATCTATGACTTTTAAAATTTTTCTACTTTTTATATTCTACTGAAAAACAGTTATTAATACTTAATTTTATGTTTTTTATTCTTCTTTTCTCAGTATTTTTTCTGCATCAGCCCACAATCTGTCCAGATCATAATATTCTCTTTCTCTCTTCTGAAATATATGCACTATAACATCAGCATAATCCATTAGTACCCAGCGGGCATCATCAAGTCCGGCTACTTTTTTAGCTTCAATATCCAGTTCACTCAATTTTTCGTCCACAGCTCTATAAATAGCCTTAACCTGTTTATCAGAATTTGCACTGCAGATTACAAAATAGTCTGCAATAACAGTTAATCCTTCCAGATTTAATATCTCTATATCCTCAGCCTTCTTGTCATCAGCTGCTTCCGCTGCAAGTAGTGCTATTTCTTTAATAGACAATTCTTTACTCATTTTTTTCCTCCTCAATTAATTGCAGATAGTCAGAACCAATAATTATATCTATACCACTCTCTTTTTCGGATTTAAGCTGTATTTTACCATTAATTAATTCCTGTATACCTTCAGCTGTATCCCGGTCTTCTTTAGAGTAATATATGATCTCTGTTTCTGTATAATTAAAGTTATCCGCATTAGATGTTCTGTTTACTTCAAATCCATATTTCTCAAGCTTTTCTGCTAAATTCCCCGCCATACCTGGTACTCCATTACCATTAAAAATCGAAAGAGTATAGCTGCTGTTTCTAATATAGGATTTATCTCTAATTAAGCTATTGACCATAATATCAGCTTCTTCTTTATCAGGCAGCCAGTAACTTACTCCAGAAATATATTTTGGCTCTCCAGGCAGCATCTCAATTTTTATATTATTTATATCAATTTCTTTTGCAAGAGATAAAAAAGGGTTTATATCCTGTAAAGGAATATTTGTTTCTACAGATTCATTTAATTCTTTAACTATCCCGGGAAGTTTTGTAATAACTGCCGGGGAAGTGGCTTTTTTTATAACTGCATTCAAAAATTTCTGCTGTCTGCCAACTCTACCTATATCACCCATCTGCACATCTCTATATCTAACATACTGCAGAGCTTCACTGCCGCTCAAATTTTGTCTGCCTGGTTTTAAGTTTATATATAATCCACCAGCTTTATCTACATAATTAAGATGTTTCTCAATATTTATTTCTACACCACCAAGCAGATCAATTATATTTTCAAATCCTTTAAAATCGGTTTCGACATAATAATCTATTGGTATATCAAGAAAGCCTTCTACAGTTTCTCTAGTTAGTGTTATACCACCATATGCATGACTGGAATTAATCTTTCTTAAACCTCTTTCAGGTATTTGAACTCTTGTGTCTCTGGGAATAAAAATAATACCCACTTCTTTTGTATCTATATTAAAACTTGCCAGAATTATAGTATCAGCTCTGGATGGACCATTTATTTTAGAATCATAACCTACTATAAGAAGATTGATTTTTTCTTTCTCAAATGGACTGCTTTTTAAAATACTAAAGTCATCATTAAAGAAAATGGAAATAGCTATTCCAAGAAGAAAAAGTATTAAAATCAATAAAATATACTTACTTTTTTTAAAATTACTGCCCATATATATGCTCCTCTCAATACAGCAAAAACTTATTTCTAAGCATTACAGTATTTGGATGAATAATTTTTTCTGTTTCTATCTGGTATTTAATCATATTACTGCATATCTTTATTATCCCTCTATTAAAATCATTATAAATGATTTTTCTTATTTTCTCCACACCGGGAAAATCTCTGTGTGGTTCAATAAAATCAGCTGCAAATATTATTAGTGCTGTAAGCCCCATGTCGGGATGACCTAAAGTATGAAAACGAATAGCTTCAAGTATTTCTTTATCATGTACTGCAAATTCTTTTTCTGCAATCACTGCTCCCGCTGGAGCATGTAAGACAGCAGGTATTGATATTTCCAGTTCATCTATTACAAAATCAGATTCACGAATAAGTTCTTTTATTTCTTTCAGACTTTTATCTTTAGCAATATCATGCAGATAAGCTGCTTTTTCAACCTTATTAAGATTTACATCTTTATTTTCTGCCAGCCTCAGTGCGGTCTCTACAACACCAGATGTGTGTTTGTATCGTTCGGAATTTATTCTGCTTTTTATTTTTTTTATAAAATCTTCTCTATTATTTAACATCAGATTCATCCTTTAAGTATATAAATCATTTTTTTTAATATATCTGATTACCGGATCAGGAGTTAAATATCTTATAGAAAATCCATTTTTTAGTTCATCACGTATAAGAGACGAAGATATATCGATATATGGACCAAAAAAAGTATAAATATTATCTATATATGGAAAAAGCTTTTCTTTTTTCATTATACTATTAAGATCATATCCCGGTCGGTTAACAACAATAAATTTGCTGTTTTCCAACAAATATTCAGGTTCTCTCCAGGTAAAAATATTATCAAGAGAATCTGCGCCAATTATAAAAAAAACTTCTTCAGCATTTAAATCCGGTACAAATTCCCTGAGTGTTCTCACAGAATAAGAATAATCTTTTTGCTCTATTTCCCAGGTGGAGATTCTAAAAAAGGGATTATCCTGAAGTGCAAGCTTCAGCATCTTCAATCTGCTTTTATTATCCGAAATTTTTTCGCCTATTTTATGTGGAGGGATACCGGCAGGCATAAAAATAATCCGGTCCAGGTTGAAGTGACTCTGTACCTGTTCTGCCATAATTAAATGGCCGTGATGCACCGGATCAAATGTTCCACCAAATATTCCAATCCTAAAATTTTTGCTGCTCATTTTCCCACCTCAATTATTCTATACACATTTAATTATAAATGATAACCATCAGGCTTGCAAGTTAAGTTCCACAGGAAACTTCCCCTGAATTTATTTTCTAGAGATAAAAGTGAAAAAACAAAAAATATAAAAATAGAACAGTTGGCTGAAATTCACCCTAAAAATATTTTATTCTGCTGAAAAAGAAAAAAACCGAGTTTCCCCGGTTTTTATATATTTACACTAAAGAAAAATGACATCTGCTGGTATGATCTTCACCTATTATCTCTTCTTCCGGTTTTTT
>JBNJGL010000005.1:0-69923 GCA_051747745.1 Bacillota bacterium | reverse complement strand
AATTTTATACAGTAAAACAGATTGAGAATGAAAAAGAAATCTATAAATTGAATAAAAAAATAGCAGAATAAATATATATTTTTAAGCCTCTCCTTTGAACCAGTGATGGGAGAGGTTTCATATTATGATACTTTTTAATTAGAAATAATTTTGATAGTGTTTTTTAAGATGATCGTCAATTTAATACAGGAGATGTTTTATATAATGAAAATAAAAAAAATAGAAAATTGGGTTGTTTCAGTTCCTCTTAAGACAGAAAAATATATATCAATGCGGCCATTAATTTCAAGAGAATATTTAATAGTAAAAATAGTAACAGATAATAATATTGAAGGATGGGGAATTGCCTTTGCAAATACTGAAGCAAAAGATATTATTGAAAATCAAATTAAACCATTATTAATGGATGAAGATCCTGATTTTGTGGAAATGCTCTGGGATAAAATGTTCAAAAAGACTTTGAGATGGTCACGGAGAGGTATCTATTTGAGAGTAATAAGTGCAGTAGATATTGCACTCTGGGATATAAGGGCAAAATCAGCAAACTTACCATTATATAAACTTTTAGGTGGATATAGAACCAGAATCCCGGCTTATTCCAGTGGCGGTTACTATATTTCTGGAAATAAAAAAGAACAGATAAAAGCTGTAGAAAAAGAAATGAAAGATAATATTGCAGAAGGGTTTGATGCGGTTAAAATGAAAGTCGGTGGATTAGATTTACAAACTGATTTAGCAAGAGTTGCTAAAGCTAGAGAAGTTATAGGGTATGATAGAAAATTATTTATAGATGTAAATAATGGTTGGAAAAATCATAAATTAACAGCAAGTTATCTAAAAGAACTGGAAGCATTAAATGTTGACTGGATAGAAGAACCTTTTATGCCTGATGAGATAGAAGCAGTAAAAAAACTCAAAAAAAGAACTTCAATACCTATCGCAAATGGAGAAATACTGAGCACTCGGTGGGATTTTAAACAATTACTTGATGAAGACTGTGCTGATATATGGCAGCCAGATGTAACAGTTGTTGGTGGGATAACAGAATGGAAAAAAATAATTTCATTAGCACAAATTTATAACATTCCTGTTGCACCTCATACAATGCATGAAGTACATATCCATTTAGCTGCAGCTTACCCGGATCCTTATCCATTTATTATAGAATATTTTGACACAACCGGTGATATATTTAATTATGGAAAACTATTAAAAAATCCATTAAAAGCTGAGGATGGTTATATAGAAGTTCCAGATGAAATTGGAGCAGGAATGAATTTTGATGAAGAGCTGCTTACTAAATATGAAATTTAGTAATATTTGTGTTTTGGTATATTAAAAAAATAAAGTTATTTTCATATTTATGGTGTTACAATCGCTACTACTTAAATATTTAAAAAGTTATTATAATTTAATAGGAGCATAAATTATCCTGCTGGGAAATCCCGGCAGGTTTTTTACTTTACAGGGCTGTTTTTTGGTTAATCACTATCTGGAATATAGACTAATAAATCTCCCACCTGACAATCAAAAAATTTACATAGGGTATCTATAGTATTGGCTGGAAATCTACTTACTTTTTGATTATACCAATTCGAAACTGTGTTTTTATCTAAACCAGTTTTTTTACTCAATTCGAGCATAGTTTTAATATCATTTTCAGCCATTAAAATAGACAATCTGTTTTTTATCATAAAAAACCCTTTCATATTATAGACTAATTCATAAAAATTATTGACTAATACATAAAAATCTGTTATTATTAAAATAGTAAAAGAAATTAAATACACCCCAAAAAGAGCTTAGAGCTAAATTTTCAGAGAATTCAGCTCTTTTTCTGTGCTTAATAATACTTATATTCACCAATTTTCCCAGCAAACAATACTATAGCTATCAAAAAATTATACATGGGGAGGTGAAGACACAGCTATATCCTGGTAAATAAAAATAGAAACAGCCCTGATGTAAAAAAGTTTTAGCCAACTTAATTATAACACAGTGCTGTTTTTTAGTAAATTTACCAGGTGTTATTATTTTATGGATTAAATTAATTAAAGAAGGGATGATAAAAATGAAAAAAAAGATAGTAAAGACAGATAATGCTCCAGCAGCTGTAGGTCCTTATTCACAGGCGGTTGAAATTTCCGGTGATAAAATATTGTTCGTCTCCGGACAGCTTCCGATGGATCCAGTTTCCAATGAAATCAAGAAAAATATTAAAAATCAGACTGAACAATCATTAAAAAATATAAAAGAAATATTAAAAAAAGCAGAATATTCAATGGATAATATTGTTAAAACAACAGTATATTTAAACGACATGGGAAATTTCAGTTCAATGAATGAAGTATATAAAAGTTTTTTTAATGATAATTTTCCAGCACGGTGTGCTGTTGAAGTTGCTGAACTTCCCAAAAACGTGGAAGTTGAAATTGAAGCAGTTGCAGTAAAATAAAATTGTTATAAATTGAGTTTTAGGTTTTTAAATAAATTCGATTTTCTATAAGGAGGAATTACAAAATTGAAAAATAATGCAAAAAAGCCCACTACCAGTTATGCGTATTTAGTATTGATTGCTTTAGTTATCTTAATAGCAGTTGGCTTAGTAATTTTTGATGCTCCTATTCAGACGATGTTCTTTTTAGGATGGCTTGTCATTATTCCTGCAGCAATGAAACTTGGGTATTCTTATCAGGAAGTTATGGATGCAGCATTTGATTTTTGTCGAAGAGCTATGCAGCCCAGTTTTATTATTCTGGCTGTTGGGGCTCTTGTTGGTACCTGGATTGCCGCTGGTACTGTTCCAACTTTAATATATTCTGGACTTGCGATTGTAACTCCCAAATATTTTTTATTAACAACACTTATTTTATGTTCACTTACTTCTCTTGCAACCGGAACTTCGTGGGGAACAATGGGTACTGCTGGTCTGGCCATGATGGGAGTTGGAGCCGGCCTGGGTGTTCCAGCCCCAATTACAGCAGGTGCCGTAATTAGTGGAGCATACTTTGGAGATAAAATGTCACCATTATCTGACAGTACAAACCTTGCAGCAGCAGTAACTGAAGGTGATTTAATGAAGCATGTTAAGCATATGTTTTATGATCAAATTCCTTCCTATATAATAACAGCTGTAATATTTGTATTTATAGGATTTAAATATTCTGGTGGCACAGTTGATTCCACTCATTTAAACAGCATGTTAGATGGATTAGCAAATAACTTTAATATTGGAATAATTGCATTCATTCCAGCAATTATCCTTATAGCCCTACTAGTAATGAAAAAGCCTCCAATTATATCTATTCTAATTGCAGCAATTGTGGGTGGAATAATTGCAGTACTTCATCAGGGTGAATCTTTTAACACAATATTATCTGCTTTCTACAGTGGATATTCGTCCAATACTGGAATAGATTTTTTGGACACACTGCTCAATAGAGGTGGAGTTACTTCTATGTTTGGAACACTGTCCATAATGCTTTTTGGGTTTGGACTGGCTGGAATGATGAATGAAGTAGGAATAATGGAAGCATTATTGGAACCTTTAACTAAGAAAGTGAACTCACTGGGTAAACTGGTTGTAGTGTCGATGATAGTTAATTATGCTTCAAACATGATTGGAGCTTCAATGAGTTTTGCTTCAGTTATGACCGGTACACTATTAACACCAGTTTATAAAGAATGGAATCTTAAACCAGAAAATTTATCGCGAATTATAGAAGCTTCTGGAACATTAGGTGCACCACTTATTCCCTGGAATAGTAATGCAATATATGCATCAGCAATGTTGGGTGTTAGTCCAATAGCCTATCTGCCCTACTGTTTTTTAAATTACATTACTCCGCTTATTGATCTATTCTATGGTTTTACAGGTATAAGCATGACTTATTATGAAGAAGATAGTATTGAAGCTGCTTCTTGAAAATTAAATATAAAATTACCGGGAGGTTTATATGTTTAACATCTATAAATATTATGATTTGATGGATAAAATATCTAAAAGAAAGAGGTTGGAATTTGCTTTTCTTCCAACTCCACTTCATAAATTAGAAAACCTATCTAAATATCTTAATGCGAATATATTTTTAAAAAGAGATGACTTAACAGGATTCAGCACATTTGGCGGCAATAAAATGAGAAAATTAGAATTTTTGTTTGCTGATTTAATTGAAAAAGATTCTGAATATGTATTTACATATGGGGCAACTCAATCCAATCATGCTTTACAGACAGCCATTACAGCAAACTACTGTGGGGTAAAACCTGTGCTGTATTTAGTAGATGTAATTAAAGAAAAAAACAAATTACCAAAAGCAAATTTGCTTTTAGATAAAATTTTAAATGCTGAAATTAAATTAATTGATTTAAAAGAAGGTGAAGAAAGCTTTGAAGCAATGAATAGAGCTCAGGAAGAATCTAAAAAATATATAGAAAGATTATCAGAACAAAAAAATGACTGTTATATTATACCACCTGGAGGCGCCACTCCAGTAGGTAGTTTGGGATTCATTAATGCATATTTAGAAATAAAAAAATATGAAAAAGACATGCATATTAGTTTTGATCATATCTTTCATGCTACAGGAACGGGAGGAACACTGGCGGGTTTAACTGCAGCTAACAGCTACCTTGAAGATGATATACAAATTCATGGTATAAATGTAAGTAATAAGGATGATAGTTATATAAATGATATTATTAAACTGGCAGAAGAATCATTAAGTATTATTGATATAGAAAAAAAAATAACTAAAGAAAATATTGATGTTAGTCCTGATTATGTTGGAGATGGATATGAAGTTCCAACAGATGAAGCTAATGATGCTATTAAATTGTTTGCTGAAAAAGAAGGAATATTTTTAGATCCGGTATATACAGGGAAAGCTGCAGCTGCTTTAGTTGATTATATAGGTAAAGGTAAAGTTGAAGATGATTCTAATATAATCTTTTGGCATACTGGAGGTACGAATGCCCTTTTTGCAGATGAAAAAATGTTGGGAAATTTAATATAAGAGGAGGAGAAAACAATGGATTTTGATAAATTTATCGATAGAAGTAATAATCTTTCTTCTAAATGGGATGAAATTGAAGAAAAATTTAATGTGGGTGATGCTGATGAAATATTACCTTTCTGGGTTGCTGATATGGACTTTAGATCTCCTGAGCCTGTTATAAATGCAGTTGTAGAAAAAGCAAAACAGGGTATATATGGATATACTTCAAGACCTGAAAGTTATAATAAAGCAATCATAAACTGGTATAGAAATAGACATAACTGGTCAATTAAAAAAGAGTGGCTTTCATTTAGTCCAGGTATTGTTCCGGCTTTGAGTTTTATTGTAAATTCATTTACTAATAGAGGGGATAAAGTCATTATTCAGCCACCAGTATATTATCCATTTTATAATGTAATAAATAATAATGGGTGTCATATCCAGGAAAATCCTCTAATTTTGGAAAAAGGAAAATACATAATGGATTTTGATGATCTTTCCAGAAAAGCAAAAGATCCCAGAACTAAATTATTGATCTTATGTTCTCCCCATAATCCTGTTGGAAGAGTCTGGAAAGAAAAAGAATTATCTAAACTGGGTGAGATATGTCTTGATAATAATGTCACTATAGTTAGTGATGAAATACACTGTGATTTAACATATTCTGGTCATGAACATATTCCATTTGCATCTATATCAAGAGAATTTGAACAAAATTCAATCACATGTGTTGCGCCTAGTAAAACATTTAATCTGGCAGGACTGCAGGCTTCTAGCATAGTAATACCAAATGAAGGGGCAAGAAAAATATTTAAAAATCATATGGATACTGTACATTTAACTAGAAATAATGCCCTATCAGTGGTAGCTGCAGAAGCAGCCTATAATTATGGAGAAGAATGGCTTGATGAACTTCTTATCTATCTTGAAGAAAATTTAAATTATTTAATTGATTTTTTTGAAAAAAACTTACCAGAAATAAATGTTATTCATCCTGAAGGGACTTATTTAGTATGGCTTGATTTTAGAGAATTAGATTTAGGATCTGATGAATTGAGTGATTTAATGATTAATCAGGCAAAAGTGGCTCTTGATGATGGGTTCTGGTTTGGAGAACAGGGAATTGGTTTTGAGAGAATAAATATAGCCTGTCCCAGATCTTTACTCAAAAATGGTTTGAATAGGATTAAGGAGGCAGTTAAAAATATGTAACTGCTGAAAAAGAGGTGGCTTTATTAAAAAGTCGCCTCTATAAAATTTAATTGATGATTATGATATTTAGAAGAATGAAATAGAAGGATGATTAATGTAATGAAGTTTCATTATTATTATTTAATACAGGATTTGCTTGGAGTTTTTTTAATATTATTGGGAAGCAGTTTTTTACTCAGTTGTATTAAATTTATCAAGAAAAATAATTTTAATTTCCTTATTTTTATCTCTTTTATTAAAAACATTTTTTTATTATTAAGTGGTTTAAATTTTCTAGCTAATGAATGGAATATTTATGTTTGGTTAAATAGTCTGTTTCTTTTTGGATTGGCTTCTGCAGCACATTTGACTGCTGAAATATATATAAAGTATTTTAAATAGTTGTTTTAAACACATTTTATTAGAGCTTTCCAGAAAAATTCAACCAATAAAAGAGGGCAAAATGGGGTGGCTGAAAATAAAAATGCAGTATAAATTAAATGAAAAAATGACTGTATTAAAAAATTTTGTCTTTCAATTCAAAATAGAGAGTTGCTTCTTTTCGGCACTGTCTAACATCTCTTCCGCAATTTTCTTTATCGTGGCTGCAGTCTTTACATAAATCTCTATTTTCAATATGAATTTTTCTATAATGTTCAACTACTTCTTGCAGGTCCTCACATTTTTTTGGATTGCCCAGATATTCATGAAAGACTTTATAATCAGGAAGTTCAGGATCTTTATTGATATCTCTTACTCCAGGTGGCTTCATCATTTCCTTAGCTTTTTTTATGTAAAGTTTTTTTAATAACTCAGCACTAATATCATTTTCCAAGACTGACATTATAATCTCCTTTCAAATAATTTATTATTATCTTCTGAAATAATATCATCTGAAAGCACAGGTATTTTTAGAAGCCCTCCTTTAAAATAATCCACCCCGGGTTCACACAGATATTTATAATGAATTTCCTAATTTTTAAAAATTGATAATTATTTTGCAATCAGTATTTCATAAGATAGTATAACAAATATTTGAAATTATTTGAAGAAACTTTTGTGAATTTTTGTAAATAATTTAAAATAATATCTATAGTATTTATATTTTTACAATAATAAATAATATAAGTATTAGAGATTATTAAAAATAATGCTTAAAAGCCGATTTTAATAATATGAAACTGATATACAATAAAATAACTAAATTTTATTTTTTTATCTAAATAAGATATAATTGTGGCAGGAAATAATTAGAATAATCTTATATGGGGTGAAAAATTATGAACAAATATAAAAAAGCTGCTCAAATGATTAAAAATTCGAATCATACAACAGTATTTACAGGTGCAGGTATTTCAGTAGAAAGTGGAGTGCCGCCTTTTAGAGGAGAAAATGGCCTCTGGAGTGAATATGACCCTATGATTTTAGATCTTAATTACTTTTACAATAATCCTAAAGAAAGCTGGATTACTATTAAAGAGATTTTTTATGATCACTTCGGCAGTGCAGAACCGAATGCTGCTCATAAAATTATTGCCAGATTAGAAAAAGACGGCTATGTTAAAGCTGTAATAACTCAGAATATAGATAATTTACATCAGAAAGCAGGCAGCAGAGAGGTATTTGAATTTCACGGTAACTCGAGAGAACTGGTATGTGTCAAATGTGGTGAGAGATATCCTGTAAATGCAGAAATTATTGAAGAACTGCCTCCGAAATGCAAAAACTGTGGTGGAGTTTTAAAACCTGATTTTGTCTTCTTTGGAGAAGCCATACCAGAAAGAGAAAACAGGTTATCATTTGCAGAAGCAGAAAAAGCAGATTTATTTATTGTTATTGGTACTACTGGAGAGGTCCAGCCAGCTTCTTTAATTCCTCTGGCGGCAGATGATAATGGAGCTGAAGTAATTGAAATTAATGTTGAGAAATCTAATTTCACCTATGATATTACAGATCTTTTTATTCAGGAGAAAGCTTCAGAAGCAATGGAGAAAATTGAAAAGGAGATTTACAAATAAAGATATTATTATAACTTAATAGATAATTTTAAATATAAATTATCCTGCTGGAATAATTCCGGCAGGATCTTTTTAATTTAAAAGTAAAAAGAGAGTTTAAAAACTCTCTTTTATTTCGAAATCAAATAAATGTATTATAATATATTTATTTTAATGATTATGACATTGGATTATATAACCCATATCCAATATTAAAAGATATCTTTTTAGCTGTTGTTGATAAGATATTTAGATAATCTTTAATATTTACTTTTTGACTTTCATTAAGTTCCCTGTTAGAAACACTTAAACTTGCAATTACTTTTCCAGATGCGTCATGTATTGGTACTGCTATACAGTTTGTGTTTTTAATATATTCTCCATTATCAACTGCATACCCCTGTTCTTTAATTTGCATTAAGTTATCATATAACTTTTTTTTATCTGTAATAGTTTTAGGAGTCAATTTTTTCAATTCTAATTCATCCAATATTTTTTTCAATTGATCTTCAGGTGTATTTGCTAAAAGTATTTTCCCCGAGGAAGAGCAGTGAAGTGGAAATTCTCTACCCACATGAAAATGGGTATCAGGAATTTCTGGACTCGGTATTCTTAAAATCAGAATAGATTTATTGTTTTCTAGAATTGTTAAATTGGAATTTAATTTTAAGTTAGCAACTAGATCTTCTATATAAGGTTTTGCTAATCCTCTTAGTTTTATATTATTTAAAATTATTCTTGCGAATTTTAGCATTTTAGAAGAAAGCATATATTCATCTGAATCGGGAATTTGTTTAAGATACCCCAGGTGTTCTAAGGTATATATTAAACGCCAGGTAGAACTCGGATTTAAGTCCAATTTTTCACTTATTTGTTTTGAAGTTAAATGAGAATTTTGTTCTTCAAAAGCATCTAAAATTTTCATCCCATTAATTAAAGAATTGTTTAAATATTTATCATTTTTGGTTTTCATAAAAAATCCCTTCCTTTCTTTGATAATTTAAGTTATCAAAATTTCATTAGTAAAAATATGTGAATTTATTATTATTTAAGAATAAAAAATTATAAATTGATATTTCAAATTATATAATAATTCTAATTAAAATTCAAATCTTAATATCGACTTTCAAATTCAAATTATAAAACAACAAATATAAACAAATTTATTCTTATATATATATTGTATATTGAAACATTATATTTTGCAAAAAACACTTTTTATTAGAAATAATTATTTTAATATTACAAAATCATTAGATAAGTCTGATTAAACAGATTTAAAATTAATTAGAGAAGATTAAGAGGTTCTCGCTTGTAAATGCTATGTTTTATTAAGCAATAAAACTTTTTTATAAAATTAAAAAGGACTTTCATTATTTTAGTTGAAATACAATAAATAAGAAATTTCAATTTCATATTTAGGAAAATTAATATCTATAATTAACATTAAGTTATAATTATTAAAATTTGTTTTATATAAAGAGGTGATAACTATATAAACTATATACTATATATTTTATTATTTATTTTCGGAATCTTAATATTATTTATTGTTTATTAATTTTTTCAAAAATTAAAAATCTAAATCAAATACACAATAGAGGAAGTGTTTACAAAATGTCAATGCAAGTTATTATAATTGTATTTTATCTTTTAGTTACAGTAGGTATAGGCCTATATGCAAAAACTAAATCGAGCTCTTCCAGTGCTTTTCATGGGGCTGGATTAGGAGTTTTAATGTGTGTTACTGCTGGTACAGGTGAATGGTTAGGTGGGACATCTACATCAGGTGTTTCTGAATATGGATTTACATATGGTCTTTCTGGGGCTTGGTATACTATTGCCAATGGAATTGGAGTTATAATTTTAGCAATATTTTTTGCCAAACTTTATAGAAGTTTAGATAAAGTAACTGTTCCGGGAATAATAGAAAATTATATAGGAGTCGATGCTAGAATTGTGTCAAGTGTATTACTTACATTTGTAATGATAGCAGTAGGAGTTGCTCAAATTGTTGCAGCAGGAGCATTAGGAGTTAGTGTGCTTGGTCTTGATTATACTACTTCAGTGCTTGTTTTAGGGACAGCTTTTATTTTATATACACTGGCTGGAGGAATGAATTCAGTCGGATATACAAATTTTATGCATTTAATAACAATGTATGGAGGAGTTATATTGGCAATTTTTCTTGTCGGAAAAGATGTAGGAGGTATATCAGGTTTGCAAGCAGGATTACCATCTGGGCATTTCAATATGCTCAATATAGGTATTCCTAAAGTATCCTCCTGGATAATAGCATCAATTCTAGGTGCGTGTACTGCTCAGGCGGGCATACAACCCATATTGGCTGCAAAAGATAAATTTGTAGCAAAAAAAGCTGCTTTTATTACTTCCTTGGTAGTTATACCTTTTGGATTTTTAACTGCTTTATTAGGGATGGCTGCTAGAATTAAATTTCCAGAATTAGCTAATGCTAAATTAGCGCTTCCTACTCTTATGATGGAATTACATCCAGTGGCGGGAGGTATAGTGCTTGCTTCAATAATGGCTGCTATTTTATCAACTGTCTCTCCAATTATTCTTGCTTCCGGTACAATGATAACAAAAGATATTTATCAAAGAAAATTTAAACCAGATGCTACAGATAAAGAGATTTTGCTTGTATCACGTATAACCACCGGGATATCTGGTGTTATATGTATGGCCATTGCTTTAGTTATGTACGGGAGTTCTACAATTTTAGATATGGTTTATTTTGCTTATACTTTGCGTGGATCTTTATTTGTCGTATTATTATTCGGAATATATTGGAAGCATACATCAAGCAAAGGGAGTATATGGGCAATGGTTTTAACAGCACTTGCTGGATTTTTCTGGGTTTCATATAAATCTATTTTTGGTGAATATTTATTTCACCCAATGTTTACTGAAACATATGTAGCTGTTCTTGTAGCTTTCTTCAGTACTATAATATTTAGCAAATTATTTCCTGATAAAAATTTTAAAACAATTAAGAATTAAGAGGTGGAAGAATATATGATTTTAACAATTAATCCTGGTGCAACTTCGACAAAATGTGCTTTATACAAAATAAAAAATAACAGAGATATAGAGTTATTTGCAGAAAAAGTTATAAATCATTCTGATGATGATATGATGAAATTTAATAAAGTTGCAGATCAAATTGATTATAGAGAAAAAATTGTAAGAAATTTTATTAAAAATAATATTGGTGAAGGTGAAACAATTACTGCTTGTGCAGGAAGGGGTGGTATGCTTACTCCTGTACCCAGTGGTGCAATAAAAGTCAACTATAAATTAGTAGATTTTTGTTTAAATGATCCAGTTTATCATCATGCCTCAAATTTAGGTGCCCCTTTAGCTTATCGAATTGCAGAATCTTATGGAGTGGATGCTTTTATTGTAGATCCAGTTGCAGTTGATGAATTTTCTGAAGTAGCCCGCATTTCTGGATGTAAAGATTTTCCAAGATTTAGTTTTGTTCATGCTTTAAATGTTAGAGCTACAGCTAGAAAAGTAACAGAAAAGTTAAATAAAAAGTTTGAAGACATAAAATTAGTTGTTGCTCATTTAGGTGGAGGTTTTTCTATTGCTGTAATTGATAATGGGAAAATTGTAGATAATGATAATAGAATGGAGGGTGCTGCTTTTACACCTGAAAGGGCTGGAGGAGTTCCCCCAATTCCACTGGTAGAAGCTTGTTTTTCAGGCGATTATAGTAAAAAAGATATATTGAAAAAGTTGTATGGAGAGGGTGGTGTTTATAGCTATTTAGAAACTAAAGATATGAAAAAAGTGGTATCAATGGTTGAAGAAAAAAATAAAAATGCAGAACTAATATATAATGCAATGATATATCAAATTGGAAAACAAATATCTGCTATGGCCTCAGTTCTGAAATTTAATTTAGATGGAATAATTTTAACAGGTGGTATAGCTCATAGTGATAAAGTTGTTAATGATATTAAAAATATTGTTAATAAATTAGGACCGATATTTGTTTATCCGGGAAGTAATGAAAATGAAGCATTAGCTGCAACCGTGTCCAGGGTGTTAAATAAAGAAGAAAAATATCTTGAATGGCCAGTAAAAAATAATTAACTAAAGAAGGAGATAAAATATGGCAATAAAAAATTTTGAAGAGTTAAAAAATTATGTATCTAAGCTAGAACCTGTAAGAATAGCTGTTGCTGCAGCCGGCAGTGAAAATGTTATTCGTGGAGTGAAATTAGCTCATGATTTAAATATAATTAAAGAGCCAATATTAACTGGAGAAAAGGATAAAATACAATCTTTGGTTAAAAAATATGACTTACATATAAAAGAAGAAAATATTCTGCATGCAGATAATGATAAGGATGCAGCTGTTCTTGCTGTTAAGGCAGTTAATGATGGGAAAGCTGAAATATTAGCAAAAGGGGTTTTAGAAACTGTTTATTATTTAAAAGCTATTTTTGACAAAGAAAATGGAATTAGAAAATCAAAAATATTAAATAATTTAACACTATTTGAAATGGATAGTTATCATAAGTTAATTGCAATTAGTGATAACGCAATTATTCCTAATCCAACTTTAGAAGAAAAAGTGGAAATTGTTACAAATACTTTGCCTTTGTGGAAAGCCATGGAAATTGAAAATCCTAAAGTTGCAGTGTTAGCAGCTGTTGAAGTAGTAAATTCGAAAATGCAGGCAACAGTTGATGCCAGCTGTCTTCGTACTATGTCAAATAGAAATCAAATAAAAAATTTCGTAATTGATGGTCCGTTGGCATATGATGTGGCAATAAATAAAAAGGCTGCTGAATCCAAAGGATTAATAAAATCTGAAGTAGCTGGAGATCCGGATCTATTGCTTATGCCAAATTTAGAATCAGCAAATATTTTAGGTAAAAGTTATAAATTTCATGGTAATGCTAAATCAGGTGGTATGGTGTTTGGAGCAAAAGTTCCAGTAGCACTAAATTCGCGTTCTGATTCAGCAGAAAGAAGATTGCTGGCTATAATAATTGCTAGAGCTGTAGCTAATAAAATTTGATGTTTAATATAATTAAAACATTTTAAAAAGGAAGGAATGATTAAAAATGGCTCAAGTCTTGATAGATAATGACTTGTGTAAAAAATGCGGTATTTGCTTCAACTTTTGTCCTAAAAACGTATATTCATTTAATGAATTGGATGGACCTAAAGCTGAAAGACCTGAAGATTGTATAGAGTGTGATATTTGTGTAAAGATGTGTCCAGATTTTGCTATAAAAATAAAAGGTGAAAAGGAGGTTTCCAAATGAGCAGAGAAGAGAAAGAAAGATTGTTTTTAGAGGGTAATATTGCGGCAGGAAAGGGAGCAATTGCAGCAGGTGCAAAAATATTTGCTGGGTATCCGATTACTCCTTCATCAGAAATTGCTCAACATGCATCTATAAACTTACCAAAGGTTGATGGAAAATACATACAAATGGAAGATGAAATTGGAAGTATTGCAGCTGTTATTGGTGCAAGTATGGCTGGTGAAAAAAGTTATACTGCAACCAGTGGTCCTGGTATTTCTTTAATGAATGAAAATATTGGGCTTGGCTGTATGGTAGAAGCACCATGTGTAATTATTAATGTTCAAAGAGTTGGTCCCAGTACAGGGCTAGCAACAAAACCTGCTCAAGGAGATCTAATGCAGGCAAAATGGGGAACACATGGGGATCATTCTATTATTGCTTTATCGCCTTCTTCGGTTCAGGAATGTTTCGATTTAACTGTAAAAGCTTTCAATTTTGCTGAACACTATCGTACACCTGTATTTGTACTTATGGACGGTTTAATTGGAAAAATGAGAGAAACTATTGTTATACCAGGTGATAATGAAATAGAAATAGAAAATAGAAAATTAGATGATGGTCCACCAAAAGAGTATAAACCATATCAATTTGATGATGATTTGATTCCTCCATTTGCTCCCTATGGTGGTGAAAGAATTAGTAAAGCCAATGGTTCTGGTCATGGATTAGATGGTTATCCTAATAACGATCCGG
Organism: Bacillota bacterium; assembly: GCA_051747745.1. Classification (GTDB taxonomy): domain Bacteria; phylum Bacillota; class Halanaerobiia; order Halanaerobiales; family Halanaerobiaceae; genus QPJE01. The sequence goes on along the minus strand of JBNJGL010000005.1, from coordinate 55,697 downwards.
ACAATTATGATGTGCTTGTAAAACGCCTGATTAATAAAATTGAAAATGATAAAGAAGATATTTGTTTATATGATGAATATTATTTAGATGATGCAGAAATACTATTAATTTCTTATGGTTGTTCTGCTCGTTCGGCTATAGCAGCTGTTGAAAAAGTTAGATCAGAGGGCATAAAAGCGGGTTTATTAAAGCTTAAAACTTTATGGCCTTTTCCAGAACATTTGATTAAAAGATATAGCAAAAACATGAAAAAAATTATTGTTCCAGAGCTAAATATGGGGCAATTAAAAGCAGAGATACAAAAACACATCAAAAATATTCCGGTGGTAGGAGTTAATCATGTTAATGGTGTAACTATAAAGCCGATGGAAATAGTTAATGAAATTAAAATGGAGGTAGAAAAATGATGGAGTATACCGGAGAAAAATTTTTAAAAAAAGATGCTCTTCCACTTTTTTGGTGCTCTGGTTGTGGTAATGGAATTTTACTTGGAGCAATTTTTAGAGCTATGGAACAACAAAATTTAACCAGAGAAAACACAGTTGTTGTTACCGGAATAGGATGCTGGGGAAAAGCTGATGATTATTTTACTACCAATTCATTCCATGGTACACATGGTAGAGCAATAGCAGTTGCAACAGGGATAAAACTTGCTAATCCAGATTTAAATGTAATTACATTAGTTGGAGATGGAGATGGCATTACAATTGGTGGTAATCATTTAATTCATGCTGCTCGAAGAAATATAGATATTACAGTTATTATGTCCAATAATTTTAATTATGGTATGACAGGAGGACAATATTCTGGAACTACACCGTGTGATAAAATAACTTCAACTTCCAGATATGGGCATATAGAAGAACAGTTTGATGTTTCTCAGATGGTAAAAACTGCTGGTGCTGCTTATGTTGCCAGAGAAACAGTTGGAAGCCCTGATAAATTACAGTTATATATAAGTAACGCCTTAAAAAGAAAAAACGGTTTTCGGTTTATAGAAGCATTAAATGTTTGTCCTACTCATTTTGGGAAAAATAATAAAAAGGGTTCACCAGCTGAAATGATAAAAGATCTTAAGAAAAATAGTTTGAACATTAAAGCTGCTCAAAAAATGGAGAAAGAAAATATTGAAGGTAAGTTGATTACAGGTGAATTAGTAGATAATGAAGTTGACGGCTATATTAGACGTTATATTGAAGTTCAGAATACGGCCAAAAATGTTACATAAGGAGTAAATAAAATGGATAAAAAAAACTATGAAATTATTTTAAGTGGTGTTGGTGGACAGGGTTTAATTTCTAGTGGAGAAATATTGGGAAATGCTGCAAGCAATTACGAAAATAAATTTGCAACTATGACGACCAGTTATGGTGTATCTGCTAGAGGAGGGGTTTCTAAATCTGATCTATTAATTAGTGATAATTTTGTTTCTTTTTTTGAAGCACTGCATCCTGATTTGATTTTAGTATTAGATAATAAAGCTTATCCAGAAATAAAAGAAAAAATTTCTGATGATACGATTGTAATAATTAATACTAATGAAGTTAGTGATTATGATGCTGAGCTTGGAAAAGTTTTTGCTTTTCCTTTATCAGAAATTGCTTATGAATTAGGTTCTTTATTGACATTGAATATTATAGCTATAAGTATAATTGTAGCAAAAACTAAAATAGTGAGCAAAGAAGCATTAGTTAAATCTGTTAAAAATAAATATTCTTCTGAAAAAGCAGTAAAATTAAATATGAAAGCAATAGAAAAAGGATTTAGTCTTTAAAGTATGGTAATATATAATTGGTTTTAAAGTAAAATTTATACTTTTTACCAATAGTATTAAAAAATGACAAAAGATTAAAAATAAAATTTTATTTAAATAGAGATAAATTTAAAATCTCTAAATATTATATTAGGGGGATAAAAATGGTTGATTTATTAAGAACAATGGATAAGTTTGGACCAGAAAAGGTTATATGTGTATCGGATCCTAAGGTGGGCATGAAGGGTGTTTTAGTTATTGATAATACGTCTAGAGGAATGGGTAAAGGTGGATGTAGAATGTCTCCTAATTTGACTATTTCTGAAGTTTGTCGATTAGCTAGAACAATGACATGGAAATGGGCTATGGTTGACTTTTCTTTAGGTGGAGCAAAAGGCGGAATAATGGCAGATCCAAATTCTCCAAATAAAGAAGAAATACTTCGTTCTTACATAAATGCATTAAAGAAACACATACCAAGTGAATATGTTTTTGGTCTTGATATGGGATTAAGTGAATCAGATGCAGCAATTGTAGTTGATGAGTTGGATGATTTATCTGCTTCTATGGGAAAGCCAGTAGAATTAGGTGGATTTCCATATGATGAATTAGGAACTACTGGTTATGGTGTTGCTGAAGCAGCTGATATAGCCGCAAAAAGAAAAAAATTAAAACCAGGTAATACGACTGTCAGTATTCAGGGTTTTGGTGCTGTAGGACAGGCTGCTGCTAAATTTTTAGCTGAAAAAGGATACATAATAACAGGGATTTCTACTGTAGAAGGCGCATTGTTTAATCCTAATGGACTGGATGTTGAAGAATTAATTAGTCTGTATAATGAAGTTGGAGAAGATGTAGTAAACGAATATTCTGATGGTGAAACTAAAGGTTTGGGAGAAGAATTATTATTAGATGTGGATATATTAATTCCCGCAGCTATACAAGATGTTATAACAGAAAAAAATGCAGATGAAATAAAAGCAAAAATCATTGTAGAAGGTGCTAATATGCCAACTACTGAAAAAGCTGAGCTAATATTAAATAATAATGATAAATTAATTATTCCAGATTTTGTTGCTAATTCTGGAGGTGTAATAGCGGCTGCAGTAGGAATGGATTCTAGACATTCTTGCAGACGTATAGACACACAGGAAGTTTATTCTTTAGTAAAAGATAAAATGAATCAAAATGTATCTTTGATATTAGATAGGTTAGAGGAAACAGATTATAACACAAGAGAAATATCATTAAACGTTGCCCAGGAAAGAGTTATAAAAGCAATGCGTTTAAGAGGTAATAAAATTATTGATTAAGTAAATGTAGTTATTAAAATGCCCAGAGGTTGTATAATTAATATCTTTAAGGTTACATAATATTAATTGTTTTGATGACAATTTCTGGGCTTTTAGATAGTTTTGAAAGTGTGTTATTGAAATTATTTAAATTTAATATATTGATATAATTTTCATACTTTTCTTAAATATAATAGGAGGATATAAATAATGGAAAACAAAAAAAATATATTTATTAAAATTTCCAAATATGTAGCGTTATTTATGTCAGCATTTGTTATTTATTCGGCTGTCAAAACACCAATGGTGGTTTTAAGACAAAGATCTTTAATGCTCATGTGTAGTATATTTATTGCATTTATACTGTATCCTGGTAAAGATGATAAAATAAGCGTATTTGACATATTATTTTCGATAATTAGTGTAGTAGTATCAGGATATATTCTCTTTAATTTCGATAATTTAATTATGAGAATGGGGAGACCGACTAATCTTGATATAACTTTTGGAATAATTGCAATATTTGCTGTTTTAGAAGCAACTAGAAGAACAATTGGAAATCCTTTAACGATTATTAGTGGATTATTTCTTTTATATGCTAAATTTGGAAATTGGATACCAGGAATGTTTGGTCATAGAGGATATTCTTTAAGCAGAATTGTATCACAGCAGTATCTAAGCGCAGAAGGTATATTTGGAGTTCCTGTCGGTGTAATTGTGAGTATTGTATTTTTATTTATAATCTTCGGAAAATTTTTGGAGTTGAGTGGAGGAGGAGAATTTTTTATAGATCTTGCTGTTTCTATAGCTGGTACATTAAAAGGTGGGCCAGCAAAAATAGCAATTTTATCTAGTGGACTTATGGGAACAATTAATGGATCGAGTCTTGCCAATGTAGCAACTACTGGTACATTTACAATACCATTAATGAAAAAAACAGGTTATGACCCTGATTTTGCAGGTTCAGTAGAGGCAACAGCCTCAACGGGTGGACAGATAATGCCTCCAATTATGGGAGCTGGAGCTTTTGTAATGGCTGAAATTACAGGTATTCCGTATTTGACCATTATTAAAGCAGCAGCTATTCCAGCTTTATTGTATTTTTTCAGTGTATATATGAATGTACATTTCGAAGCTTGTTATCAAGATTTAGAAGGAATGAAAGAAGAAAATGTTCCTAATACATTAGATGTATTAAAAGAAGGATATGTATTTATCCTACCAGTAGTAGGATTAATAGTCATTTTAGTTATGGGATATAGTCCAGCAAGATCAGCAATTGTTGGGATGATTTTATTAATAGTTTCTAGTATGTTTAAAGAAGCTACCCGCATGTCATTTTCAGATATAATGAATGTATTAGAGGAGGCTGGAAAAACTATTGTTCCAATTATGATGGCTTGTGCTGCAGCTGGTATGATTGTAGGAACAGTAAATCAAACCGGTTTAGGTATAAAGTTCTCATTGATTATTAGTGGGATGACCGGAGGATATGTGATTGTTGCTTTATTCCTTACTATGGTTGCCTGTATAATTTTAGGTATGTCTTTACCTACAACAGCAAATTACATTGTACAATCTGCAATAACAGCACCTGCTTTAGTTGAACTGGGAATACCATTAATTGCTGCCCATTTGTTTGTATTTTATTATGGTATCTTTGCTGATATAACTCCACCGGTTTGTTTGGCAGCTTATACTGCTGCGAGTATAGCAGGTGGTGATCCAATAAGAACTGGGCTAAATGCAACTCGAAATGTTACAGTAAATTATATTATACCCTATCTATTTGTCTTCTTCCCTGCGTTAATAGGGCGAGCGGCTATACCAGTGGTGATTTGGACAGTTATTACTTCTATGTTGGCAGTAGTAGCATTTAGTGCAGCATTTTCCAAATTCTTATATACAGTATGTAGTGTATCAGATAGAATTATTTTATTGATTGCTGGTTCTTTACTAATTATGCCTGAGCCAATTAGTGATTTTGTTGGTGGAGGTATATTATTATTTGTTTTTCTAAAACAATATAGATCTGTTCCACAGGAAAGTGCACAAAACGCGTAGTATAATTTTTGTGAAGGAGGTGGTTAATAGGTAAATATATCTATAGTTATAATATTATTTTAAGAATTTATAAGAATTAAAAGAGGGGGAAATTAATAATGTTAAGAAGAAAAGAATACTTATTGATTTTATTAATAGTTGTAGTTTCTATGGTGGTTAGCACAGCAGTTATGGCATCAGATCCTTCTATGGTTTCAGTCTCTACAGGAGGAACAGGAGGTACGTATTATCCGTTAGGAACAGCAATTGCTAATACGATGCAGGAATATCTAGATTTTTATGCTACAGCGGAATCTACAGGTGGTTCTGTAGAAAATGCTAGATATTTAAGTAGTGGAGAAACTGATGTAGCGTTTGTAGAGTCTATAGTAGCAGATTGGGCTTATAATGCTGATAATATGTTTAAAGAAGATCAACCAGCAGAGAACATTAGAGGTTTTCTTTCACTGTATCCAAATGTTATGCAGACTATTGTAAAAAAAGGTAGTGGAATTGATGGTTATGCAGATTTAAAGGGTAAAAGAGTTGCGGTTGGAGTTGCTGGTGGATCTACTCCATTTAATATGGAAGTAGTTCTAGAGGCTTATGGAGTAGGCTGGGATGAAATACAACCAGAATATTTAGGATATACTCAATCTATGGATTTATTAAAAGATGATCGAGTTGATGCTGTATTAGTTGATGCAGCTCCACCTAATGCATCAATTATGGATATAGAGGCTATGCATGATATTAAAATTCTAGAAATAGAAGAAGATAAAATTGAAAAAATAAATGAAAAATACCCATTCTTTTCTCCACCAGTAGTTATTCCTGGAGGAACATATTCATCTATAGAGGAAGATATAACATCAACCGGTTCTGTTGCCTGTCTATTTACACGAGCAGAACTTTCTGAAGAATTTGTTTATAATATGCTTAAGACTATATTTGAACATAGAGATGAAATAGTTTCTAAACATGAAGCTGGTAAAAGTATTCAGTTAGAATCAGCTTTAAATGCTATTTCAGTACCTATGCATCCAGGAGCGCTTAAGTATTATAAAGAAAAAGGTATTGTAGAATAAAACATAAATAATAATTAATTGCTGTTTATATATAATAATTTTCTCATCCGCAAAAGCAGAATAATGTAAGGTGATTTAGTTTTGTCCATATTTTAAGAGAGATGCCAATTTTGGTATCTCTCTTATTAATTTTAATTGTTTAAAATTGAGAAATCATTTCTATATAGTTGACTAAATATTTATTAGTAAAGATTAGAACCTTTATACTGATAAATGCTTCATTTTATTTATAAAGACTAATTTTCTTAATAATAAAAAAGGATTATAATTATACATGCACAAATATAATATTAAGAAATTATAATTTCATTTTTAATATAATTATAATCTAAAAATTAAATTATAATTATATTAAAGTATAAATACATTCTTTAAAAGGGGTGATAACTATATATCATAACTTTATATATTAATTTTCAGAATTTTATTTTTATTCAGTGCCTTTAAATTTGATTTTTTAGTGGTCAGAGCATTATTATTTTTTACTGGGCAATGTTTGAGAAGAAAGGTTAAATTTTAAAAATTTATTAAGGAGGTAAGTTATAATGGACTTTTTAAAAAAATTAGGAATTAAAAAGAAAAATTATGGTTCTTCTACCGGTGTGAAATGGAATAAAACCACTGATCAGGGTGAATTAGATGTGTTTTCACCTGTAGATGGGAAAAAGATTGCTTCTGTTTATCTTGCATCAGAAGAAGACTATGAAAAAGTTGTCGAACAATCATACAAAGCATTCTTAAAATGGCGTGAAGTTCCTGCTCCTAAGAGAGGAGAAATAGTTCGTCAGATTGGATTAAAATTAAGAGAATATAAAGATGATCTTGGTGCTTTAGTTTCTTATGAAATGGGAAAATCTCTTGCAGAAGGAAAAGGCGAAGTACAAGAAATGATTGATATATGTGATTTTGCTGTAGGACAATCGCGTCAGTTATATGGTTTTACAATTGCTTCTGAAAGACCTAAGCATAGGATGTATGATCAGTATCACCCCTTGGGTATAGTTGGTATAATAACATCGTTTAATTTTCCTGTAGCGGTTTGGGCGTGGAATTCAATGATTTCAACAGTTTGCGGGAATTCAAATTTGTGGAAACCATCTTCAACAGTTCCCCTTACAGCAATAGCAGTTCAGAATATTTTGAAAGAAGTAATTGAAGTAAATGATGTTCCTGAAGGGATTTTTTCAATGATTATTGGGCCTGGATCTTCTATAGGTGAAAATATATTAAATGATAATAAAATTCCTTTGATTTCATTTACTGGTTCAATCAAAACTGGACAACATGTTTCTAAAACTGTTTCTGAGAGATTCGGTAAGACTATTTTGGAATTGGGTGGTAATAATGCAATTATTATAACTTCTGAAGCAGATCTTGATATGGCACTTCAAGCTAGTGTGTTTGGTGCAGTTGGTACTGCTGGACAAAGATGTACTACTACAAGAAGACTAATTATTCATGAAGATGTTTACGAGCAATTTAAAGAATCATTGGTTCGAGCATATAAGTCTTTAAGTATTGGTGATCCTCTTGATGAAAAAAATCATGTTGGTCCGTTAATAGATAAAGCTGCCGTTGAGAAGTATAAAAATGCTTTAGAGAAAGTTAAAGAAGAAGGCGGTAAAATTATTTATGGGAATAAAGTTCTAGAAGGAAAAGGCTATGAGAGCGGTTGTTATGTAGTTCCTACAATAGCAGAAGTTGATAATAAATTTGAAATCGTTCAAGAAGAAACATTTGCACCTATACTATATTTAATAAAGTATAGTGGAGAAGTTAATGAAGCTATTGAAATGAATAATGATGTTGTGCAGGGATTATCATCTTCAATATTTACGAATAATATCCGTGAATCAGAAGAATTTTTATCTAGTATTGGTTCTGATTGTGGTTTAGCAAATGTAAATATTGGCACATCAGGTGCTGAAATAGGTGGTGCATTTGGTGGTGAAAAACAAACTGGAGGCGGAAGAGAATCTGGTTCAGATGCCTGGAAAAGTTATATGAGAAGACAAACTTGTACAATTAATTGGGGTAAAGATATTCCTCTTGCACAAGGTATTGAATTTGATATATAAATATTAATTTTAAAAAATAAAAAAGATTAGTATAATTTACATAATTAAAATAAAAACTATTCTCAAAAAGAGGGGAGGTGTTTTTTAAAATAAATAAAATCGATTATTTTCAAAAGATTCATATAATAATCAAAAAAAATCAAGGAGGTCGAGTTTTATGTTTATTGTTTTAACACCGATTATATTAGTTATTGCTGTGATTTTGATTCCATTTCCTAAGATTGGAGGAAATGTTAGGATAGCATTATTAATTGGAGCTTTAACAGCTGCAATTTTAGGGAAATTATCTCCTGGAGCAATAATTTTAGCTTCTGGTGAAGGGATTGATAAGCTTGCCTGGGTTATTGGGTTGTCGATTTTTGGAAGTATATATGCTCAAACACAGGTAAAACTGGGAACCATGGATACAGTATTGAATACTTTTCGTTCTCTTTTTGGACGAACTCCAAAAGGTTTAATTGCGGCAGTTATTATAACACTTGTTTTGGCCGGATCATTATTAGGTGATGGAATTGCAGCTGCTACAGTTATAGGAACATTGGTGGTACTTGCTTTAATTGAACTAAAATTAACTCCTGAACAAATAGGAGCTACTATACTTATGGGAAGTTTTATAGGGGCAGTTATGCCACCTATAACTCAGGCTCTATTTCTTTCTTCTGCTCTTGTGGGTTTAGATGATCCAACTACTGCAATAAATATTTCTTATATAACAGTTGGTTTAGGGGTGGTTCTGGCTATTTTTATATCTTCAAGATTTGTAAAAATCAAAAAACTTCCAGAACATCTTATTCCTAAAAAAAATGTATTACAAATAATTAAAGAAGATTGGAGAAATCTTGTTCCATTAACATTTTTAGTTATTATAGTAATAGTAAGATCTATTTCATTTGAAATTCCTATATTATATGATTTGATTATGTTAATAGATAAAGTATTTATTACTGTCTTTGGTTGGATTCCAATTTTAAGTGGTATAACTTTTAGAGTTACTCAAGCAATTATCATTGCGATTGTAATAAGTTTTCTTTTTAGCAAAGTTCGTAATAAAAGTTTGGAAACAATTAAAACTGGTTTGAAAAACGTTTCAAAAACAGTTCAAATTCAAGTATGTGCCGGTATAATGGTTGGTATGTTTTATGCCGCTGGATTAATTGATAGAGTAGTAGAAATAACACAAGGTTTATCGGAAACAATAGTAACTTTTGGTGGAGGGATAGGTCTAGCACTTTTGGGAATGCTAACAGGCTCTCAAACTACTGCTCAAAATACTATTGTTCCTTTAATGGGCCCAATTTTGACTGAAACTTTTGATATTTCAAAATTATCAGCGGTTTTAGGTGCAAGTCATATAGCAGTTGGAGGACAAGCTTTTCCTCCGGTTTCTTTGACCGCTTTTGTTGTAGCTGGAATTGTAGGAGGGATTGTCAAAGAAAAAGAAGTTGATCCCATTAAAATAATGCTTTATGCTTTACCCGTTGATTTATATTTTATAATAGTAGGATTTTTGGCTTGGTTTGGACACATTGGATAATTTAAAATGATATTTTTAAAAAATAGTTTTTAAATATTGATTAAGAAATGGGTAGATTTAAAACTATAATTTATAAAATACATTTTATACGAATGTTTATAATAATATTAATTTACTTTAGGATAGATTTAATGATATTTCCAGTAAATTTGATATAGAAAAATAATTGTTAATGCCATATATTTATTCGTACATATAAAAAACTAAATATAATAATTTTCTCATCCGCAAAAGCAAATAATGTAAGGTAATTTAGTTTTGTCCATATTTTAAGAGAGATGCCAATTTTGGTATCTCTCTTATTAAGTTAATTGATATAATTTTTTAAAATATTATATGAGATCAGGAATTTATTCAAAAATATTAGACAATGTCAAGAATCTTATGTAAATAAATCAGTATTTTTCTTTAGAAGAGCAAAATATTATTTGACATTCACAACTATTTTAAAAAGATTTAAACTTGAAATATCATTTTATCTTACACAAAAAACAGAAAATTTCAAAAAAAAAGAAGGATTTTTTTCACTTTAATTGAAATAGTAATATATAACCAGTATACTGGTTGTATTTTTAAACATTTTTTCAATCTTTTAGATTAAATTTTTTGTTTCAACATAGTGAAAGGAGGTGATGGAAATAAAATTTGACATAGGCGTTATTCAGATGAAAGTTGAATTTGGTTCTCCTGATAAAAATATTGAAAAAGTTAAAAAACTTGTGAAAAAAGCCACTAAAAAAGATATTAATGCAGTTATTTTACCGGAGATGTGGAATACTGGGTTTTTTCCGGAAAATGTTGATGAATTAGCTGATAAAGAGGGACAGGTTACTAAAGAATTGTTTAGTGATTTATCCCAGAAGTATGATGTTAATATTATTGGTGGGACAGTAGCAAATACAATTGACAATCGGGTAATGAATACATCTTATGTATTCAACCGCAGTGGAGAATTAATTGCAGACTACAGCAAAACACATCTTTTTACACATTCAGGGGAAGATGATTATTTTGATGCTGGAGATCATTTAACAGTTTTTAACCTTGATGGCATAAAATGCAGTTTAGCAATTTGTTATGAAGTAAGATTTCCAGAATTGTTCAGAACATTAGCACTAAAAGATGCACTGATCAACTTCGTTCCAGCCCAGTGGCCTTTAAAAAGAAATGATCACTGGAGAACTTTATTAAAAACTCGTGCAATAGAAAATCAGAATTTTGTTGTTGGTGTTAATGCAAGTGGAGTTACTGATGATGGATTGGAACTTGGTGGTCACTCTGCATGTATAGACCCCTGGGGCAAAAGATTACATGAAGCTGGTAAAGAACAGGAAATATTTTATTCTGAACTTGACTTATCAGTTGTTGAAGATATAAGATCAAGTATAAATGTATTTGAAGATAGAAGAACAGAACTTTACGAAATTTAAAGGAGATATAAAAATGGTGAAAACAGACTTTTTTGTTTCAAGAAAAGAAAATGAAGACTATGTACTGTCATATGAAATCGAAAAACTTATTTGTGTTGGTTTTTCAGGTAGAAATCAGGAGGAAGTTTTGAAGCATGTTGAAGAGTTAGAAGAAGAAGGTATTACTGCACCTGAACAGCTTCCTACTATTTATCCCTGTTCAAAAACACTTTCAACATATGATGATGAAATACAGGTAATTAGTGAAAAGTCAAGTGGTGAAGTAGAAGTTATATTATTATTTAAAGGTGATGATATATATCTTGGCCTGGGTAGTGATCACACCGATAGAGCTTTAGAAACAGTGGATATCGGAAAATCCAAGCAGAGCTGTCCAAAACCACACAGCAGAATTCTCTGGAAAATGGAAGATGTTAAAGATCATCTGGATGATCTTAAATTAAAATCCTGGTCAATAGAAAATGGAGAAAAAGAACTTTACCAGGAAGGAACTATGGAAGGACTTCTCCCTCTAGATGAAATAATAAATTTTGTAAAAGAAAATTATCAGGAAAATCTTGAAGGAACAGTAGTCTTTTGCGGTTCTGTACCTATGAAGTCTGGAATGGCATTTGGAGATAGATTTGAACTAGAACTTGAAGATCCTGTTTTAGGTAGAAAAATAAGCCATAAATATTCAATTAAAAATATCAGATAAAAAATGAGGAGGAAATTTTATGTTAAAATATAAAAAATCATTAATTTTACTTTTAGTACTATCTTTTGTTTTATCTGTTACTGCTGTGGGTTTTGCTCAGGAAACTTATGAAATCAGATATGGTACTGTCGGCCCTGCAGAACATCAGTATACAATTGCTGCAACCAAATTTAAGGAACTGGTTGAAGATAAGAGTGATGGAAGAATAGAAGTAACAATTTATCCTGATGCTCAGCTTGGTGGAGAAAGAGCTATGGCAGAGAGTGTAAACTCCGGTACATTACAGATGACAACTGTTACAACTGATGGAACACTGCCTGCATGGGTACCGGAAGCTCAAATATTTACAATACCTTATCTTTTCAAAAATAGAGCACATGTTTATGCAGTTATGGACGGAAAAATTGGTGATAAACTTGAAGAAAAATTTGCAGAAAAAGGATTCAAACATTTAGGATTTGTTGAACTAGGCTGGAGACACTTCACAAATAATAAAAGACCAGTAAATAAGCCGGAAGATATGAAAGATCTTTCACTTAGAGTTCAGGAATCAAAAGTGTGGTTTACATTAGTAGAGGCATTAGGTGCCAGTCCACAGCCACTTCCTTTTGATGATCTCTATACTTCACTACAGCAGGGTGTTGTTGATGGTCAGGAAAATCCACCTGCTACAATAAGATCCATGAAATTCTATGAAGTTCAGGATTATCTAACACTTGATGCTCATACATATGCACCTGGTAGTGTAATTATAAATCCTAACTTCTATAATAATTTACCTGAAGACCTGCAGGAAATTGTTGATCAATCAGCTAAAGAAATGATTAGCTATCAGAGACATATTATTGAAAAGAAAGAAAATGAAGATGTAGAGTTTTTAACAACTGAAGGTGGAATGGAAGTTTCACGTCCAGATAGAAGCGAATTTATGGAAGCTACTAAAGATGTTCCAGAAAATGAAGAAGTAAAAGAGTTAGTTCCACTAAAATGGGTTGAAGATGTTAGAGAACTTGGTGAGTTTTTCTAAGATAGAAAATTATAACTGTCAGGAAGGGAATCCCTTCCTGACATATTAAATGTATATACTAATATATGTTTATATATCTACATAATTTAGATTTACAGAGGAGGCTCAAGCTGATGAATAAGATAATTGATAAAACACTGGACTATTTGGCCATAATTAGTTTAATAATTATTACTATAGTAACATTTGCACAGGTTGTGTCCAGGTATGTCTTTAATTTTCCTATCCCATGGGCAATGGATATAATTAGATTATCATTTGTATATCTAATATTTTTAGGAACTGCTATTGGGGTTAGAGAAGAAGGACACTTGAATATTGATGTTTTAATTAATTTACTCCCCATTAATAAAAAAATTGTAAACATATTAATAAATACTGTTACTCTGGCATTTATATCGTTTTTATCCTATCAGGGATTTGTATGGATAAATTCAAGCACATCACAGGGAACCCCATATTTAGGGATAGATATGGATTATATGTACTTTGCTATTCCATTCACTGGTATATTTATGGTTTATTATTTGATAAAGCAAATATATCGAGAATTAGCAGAACTAAAAAAATAATGTAATTATATAGAAGGGAGATTAATTATATGGGTGTTTCAATAATATTAGTATTATTTGCTATTTTTTTAATGGGAATTCCTATCGGGTTTTCACTGGGTATTGTCTCATTAATTGGAATAATTTCCGAATCTTTTCCACTTAAAGTTATAGTCCAGCGGCTGCTGATTGGAGCAGATAATTATGCATTAGTAGCAATACCTTTATTTATTTTAGCTGGGTCATTAATGTCTCATGGTGGTATGTCAAGAAGATTAGTTGAATTTTCTAATGCTTTAATTGGCCACTGGTCAAGTGGTTTAGCAATGGTAAGTATTTTAGCTTCCATGTTTTTTGCTGCAATAACTGGTTCTGCAATAGCAGCTTCAGCAGCTATTGGCGGACTGATGATTCCTCTTATGATTGACGAGGGTTATGATGCTCGATTTGCAGCCCCATTAATATCGACTGCCGGTTCAATTGGACCAATAATTCCACCCAGTATTCCACTTTTAGTTTATGGTGTAACAACAAACAATTCGGTTGCTGAATTGTTTATGGCTGGTGTTGTTCCTGGTATTATAATGGGAGTTGCATTAATGCTCATAAGCTATTATTTTGGTAAAAAAAGAGGTTATAGAGGAAGAGAGACAAAAGCAGAATTTAGTGAAATTTTGAAATCAGGTAAATCAGCTGTTCTTGCTCTGCTGACTCCTATCATAATTATTGGAGGTATATTTTCGGGATTGTTTACAGCTACTGAATCTGGAGTTGTTGCTGTAGTTTATGCATTTTTAATTGGAAAATTAGTGTATAAAGAATTAACATGGACAAAACTAATTGAGTGTTTAAAAGATAGTGTTATGACAACTGGACAGGTGCTTATAGTTGTTGCTATGGCAACAGTATTCACCTGGTTTATTACATTTAATCAAATACCACAGCAGCTTGCTGCCCTAATAACCAGTGTTGTAAGCAGTAAAATTGGATTATTGTTGATTATTAATGCTGTATTACTATTTACTGGAACATTTATTGATACTGTCAGTAATGTTGTTATATTTTCACCATTATTTTTACCTTTAGCTCTACAATTTGGGGTAGATCCTATACATTTTGGTGTAATTTTGGCAGTTAACTTAACAATAGGTATGTGTACACCTCCTTTAGGTGTGTGTTTATTTGTTACAAGTTCTATAGCAGATATAAGTATTGGTAAGATGATGAGAGATTTAATTCCAATGTTAATAGTGCTGCTGATCGTTCTGGGTATTATCACATATATACCACAATCAGTACTCTGGTTACCTAATTTATTTAACTAAATGTTAATGTTATAGTAATCCAATACTAATATATGGGAGAATCCTTCTTTAAATAACTGAATTACTAAGTAAAGTTATTAGTATTCAATTTAAGGAAGGATTTTTATTTTTTATCAATAATACATAATTTAATATGTTTTATGGTTGGTGTAAAACAATAGTGAGATTTAATAGTGAGATTTGAGAAAATATTTAAACATGTTATAATTAAATTATAATAGGATTACAATGTTTGATTTTTATATATTGATATTAAATTATAAGTAATAATTTTTTAGAATCATTATGTAAAGGAGAGTTAGCAGTGAATGTCAAAGAAGAAAATCTAACTAAAACTAATTTAGCATATAAATTTATTAAAGATAAAATTGTTAATAATGAGTTTGAAAGAGGAGAAGTAATATCAGAGAATCAGATAGCTGATATGCTGGAGATAAGCAGAAGTCCTGTCAGAGGAGCATTCCAAAAATTAGCTTCAGAGAACTTATTGAAGATTATGCCTTCCAGAGGAGCAATTATTAAAGAAATGTCTTTAAAGGAAGCTAAAGATATATATGACCTGCGTATGGCTTTAGAAACATTTACTCTAACCAGAGTATTTAGTAAAATATCTCAAAAAGATATAGATAAATTAAAAAAATTAATTGAGCTGGAAAAAATAGCTTTTGAAGAAGAAAAAGATTATATGAAAAGTATGGATTATGATGTTCAATTTCATCTGTATTTTATAAAGTTATCTGGCAATAAAGAAATTGAGAGATTAATCAAAAATTTTGAAGATAGATTTGCTGCCTATGGTTATATTGCACTTAAAAAACCGGGTAGAATTGTCACAACTTTAGAAGAACATACAGATATTATTAAGGCAATAGAAGAAAATGATTTCGAAAAGTCACTGGAAAAATTAAAATATCATTTGAAAAATGGTAAAAGATATGCTCTGTTAGAAAATTAATATGATTATTTTAATGATATTTAATAAGATAAATTGATCTGTTAAGATTCATTTAAAAATAGATTACTTAAATCATAAAATAATGAACGACCTTTTATTAGCCTCTGCTGCAGCAGGGGCTAAAAATATAACTAAACTAAAAAATAAATAAACAGCTAAATAAAAATTAATTGTATAAAATGAATTGATAAATTGAATTGTATAATTAATTTTTACTTTAAAATTCTAAAACAATATGATAAAATATAAATAAAAGTATAAAGTATACATAATACACAATTATAAATATATAGAAAACGGAGGCGAATGTTGTGGGAGAAAATAGTGGAATTATAACAAAAAAAGAACAGGTATATAACTATATTAAAAAAGAAATTATTTCAGGAAGATTAAAACCAGGTGACTGGATCCAGGAAAAAGAAATAGCAGAAACTTTAAATGTTAGTAGATCACCGGTTAGGGAATCTCTAAAAGAATTATCTGTAGAAGGTTTAACAGTAAATATACCAAATAAAGGTGTTTATGTTAGAAAACTAACTCCTTCTGATGTTATAGATATTTATGAAATAAGATGCTTAATGGAAAAATATGCTATCCAAAAAATAATTAATAGACTTAATAAAGGTACTGAAGAAGAGAAAAAAGGAATAATGGATAAATTAGATGAAATAAAAAAACAGTTTAAAAAGTATTATGAAACATTCGATGTGCATAATTATGCACGAATAGATGCAAAATTTCATATGTCTCTTATGGAATTAAGCAGCAACGAACACGCCTATAAATTGTTTGAAAAATCATTTCAAAATATCCAGACTTTTCAAATAATACCACTTGAAAATGAAAAAAGATTTAAAGATTCCTATGTAGAACACACAAAAACTATTGAAAATATACAGAAAAAAGACTTTGATAAAAGCTGGGAGTGGGATTCCACAAATTTAAAACTTGCATTTCAGAGAACCTTAAAAGTCGTAAAAGAAATAAGTACAGGATATGAAGAAAATAATAATGACGATCATGGTGTTGAAATTTCATGTGATAATTTAGAAAAAATAATTAACCAGTAATATATTAGTGGTTTTTAAAAAAGAATAAAAAACTATACAAATCCAGATGAAATCCAGCAGTTATTATTAAATTATGATAAATTCTGGATTTTTTATATTCAATAAAAAAATATGTCTATTTTTGTTGACAAATTATATAAATAGTCTTATAATTAAAATGTAATGTATACATCATACATAATACTTAAAATAAATAGTCTTAATATTATAAATTAAACCAATAGTATGTCAATATATAAAAAAAGAGAAGAGGTGAAAATATGGCTTCTGAAAATAATATTGTTGGTCTTTTAATGGATGAAAAAGATAATGTTGCAACAATATTTTTTGAAACATCGGAAAATTCTCAAATAAGAGTCTTAAAAAAAGACGGGCAGGAGAAAAGCTTGCTTGAATCTAAAGAAAAAATACCATTCGGACATAAAATTGCGGTAGAAGATATTAATAAATCAGAAGAAATAGTAAAATATGGAGAAGTAATTGGAAAGGCATCCAAAAATATTAAAGCAGGTGAATATGTTCACGTTCACAATTTGGACAGCACAAGAGGTAGAGGAGATATTAAATAAGAATTAATAGTGAGGTGAAAAATTTGAAATTTAAAGGATATTATAGAGAAGATGGATCTGTTGGAACACGCAACCATGTAGCAGTTATTCCTTCGGTTGTCTGTGTTAATGAAGTAGTAGAGAATATAGTAGAAAACACAAAAATGACCGAAGGAATACTCCATCATCAGGGATGCTGCCAGACCCCTCCTGATCTCAAAGTAATTACTGACTCTTTAATTAAGATAGGACAAAACCCAAATGCCGGGGCAGTACTGATAGTAAGTTTAGGTTGTGAGGGTGTTGACACAGAAAGGCTGTATAAAGAAATAAAAGAAACAGGTAAACCTGTAGAAAGACTAACTGTTCAGGAAGTGGGAGGAACCATAAAAGCAATGCAGTTGGGCATAGAACTGGCTCAGGATCTGGTAAGAAAAATATCCGGTCAGCAGAGAAAAGAAGCTGACCTGTCAGAAATAACCATGGGTATAAAATGTGGAGCTTCTGATGCTACTTCTGGAGTTACTTCAAACCCTGTTATTGGTTATGTAGCAGATAGAATTGTTGATGCAGGTGGTAAAGTAATTTTTGGAGAAACAACTGAGTTTATTGGAGCAGAACAGATACTGAAAAGAAGAGCAAAAAATTCATTTGTAGCTTCAGAAATCGAAAGAATTGTAAGTGAGATGGAAGATAGAGCAAAATCTATGGGTGTTGACATGAGAGAAGGTCAGCCCACACCGGGTAATATAAAGGGAGGATTAAGTTCTATTGAAGAAAAGTCTTTAGGAGCAATTGTTAAATCAGGTACCAGAGAAATTCAGGGAGTAATGGAATATTCCGAAAAACCGGATGGCCCCGGCCTCTGGATTAAAGATACACCTGGAAGGGAAATAGAAGTTTTAACAGGTATGGCAGTAGGAGGATCTCAGATAATATTATTTTCAACTGGAAGAGGAGCACCACAGGGTTTTCCAATAGTTCCGGTAATTAAAATCTGTGGTAATAATATTACATTTAACAATATGAAAAATGATATGGATGTAGATGCCAGCGAAATATTGAGTGGAGAAAAATCTATTGAAGAGATAGGTGAAGTATCACTTAAATTACTTCTGGAAGTTTGTTCTGGAAATATGACAAAAGGTGAGGCAATTAATTATACAAAATCTATGGATATATATACTAAAGGCCCAATAATTTAACAAAAAATTTAAATAATTGAGGTGTAATTATGGAAAAATTACAAGAAAATTTATCTAAAAATAATTTTTCTTCAGAGTGGTTATCTTACTTTACAGAATTAGAAAATTTAATTGAAGAAAAAAAAGAGATAAAAGTTACAGAAGATTCTATAAAAATTCCAGAAAATTACCGCAGCATCTTTTATAAACAATTTGATAAAATAAGAGATGAATTTATTATAAATAACTTTCCAGATAAATTTGAATTAAGCAGTAATTTAAGCAGAGAATATCGGCAGCTTGAAAATAAAATTATGAAAAAACTTTCATTAAAAGATATAACAATGTCCAATAATGTAGAAAGATTTTTACATAATCCATTAAATGAACTGCGCAGAGAATTATTCGACTTATTGATAGACTTACTTATAAAAAATATAAGTAGAGAAGAGTTTATAAAAGTCGGAAGAAATAAAATAGAAGCATCATTAAAGAGCACATACAAAATAGCCTACACAAAATATTCTATTTTAAAGCTGATCGATGAATTAAAAGCTGAAGATATATACTACATTCCCATGAGTATTCCCAGCTCAACAGAACTAATAAAACATCCTATTGGACTCAAAGAATCAGTACCTCCACCTCAAAAAGCAGATAAAATTTCTTTTGAAGTTCCAAGAAAAACAACCATACTTATTCCCGATTTTATAATATATTCCGCAGAGATTAAAAAATATATAGCATTTAGAACAGAATTAGGCAAAGCTCTCTGGGAAGCCGGTGGCCTCAGCAGGCAGAGAGAATGGATTTCAATAGAAGATATCATTAAAGAAAATGGTCCGGTCAGAATATCTCCCGATCTGCTGCTCTATATAGATAATGATCTTGAAAATATTAATCTGGCTGCAGATGCTGCTGTTTTATGTCGACCTGACATTGTTTTTGAATGTGCTGACAGTATTAATGTCGATTTGTTGGAAGATAAAGCAGAAGCCTTATATCAGTATACGAAGATTTTAAAACCATTTTCAGGAAGCTATTTAATACAGGAAGAAAAAAATTATGCTGATCTAGAAGATAAATATAATGAAACTTTTGAAATCCTTGCTTTAAACAGGTTTAATTCTGATTTAGATAAAGCTGTTAAATTATTAAAAGATAAATATAAATAATATAGATAACACTAAAAAAACGGAGGTGATTTAAAACAAACATTAATTTGGAACTTTGGCAGCAGTCTGACGAAATTTAATTGAAAGGAGATTAATATGACAACAAAGGATGAAGAATATGTTTGGGAAAAGAAGATCACTCTCAATGTAAATGAAAAAGATTATGAGATTGTAGTAGAACCTCAGTGGACATTAAGAGAGGTACTGCATGAAAAGCTGGGATTTACTGGAACTAAAGAAATGTGTGATAGAGGAGCATGTGGTTCCTGTACAGTTATAATGGATTCACGTCCGATTTTATCCTGTATGACTCTGGCAATTGAATGTGAAGGTAAAAAAATAGAAACGATTGAACATTTGAATCAAACAGATCATCCTTTAATTGATGCCTACGCAAAGCATCATTCGATGCAGTGTGGTTACTGTACACCTGGATTTGTAATGACTTCTAAAGCTCTGCTTGATGAAAATCCTGATCCAACTGAAGAAGAAATTAAAGATGCTCTGGAAGGAAATATTTGCCGCTGTGGAACCTACCCAGCTCACATACCGGCTGTAAAAGAAGCAGCTGAAAAAATTACGGGGAAGGAAGGTTAATTAAATGGATAATGAAGTAAAAAAAATGGAAATTGAACCTTTAGTTCGCGATAGATATATTCCTGAAGAGTTTAATCTGATTGGTAAACGCGGAATAAAAAGAATGGATGGTAAAGAAAAAGCAGGCGGTCAGGCTGAATATACCAGAGATGTAAAACTCCCTGGAATGCTGTACTGTAAAATTTATCCTTCTCCCCATGGTCATGCAAAAATTAAAAGTATGAATACTGAGAAAGCTGAAGAATTACCTGGAGTTAGAGCTGTACTCAGATTTGATGATCCAGAACTTGAGGGGAAAGAACTGACAGGACTGGAAACCAAATTTAATGCAGGACATATGCCATTTGATGGCCAGGATTTTTACAAAGGTAAAGAGGAATTGGCAGTTACTCAGGAACAGTGGCTTCAGGGTGGCGGTCGAGTTTTAGATGGAGTTGCCTGGTGGGAAGGTCATCCAGTTGGTGCTGCAGTCTGTGCTGATACTCCGGAAATAGCAGAAAGAGCACTAAAGTTAATAGAAATCGAGTGGGAAGAATTACCTGTAATACTGGATCCTCATGAAGCTCTTAAACCAGGAGCACCAAAAGCTGCTGAAGAAATAAATGATAAAAATAATATTTTAAGAAAAGTAAAGATAGAGCGGGGAGATATAGAAAAAGGTCTTAAAGAAGCAGATCAAATTATAGAATTCAAAGCCAGAAGACGTCCATATTCAGTTGCAGGTCCTGAACTGATAAGTGATGTTGTTGCCTGGAGGGGCGACAATCTGGAAATATGGGCCCACCAGCAGCAGGCATATAGTGGTAAAACACTGCTGGCACCAAAATTTGATCTTCCATTAAATAAAATTAAACTGCATGTTCCCTATCAGGGATCACAATTTGGTGGTGGTGGTAATCCATTTATGCACCACACCCATGGAGTACATGTAATAAGTACAATATTATCCAAGAGAACCGGAAGACCTGTTAAAACATATTATAACAGAAGAGATAATTTCTACGGTCTGTCTCAGGATGCAGAATGTAAAACCAGTTTCAAAGTTGGTTTCAAAGATGATGGTACAATCACAGCAGTCAAAATAGATAACATATGTGGGAAAATGGGCCAGTATGGTATAGACCATCTAATAGAAAATACACGCATTCCAAATCTGCTTTTAAATTATATGGAAACTCAGCTCAATATGGCACCAGCATGGTGGTTTAGATGTGAACAAAACCACAACACTCTTTGTTTGAGCCTGGTATTTGACCATGTAGCTGATGCTGCCGGTCTGGACCCAACTGAAGTAGCGCTTAAGAATGATGGAGCAGAAGGAAAAGATATGGAGCATCTGGCTAAATTTAAAGAAGAGCATGGTTTTCCTGTAAGAGATAGCTTAAAAGAATGTATAGATAAGGGAAAAGATGCGATTAAATGGGATGAAAAATGGCATAAACCTGGAACTAAAGTTCTTGAAAACGGAAATCTGCATGGAGTAGGATTTACCTGGACACATGAATGGGATGATGCAAGAGGCTGTTCCTGCTGTGGTGTTTTAATGCACTGTGATGGAACGGTAGATATTCTGGCTCAAAAATCTGATGATGGTCTTAATCCTATGACAACACACTGTCAGATAGTAGCAGATGAGATGGGTCTAGAACTTGATGATGTAAACTTTAGATTTTTTGAAGATGTAGGATTTCAGATGATGACACCTGATGGCTCCTGTAACTTATGTGTTGATGCATATGTTTCCAGAAATGCTGCCAGAAAAGCAAAACATAAGCTGCTTGAATATGCCACTACACCTATTGAACTGATCGATATTGATTATCCACCAGAATTTCCAGAAATGGAAATTGAGGATTTAGAAGTAAAGGACAGCATGGTTTATCCTAAGGAAAATCCGGAAAGAAAAGTACCTGTTTCTGAGATTGTTAAAAGAGCAACTCTGGATCAGAACGGTTCCCGTGCTCCTATATTTGCCTGGGACTGGCACCGCCAGGGAAGATATGGAACTGAAGAAGGAAGAGAGCGCCTCTGCAGACAGGCATATTTTGCTGAAGTTGAGGTAGACCCTGATCTGGGTAAAGTATATGTCAAAAAAGTAGTTAATGTTAATGATGTAGGTAAAGCAATAAGTCCGGAAACCTGTGAAGGGCAGCAGTATGGTGGAGACTACATGGGTGTTGGTCGTGCCCTGGCTGAAGAAGTAGTTTATGATCCAGATACTGGTGTAAAATTAAATGGTAACCTGATTGATTATAAAGTATGGACTATGCGGGATATAGAATCAACAGAAAACTATCTTGTAGAAACTGGTATGGGCTATGGCCCTTATGGTTTAGTCGGTATTGCTGAAGATGTTGCTACTGTAATACCGGGAGTAATTGGAACTGCTATTCACAATGCTATAGGCGAATGGGTGGATGATCATCCTATGACTCCAGCTAAAGTTCTTGCGGCTATAAATAAAGCAAAGGAAAGTGGTGTCTTGAATGAAGAGATTTAAACATTATGATGCTCATACTGTTGAGGAAGCAGCTCAATTACTGGCTGATTTTGATGGTAAGGCTGAAATAATTGCTGGTGGTACAGATGTAGTCGGTAAGTTTAAAGACGAAATTCTGACTGAACTTCCAGAAGCCTTAATCAACATAAAAACAATAGAAGGGCTGGACTATGTTAAAGAAGAAGGTGGAATGCTAAAAATAGGGAGTATGACACTGCTGCACGACATATATAGTAATGAAGTAGTAAGAGAAAAATATGGAGCTTTAGCAGGAGCAGCACGCAGAACAGCATCACCACATATTCGAGAAATGGGAACAATAGGTGGTAATCTTTGTCAGGACTGCCGCTGCTGGTATTACCGCATGGAAAACAATAGATTTGACTGTGTGAGAAAAGGTGGCGAAGACTGCTTTGCTGAAGAAGGAGAGAATAGATATCACTCAATATTTGGAGATGTAAAAGACTGTTTGGCTGTTCATCCAAGTGATATGGCACCTGCAGTAATTGCACTTGAAGGTAAAATAAAAACATCTAAAAGAGTAATAGAAGCCAGGGATTTTTATCAGGATGAAGAACCAGAGTATTTTACAGTACTGGAACCGGATGAAATAGTAGTAGAGATACAGATTCCAGAACCACCAAAAAATGCTAAGAGTGAATTTATTAAGTTCGCGATTAGGGAATCTATAGATTTTCCTATCCTGAACTGTGCTGTGATGGTTGTTAAAGATAAAGACAAAGTCAAAAAAGCAAATATCTGTTTAAACGCAGTTTATGCCAATCCGGTTATCGCCGAAAAAGGTATGGAATATTTAAAGGGTAAAAAACTGGATGTAAAAACTGCAAAAGAGGCGGCTGAAAAATCACTTGAAGATGCAGAAGCCTTAGACCACAATGAATACAAAATACAGGCAGCAAAAGGAATAATTAAAAAGACACTGCTGAAATGTAAATAAGTATTCTGACCGGGATACAGATTGTTTTTACTTCTGTATCCCGGTATTAAAAACTTATCATTTTTGAAATCAAAATATATTAAAAAGGAAGGGAAAAATATGGGACTTGATATAATAGTTTGTGTTAAACAGGTTAGTGATCCCGATTATTTTTCGGAAATAACCCTTGATCCTGAAACCGGAAATATTCAGCGGGACAAAGTTCCGGCAGTAATGAATTCTTTTGATGAACATGCACTGGAAGAAGCCTTAAAGCTGAAAGATGAATTTGGTGGTAAAATAACAGTAATAAGTATGGGACCTCCAAAAGCCAGTGAAGTACTGGAATGGTCATTAGCTTTAGGTGCAGATGAAGCGGTACTTTTAAGTGATAAAGCTTTTGCAGGAGCTGACAGCTGGGCAACTGCAGTTGGATTAGCAGAATATATAAAGGATAAAGATTTTGATTTAATTTTTTGTGGTAATCAGTCTGATGACGGAGCTACTGCTCAGGTGGGGCCGCAGATAGCAGAAATTTTGAATATACCACATTTAACTTTTGTCAGCAGTTTAGAAAATATAGATGCTGATAATAAAGAGGCTGTGATAAAAAGAGAGATCGAATATGGCGGCTATATGAAATTTAAACTCAAAATGCCTGGACTTATTGCAGTTCTAAAAGACATCAATGAAGTTCGAGCAATTACAGCAGAGGGTATGATGACTGCCGGGGAAAAAGAATTTAATACGTATACTGCTGAAGATCTCAATATTGATCCTAAAACAATTGGTCTTGAAGGATCACCTACCAGAGTTATCAACACATATGAACAGAGTTTTGAAAGAGAAAAGAATATTCTTGAAGGTGTTTCTGAAGAAATTATAGAAAAAGTAAAAGAAAAGATTTTAAGTCAGGATATATAAAAATTTAATGTAGAAAGGAAGATTGATTATCAGATGAAAACCCAAAATGAAGTTTTAGTATGGCTGGAACAGAGAAATGGAGAGATAATGGATGTTTCACTGCAGGCACTGGGTAAAGGGATTGAGCTTGCAGAAGAGTTAGGTGCTGAGATTTCTGCATTAATTATAGGCCATCAAATTGATGATATGATATCAGAACTGCAGGAATATAAAGTAGATAAAATATATAAAATATCAGATCCTGAACTTAAACATTTTAAAATTGATCTTTATACAGATATTATAAGCAGTTTGACAGAAGACCCAAGACCGGAAATAATGTTATTTGGAGCAACAGATCTCAGTATGCAGCTTGCTCCGGCAGTTGCTGCCAGGCTGGAAACTGGTTTAACAGCCCACTGCAGTGATTTATACATAAAAGAAATTGATGGAGAAAAACAGCTAATCACAACAGTACCTGGTTTTAAAGGTGGATGTATAGTTGAAATTATATGTCCCAAACACAGACCGCAGATGGCAACAATAAGTGCTGGAGCTGTAAAAAAACCTCAAAAAAATTCTGCAGGCAGCTGTGAAATTATTGATGTAGAATACGAAAAACCGGAATTGAATGGTCTGGAACTGCTGGAAATGGAAGTAAAAGAACCAAAATGCAAGCTGGTTGAAAATGCATGTGTAGTTATTGCAGGTGGAAGAGGTGTCAAATCCGATCAGGGTGTCCAGATGGTACATGAGCTTGCAGAAATATTTGATGCAGCAGTTGGAGGAACCAGACCTTCAACAGATACAGGCTGGGTACCGATTGAAAATTTAATTGGATCAAGTGGTAAAACAATACAGCCAGATTTGTTTATAAGTTTAGCTGCCAGTGGAGCAGCACATTTTTCCAGTGGAATACTGAAATCAAAATATATTATTGCAGTAGATAAAGATCCTGATGCACCTATATTTGATATTTGTGATCTTGGTATTGTAGCAGATATAAATGAATTTTTGCCTAAATTGATAAGTAAATTAAAAAATTAAAATGCTGTAAAATTAATATAACCCGGGTTAATAATTTTGCGGTACAGGTTGTGATGTATAAAGATAAGGCAAATAAAATCTAGTGATTTAAACAAATATATATTTTTGTTTCCGTTATACATCTTTAAATATAAAGAGAATGTTACGTCAAAAAAATATTATAGTGCCATAAAGTACAGATAAATAGTAATAATGCAGCCAATATAATTATAATAAAGATAGTCAGAATACTAAAAGTTTATAAGGAGGAAAATTATGAGTAAAAGTTTTACAGGAAATGTTTTAATCAAAGGTGCGGGCGATATAGCGTCAGGTACTGCTTACAGATTGTATAAAGCAGGCTTTAATATAGCTATGAGCGAAATTGAAAATCCAACTGTTGTCAGGAGGACAGTTTCTTTTGCAGAATGTGTTTACAGAGGAAAATGGGAAGTTGAAGGTATTACTTCAGTATATATAGACAATATTAATGAGATAAATAAATTATGGTCAGAGGGGATTATACCGGTATTTAACAGGTGTCATGTGGAAGATTTTAAAAAGTTAATAAAGCCAGAAATTGTTGTTGATGCCCGCATGATGAAGAGGAAAAATGATACAGAAATGGGTGAAGGAAGCATTGTAATTGGTTTGGGACCTGGTTTTAAAGCAGGAGCTAATGTGAATGCTGTGATTGAAACTTATCGCGGACACTATTTAGGAAGAGCAATTTATCAGGGTGAAGCGATGTCGTATAAAAAAAGACCGGGAGAAGTGCCCGGCTACAGTATAGAAAGAGTTGTAAGTGCTCCTGCTGAAGGCACCTTTACAAGTGAAAGAAAAATAGGAGAAAAAATTGAAAAAGGTGAGGTTTTTGGTTATGTTGATTCTATACCGGTAAAAGCAAAAATATCTGGAGTAATAAGGGGTATGATATATCCAGGTATCGAAGTTGCAGACCACGAAAAAATCGGAGATATAGATAATAGAAATATAAAAGAATACTGTTTTACTATTTCCGAAAAAGCACTTGCTATTGGTGGAGGTGTTCTGGAAGCAGTTTTATATTTCTCAAAAGATGAAGATTAAAGATATAAGATAATTGAAAAGTTATTATTTGAATAGCACAGTAATTGTTAAAAGGCATTTAAAAAGAAAATATTAATCTTTAAAAGTGAAAGAGGGATTAATAATGAAAAAACCATTAATTTTTATCATGATAATATTTCTTTTAATAACAGTATTTAATTATAAGGCAGCTGCAGAAGATATACCGGTAAAGATTGCAGTTGAATTTATGGATCATGCTGCCAGCTTTTTTGTTGCTGAAAACAAAGGATGGTTTGAAGAATATGACTTAAATATCAGTTCTTTTGATACTTACTCAACCGGTATGGCTCTGTCAGCTGCTTTAAGCAGGGGAGATGTAAATGCAGCCTATATCTGTCTTGTTCCTGCAGTTACTGCTTTTGCCAATGGGAAAGTTCCTATTAAAATAGTAGCAGGAACACATAAATATGGCTATGGAATTTTGGTTAACTCAGAGCATATAAGTACAGATAGAGATATGGAAAAAGAAGATATAGCAATTGGCTGTCCTCGAGAAGGAAGTCCGGCAGATCTTTTGTTACATAAATATATAGAAGAAAAAAATCTGGACAAAGAAAAAGTAATGAATAACATCCGCAGGATGAGTCCCAATAAGGTTCTTCTTTCTCTTAAAAATAATAAGATTCAGGCTGGTGTTATGCCGGAACAGTATCCAAGTATGGGAGAGAAAATGGGATTTAAAATATTAACAAATGCTAAAGAATTGTGGCCTGAAATGCAGGGTAGTGTTTTAGTTGTAACAGAAGATTTAATAGAAAAAAACAGCAAACAGGTCAAAAAGCTGGTTGAAATCAACAGAAGATCAACCCAATTTGTAAAAGATAATCCTGAAGAAGCTTCTGTTATAGTTTCTGAGGCGCTTCAGGCAGGTGGAGAATCATATTTAATGGAAGATAATAATAAAATCAGCACCATTACTCCAGATATTATTAAAGATTCTATTGAAAAAGAGCTGGAATTCACAACAGAAATTGATGCAGATCAGGTTCAGAGTGTTATTGATTACATGTCAGATTTAGGATATATAGAAAAATTTAATGTAAAAGAAATATTAGATTTGAGGTATCTGCATAATGAATAAATTTAATTATAACTTAAAAGGACTGGTGCCTGTTTTAATATTTGTTATAGTCTGGGAAAGTGCAGCATCTTTAAATTTAATCTTTGAAAACAACTTTTTACCTTCAATTAGAGAAATAATAGTAGAATTCTATAATTTAATTATAAATGGAGTACTGATTAAAAGTTTCTACAGCAGTTTATTAAGAGTTTTAGCAGGATCTTTTCTTGGTTCATTTTTTGGCCTGGTTGTTGGTATTTTAATGGGATGGAAAGAAAATGTCAATCAATTTTTAGGTTTAATAATAAGTTTGACCTATCCGATACCTGCTCTGGGCTGGCTGCCGCTTTTTATAATATTTTTTGGAGTAAACAATCTGGTTCCAGTACTTATAATATTTATATGCTGTTTTTTTCCAGTAGTATATAATACTTTAGCTGGAATCAAAGGAGTAGATAATAATTTAATAAATGCAGCCAGAACTCTGGGAGCATCAGAAATCAAAATACTATTTACAATTATTATCCCACTTGCTCTGCCGAGTATTTTTACCGGTTTAAAATTAGAATCCGGAATGGCCTGGCGGGTAGTTATTGCAGCTGAAATGATCGCAATACCAACAGGTATTGGAGCTTTAATGATGAAGGCAGAAAATCTTGTAAGAGTTGACATAATTATAGTCTGTTTGCTGCTGCTGTCACTTATGTGCTTTTTATTTGAAAAAACAATAGTTCTTTTAGAATCCAAATTTACTGATCAGTGGAGGTAAATTATGCCTGATATCAAAATAAAGGATCTTTCAACTGAATTTTGTCTTAAAAAAATGAATTTTACCATAAAAGATGGAGAATTAATGGTTCTCCTGGGTCCATCTGGTTCAGGTAAGACAACTCTTTTAAAAGCTATTGCAGGAATAGTTGACTACAGTGGTTCAATCTATTTTGGAGAAAATAATGTTAATAATTTAGTGCCGGGGAAAAGAAATGTCGGGTATCTTTTCCAGAATATAAATCTTTTTCCACATTTGAATGTATATGATAACATAGCCTATGGATTAAAAACAAAGGGATTTTCTAAAGATGAGATTAAAGAAAAGGTTGAACATATAATAGATTTATTTAATATAACTGAACTTAAAGAACGATATTCTAAAAATTTAAGTGGGGGAGAAAAACAGAGAATTGCTCTGGCCAGAGCTTTAGTGTATTCTCCGGATATATTACTTCTGGATGAACCGATGAGCAGTCTGGACTACCGCATATCCAAACATTTAAGAATGGAAATAAAAATGCTGCAGAGAAAATTGAATATAACTACCGTTTATGTAACTCACAATTTTTCCGAAGCAGAAGAAATGGCAGATAGGATAGCAGTAATTAATAATGGTGTTATTGAACAGGTAGATATAGCAGATAGAGTATTTTTTAAACCGAAGAACAAAAATGTTACTGAGTTTATAGGAGAACCCAATATATTTATCTGCAGCAGATGTAAGGAAATGAATCTTTACTTAAAAGAGATAAAATGTGGGAAGTTAAACTTTGTTGTTGCCAGTCCCAAAAAAAGCATAAGAAAAATAGCGATTTTACCTGAAGATATATATGTATCTAAATGTAAACCACCCGGGCCTGATATTAACAGAGTTAAAGCAGAATTAATTGAAATTAAAAAAAATTCCACTTATATTGAATGTGTCTTTATGGTTGATAGAAAAATAAAAGTAAAGATGGCAGCAGATATTTATAAAAACATGAAGTTGAGCAAAAATGATACTGCCTGGCTGACTTTTAACTTTAAAAAAATAAAAGTTTTAAATGGTGATATTTAATTGCATATATTTGAACTGGTTTAAAATTTAAAAATCTGGGGGGGAGCTGAATGGACTATAAAAAAATTCCTGTAAAAAATGCTGTGGGAAAAACGATAGCACATGATATGACACAAATCATTCCTGGTGAGTACAAGGGAGCTCGTTTTAAAAAAGGTCATGTGGTGGAAGAAGAAGATATTTCAGTACTGAGAGATATGGGAAAAGAAAGTCTATATATTATTGATCTTAAGTCAGATGATTTACATGAAGATGAAGCAGCTTTGAGAATTGCAGAAGCTGTCTGTGGTGAGGGGTTTACGTTTGCCGGTCCTGAAGAAGGTAAGGTAACATTGGAGGCTTCTTATTCCGGTATAATGAAAATAAATAAAGAACTTCTGCTGAAAGCAAATAATGTTAAGGATGTGTTAATAACCTCAATACATAGTAAAGTTCCTGTCAAAAAAGGGGACAGTGCAGCTGGAATTAGAATAAACCCACTCGTTATCAGCGAAAAAATAATCAAAGAGATTGAAAACATGGCTGCTGATAAATATATTTTTGAGGTTTCTCAATTTAATAATTATAAGATAGGGCTGGTTGTCACCGGAAATGAAGTTTATCACGGGAGAATAGAAGATAAATTTGTGCCTACAATTAAAAGCAAACTGAAAAGATGGGGGGGAGAATTACTGGATTTTACCTTTGTTCCTGATGATAAAGATTTAATAAAAAAGGCTCTATTTGATTTGAAAGAAAAGGGAGCAGAAGTGTTAATAACCGGAGGTGGTATGTCAGTTGACCCTGATGATCTGACACCTTCTGGTATAAGAGCTACCGGAGCAGAAATTATTAGTTATGGAGCTCCTGTACTGCCGGGAAATAAATTAATGATGGCATATTTAGATGATATCCCTATTTTAGGGCTGCCGGCCTGTGTTCTTTTTTATAAAATTACTGTTTTTGATCTGATTTATCCTCGAATACTGGCTGGAGAAAAAATAAGCAGAGAAGACATTGTTCAGCTGAGTTTAGGTGGTTTCTGCAGGCACTGTGAAGTCTGTCAGTATCCAAACTGTTCTTTTGGAAAAATAAATTAATATTTTGGAAATGGAAGTGATATAAGATGGGTGTATTGAAAAAAACTAAAAACGAGTTTTTTGAAATAATAAAAGATTACAGTATAGAAAAAGATAAAATTGATATAGAAATAATGGGCCTTTCTCCAGAAGAGGCTATAGGTAATCCCGGCAGAGATGATTTTCCACTGCTGATCGGAAAAGAAGTGATGATACAGGCAGATTATTCGGGCAGTTTGGGTCAGGCTTTTACCGATCATCCGGGCAGATTTAGTGGATCTATCGCAGATATTATCGATTTAAAATTGGATAATAATTATCACAGAGCACTTTTTATTTCTACTGTTAATGCTGTTTTAAATCATTTAAATATGGCAGAAAAAACGATACACTGCAGAGATCAGGAGCCACATGAATGTTCTCAGGAAATGGTAAACTGGATAAGACAAAATAGTGATGCCGAACATATTGGTATAATTGGTTATCAGCCGGCAATAACTGAAGAATGCAGTAAAGTCTTTGGAAACGAAAATGTTAAAGTGACTGATTTAAATCCGAAATTAATTTCTGAATATAAAGATGGTGTTAAAATATGGGATGGTAATACTGACACAGAAAAGCTTATTAAAGAGTCAGATCTGGTACTTGTTACAGGATCTTCCGTGGTCAATAATTCAATAGACAATATCATTGATATTTTAAATAAATACAGCAAAGAGTATTACTTTTTTGGAAATACAATTGCAGGAGCGGCAGTTCTGGCAGATTTGCCCAGACTTTGTTTTTGTGCTCATTAAAATACAAATTTTATCAGAATGGGGATTGATTTTATGAAAGAATTAATTGATAAATTTGGAAGAAAAATAAATTACTTAAGAATTTCAGTAACTGACCGCTGCAATCTCCGCTGTATTTACTGTATGCCGGAAGATGGTATAGATGATAAGGGACATTCGCAAATATTATCCTATGAAGATATTATTAAAATTGTCAGGACTGGAGTAGAATTAGGGATAAAAAAAGTGAGAATTACAGGTGGTGAACCACTTGTTAGGAAAGGACTGGACAGCTTAATTTATGCTCTTTCTGAATTGGGGCTGGAAGAAATAACGATGACAACAAATGGAGTTCTTTTAGCTAAACTTGGAGAAAGATTAAAAAAATCAGGTTTGGATAGAGTCAATATAAGTTTGGATACTTTAAATAAAGAAAATTACGAAAAAATCACCCGTAGAGATCATTTTGATGATGTTAAAGCAGGAATTGAAGCTGCTTTAAACTTAGATTTGAGTCCGGTTAAGATTAATGTAGTTGTTATTAAAGGATTTAATGATAACGAAATCGATGATTTTGTGGAATTGAGCCGCATAAAAAATCTGCACATAAGGTTTATAGAATATATGCCGCTTGGATTAGATATTTCTGAAGAAAAATTCTACAGCAGTGAGAAAATAAAAGAATATATTTCAAAAAAATATAATCTTTATTCAGCTGAAATTGAAGGAAGTGGACCAGCTAAATATTATAAAGTGGAGGGAGCGAAGGGAAGTATTGGTTTTATATCTGCAATTAGTAATAATTTTTGTGCAAATTGTAATAGATTGAGATTAACAGCAGATGGAAAAATAAAACCCTGTCTTGGAAATAATATTGAAGTTAAAATAGCAGATAGAATGTCAGAAGATGATATTGTAAATGCCTACAAAAAAGCTGTTGAATTAAAACCGGCTTCACATAGCTTAAACTTTAATCAGAAATCTCAGTTCTGCCGTTCGATGTCGCAAATTGGTGGTTGAATTAGAATATGAAATTTAAAGATTATTTGGAAGTAAGAAAAAATGATATGATAACTTTTGTTGGTGCTGGTGGTAAAACGACCTCAATTAAGAGGCTGGCAGCAGAATACAAAAATAATTTGATCATTACCACGACAACACACTTTTTCCCTTTTAACAGTTTTGAACATGAAGAAATAATAATTAAGAATATGGAAAAGATGGATCTTTATTTAGAAGAGATAAAACTAAAAGCTGCCGATAACATAGTGGTAGTTGGTAGAGAAAAAGACAGCTGCGGCAAAATACAGGGAATTTCTCCAATCTGGCTGGATAGACTAAAAGATAGACTGCCGGAGAGCAATTTTTTGGTTGAAGGTGATGGTGCAAAAGGAAAATACATAAAGGTACCTGCCGAACATGAACCGGTAATACCGGAGAGAACTGATATAATTGCTGTGGTTTTAGGTATGAATAATTTTGGAGAAAAAATAAGTAAAAAAAACAGCTTTAGAATAAATAAGCTAACTGAGATAGCTGATGGTGAATATATTGATGAAAAGCTTATAGTCAAAATTTTAACTTCAAAAAAATCTTATGGATATTATAAGGATAAATGCAGAAATTATATCTCAATTCTAACTCAGATAAACGAAGAAAATTACTGTTCAGCTAAAAAAATAGCAGATGTTTTAATTTCACAGGGAATATATAAGGTTTTGCTGATAAATTATAATTATGAAGAATATGTCGTGGAAACAATAAAATAGAACAGCAGCGTTTTTTTATAACTGATAAAATCATTTTTGTATAACTTAATTAATCTTAAAAACTCATTAATTTAATGAGGAGTATATCAGCAGCTGTGGAAAAAGGAAGTTAATAAATTATCACAGGGGGAAAGATATATGTCTGAAAAAGAATTTTTTAAAAAGGCAAAGAAAATACTCGAAAGTGACAGATCTGCTTTACTGGGAATAGTAACTGATGTTGAAGGTGTAAAAGAAAATAATGAAATCCAAAAGTTATTTGGCGTTAAATTTATAGTTGACGAAAATTTTGATTTTATTTTTGCTGAAAAAGATGTTAAGGCTGATAAGAGCAAATTAATAGAAAATATTTTTTCTAAAAAAATAATAGAAACTTTAAAATTCAATAAAATAATAACCAAAAAAATCAAAAGAAAAGATGCTGAAATTGAAATATATATGGAACCACTTTTTAACACACCAAAATTAATAATTTTTGGTGGAGGACATGTTTCACTTCCTTTATATAAAATGGGAAAGCTGATAAATTTTAATGTAGAGGTTGTTGATGACAGGAAAGAATATGTAAATGAAGAGCGTTTTCCAGAAGCAGATAAACTTATCTGCAGAGATTTTTCTGAGTATATTAAAGAATTGAATATTAAAAAAAATGATTATCTAGTTATTGTAACCAGAGGGCACGAATATGATTATGAGGTTTTAAAATCTGTAATAAAAAGTAATGCTGCTTATATAGGTATGATAGGCAGTGATACAAAAGTGAACCTTATTTTTGAAGAATTAATGGAAAAAGATAATATTGACAAAAAATTTATTAACAGAGTTTATGCTCCGATCGGTTTAGGTATTGGCAGTGAAACACCTGAAGAAATAGCAGTTTCAATTATTTCGCAAATTGTTAAGGTAAGGAGGCTGGGCCATGAATAAAGAACTATTTGAAAAAATAATTAATTATAGTGGAGAAAAACTTGCACTGGCAGCTGTAATAAAAACTAAAGATTCTTCTCCCCGTAATGCAGGTGCTAAAATGATAATTTATCCTGATGGCGCTACATATGGTACTATTGGTGGAGGGCCTACAGAAGCTGAAATTATTGAAGAAAGTAAAAAGCTAATAAAAACAGGTGGTTCTAAAAAGATTAGTTTTAACCTGACCAATAAAGAAATATCTGAACATGGTGGAATTTGTGGTGGGAATGTTGATATATTCGTTGATGTAATTGACTTAAATGATTAGAAAATAATAATATATTTGTAAAAGTAATTATATGACTTGAAAATACTGGAGGTATTTTATGATTACATCTCTCGTATTGGCTGCAGGTGAAAGTAATAGAATGGGAGCGGTAAAACAAATTCTGCCTTTTTCTGATTCAACAATTCTCGAAACTACTGTAAATAATTTAATAAATACTGAACTGCTTGACGGAGAGATAAGAATAATTCTTGGTGCAGGGGCTGAAAAGATATATCCTCATATAAAGGATATTATTAATGAAAAAATAAGGGTATTAGTTAATGAGGATTATAAAACCGGTATGCTTTCTTCTATAAAAAGAGGACTTAAAAATCTGGCATCTGATACAGAACACATTCTCATTACTCTGGCTGACAAACCAATGATTACCCCTGATAATTATAATTTAGTTATAAAAAAATATCTGGCAGGAAGCAAAAAAATAATAGTTCCAGTTTATGAAGATGTTAGAGGTCATCCAGTTATAGTTTCTAAAGAATTAGTACCTCAGATTAAACAGCTTAAAAATTCACCTTATGGACTTAGAAATCTGACCAAAAAACATCCAGAAGAAGTTTTTTATTTTCCGGTCGATGACGAAAATATTGTTCTGGATATTGATTATTTTGATGAATATAAAAAGTATAAGAACATGGTTGAAGATGAAGGTATAAATTTAAATTATAAATTATGGCTGGAAAAAAGTGATAAAGTTTTTGGAGATGGCCCCTGTGACATTCTTTTGAGAATTGATAGATATGGTTCTCTCAATAAAGCCGCCCAGGATATCAATATGTCATACAGTCAGGCCTGGAATCTGGTAAATGATATTGAAAATAGGCTGGGATTTAAGCTAATTGAAAGACATAAAGGTGGTTCTTCTGGTGGAGGATCAAAGCTGACCAGTAAGGGAAGAAAGTTTTTAAACAACTTTTTGGCTTTTCGAAAAGAGGCTCACCTTGAAATGATGAAATTGGAAGATAAATATTTTGGCAGAGATTTCTGGGATGAGATATATTGATGGAAATTGGAATATGTGAAGTCAGAACTATAAGTAAAAAAATATTTTTTGTATAATAAAGCCCCGGTTTTGTCAGCCGGGGTTTTGTTCTTTTATGTTAAATTACATATTTTAATTTATTTATTATCTTTAATTTACCTTCTGATCATCATGAAGATTTAGTTAGCTGCTGAAATCTAATTTTTTAGTACTTATTTAACCATATTATAGAAATGATATGATATAATAGTAACATATAGATTTAAATTCTGCTTAACTAGACTTTTTCTGAGGTGATAAAATTGAGTGACAGACGCCTTAACTTTTATGGACTGGGATCATTTTACTTTTCAAATGGCAGCAGGG
This sequence comes from Bacillota bacterium, assembly GCA_051747745.1. Classification (GTDB taxonomy): domain Bacteria; phylum Bacillota; class Halanaerobiia; order Halanaerobiales; family Halanaerobiaceae; genus QPJE01. Next base: position 19,780 of record JBNJGL010000005.1, on the reverse strand, counting down.
TTTTTAATGGAGACAGCTGGGTATCTAAAAAAGCACTCTATTTGTTTATGTATCTGGTTTTAAAAAGGGATAAGAATGTAGATTCTGAAGAGCTGGTTGATCTTTTTTGGCCTGAATCAAGTTTGGAAAGGGGGAAAAAGAGGCTTTATGATACAATTTATCTTTTGAGAAAATCTCTGGATAGAGATGGTCTGAGTAAAGATATTGTCGAATCCAGCAATGGTTATTACAGCATCAATTCTGATTATAAAGTCTGGACCGACTGGGACCATTTTGATTCTAAAACAGACCAGCTGTTAAAAGAGGACAAAGAGTTCAGTCTTAAAGATTTAAAAACTCTCTTTGAATTTTATAGAGGAGATTTTTTTAACGAGTTAAATTATGCAGATTGGACAGAGATTTACAGAGAAGAATTGCGACAGAAATATTTAGATCTAATTGAATTAATGACTGCTAAAATGTATGAGTCGAAAAAATATCTGGATGCATTAAATTATCTTAATAGAGGTTTAGATTATGATCCGTATCGAGAAAAGTTTTATTTATTGAAAATCAAAACACTTGATAAATTAAATAGAATTGCTGAAGCTATAAGCTGTTTTGAAGATTGCAAAAATATTTTGGAAGAAGAACTTGGTGTATCACCACAGCGAGAATTGAAGAATGAACTTCAGAGAATAAAAAATAGTAGAGATTTTGATCATCGGAATATTGAACTGAATATTTCCCGAAATGTCAGTTTTGAATCTGGAGCCATGCGGTGCTCTACTGCTGGGGAATTAAAAAGAGTTTTTGAATTAGAGCTTCGGCAGGTTCGGCGAATGGAAGATAAAGAATTTTTATTAGTTACACTTAATTTTGAGGAAGATAATTTTAAAGCTGGAGATGTAAAATTCACATCTGATCAGATAGCAGAGAGATTTAAATCCAGCATGAGAATGGGAGACTACATCTGTCCAATAAATAATAAAATACATATTATTTTACAGGGAATGAGCCTTGATAGTAGTGGAGCAATTATTAAAAGATTTAACAAATTTTTTAAACAGTTAAATTTTGCTCGCAAACCAAAGTTGGATATTAAGGAAATAAATTAAATAAAAAAATATTTATGTTTTTATTGTAAAAAGCCGCCTTTTTGGTGGCTTTTTTCTATTTTCGATTGATTTTCGAGTGAAGTTCTGAATGTTTTCGAATGAGAACAATTATCATTATTGTTACAGAAGGAGGTGAGGTAAGAAAAGGAGGTGATGAGAAATGAGAAACTTCAGTTTGATCTTAATTTTATTTTTGTTTTTAGCAGTGATTACTATTATTCCATTTAAGACTTTTGCTCAGGAAGAGTATAATAATTTTTCCTTTAAAAAGTATGAATTTACAAATTATAATTTTAATGTAAATCAGAAGTTTAATTATTCAAATCATAAGAGTTTAAAAGCAGATAAGAAATTTGCAGTAATTAAACAAAAAGGAAGTTTTAATCAGGCCGAGATCTGGCAGGGAAGTCAATCATCTATTCAGAATATCAGTTCCGCAGTAATAGTGCAGACGGGAAATGATAATCGGGCTTCTATTAAACAGAATGCTGGTGCAAGTAAAGCTTTAATAAATCAGTATGGATTTAATAATAAGGCAGAAATAGAACAGTACAGAAGGTACAATAGTTTACGTATAACACAGTTTGGAAATGATGAGAAAATAAAAATTAAACAGAATTAAATTTTAGGTAAATTTGAATTAATATTTTAAGAAAGAGGTAGATAGTAGTAATTATTTTTTAAAATTAACACCTTAATCTTAATAAATTTAAGATAAGGTTTAATTTAATAAATCACAGTCAAGGACTAAAATAACAAGGAGGGATTAGTAATGAGAAGAGTATTTGTTTTAGTAATGGCAGTTGTTTTGGTGATGGGAATGTCAGGAATGGCAGCAGCAGGTGGATATGGTCATGATTATCCCGGTGGTCCTGGTAATGATGGCCCAGGTCACGGTGGTGGTTATGATAGTGGAGACTTTGCTATGATTACTCAGCTTGGTGCTTCTAATAATGCTGGTATTTATCAGGAAGGAAACGGCTGGTTTGGTCATGGTGGAGATAATGTTGGATTAATTTATCAAGAGGGCTGGGGGAATGAAGCCAGCTTAACTCAAATTGGAGCTGATAACTTTTCAATAGTTAAATCTGAAGGTTATGGAAATGTAGTTAACCAGGATCAAAATGGTAAAGATCTAATGGCTACAGTACTTCAACATGGAGCTTCCAATAGGGCAACCCAGGTTCAGCGCGGCAAAGATAATTTCAGTCTAATCAAACAGGCTGGTTTTGGTAATACAGCCAGAACAGAGCAGACTGGTAATGATGATGTAGCGCTTGTAAAACAGATGGGTTTTGGCAATAATGCTTCAATTACTCAACGATAATCGCTCTCCACAATATACTACAGCACAGTGAAAAACTGTGTATTTAGTAGTAGGACAGCCTGAGGTAATCAATATTTATTACTTCAGGCTGTTTTTTTAAAATTAAATCTGAAAGGAGTGGAAAAAATGAATATAAATAGAAATTTAATATTTATTTTTTTTCTAATTATTAGTTTATTGAGCATACTCTCTACATCGGCTTTTGCCCAGACAGAAAATGAAGAAATTAACATTCAAAATCAGGAAGAAAGAATGAAGCTGATTAAAGCTTCACAGCAGCTGAGGCAGGAACATAATGAGGAAGAAGCAGCTGCAATAAGTCTTTATACAACAACCTATCATTCCGGAAATAAAGAATTGAATCTGGGTGCTAAATATGAGAATAGATTATTAAAAAACATGACTAAATCAGTTATTAATATTAATTACGTTATAGAAGCTATCTATTTGGAAGGAGAAGATACAAATCTGGCCGGGTTTTTATCATTTAAAGCTTCTTTAAAAGATAAATTATTTACTCCCTATATTGGAGCAGGAGCGGAGATTATGGGAAAAGCTGACTACCAGGCTTTTGTAGGACTAAATTTAACAGACAACTTTTTTGTGGAGACAAAATTTATTAATGATCAGGATGATACAGGCAGCGGAGATTTTTATTCAGCTGTTGGGTTTAAAATAAATTTTTAAAAGGAGGAACAGCAGATGATTAAGAAAAAAATATTATATGTATTATTTATTACTTTGATGACCGTTTTTCTTATGACTAATATAATAAGTGCGGATACAGTAACCAGCTGGAGTTTCAGGACATTTAATGATCCAGATGCCAGGCAGGTAGCACAAAATATCGCTTCAACTCAGCATGAAATGAGTCTTTCAGAAGATCCAATTGCACAATTTATCAGTGGGTTAAACGGCAGGATAATGAGTCTTATCCAGCAGGATATTGTAAATAAGATGGTGGAGGACGGACTTGCTGAGGGCAGTTATGATGTGGGTAATTTAGAAATTTCAGTACGTGAAGATGAAATCACTGGAGTAGTAACAGTTACTTTAACCAATATAAATACTGGAGAAGTTACAGAAATTGAATATTCCACTGATGATTGGCCGGCAGCAGATGATTTATTATAGTAAATTTAAATATATTGTGGGGTGAAATATTATGGAAAGTATGATAGCAGTATTATTGGTTGTTTCTCTGCTGGCAGGAGGTGCTCCTGCTGCAGTTGAAAATGGAGAAATAGAAAATGCTGGCTTAAATGAAAACTCCGCTGAGGTGATTGAAGAAGTTAGACTATCTTCAGATCAAATTTTATCTGCTGCTGAAAATGTTACGACAGCTACTCAATTGCTGGCTTCTCTACCAGAGAGAGAAAATAAACAGCAGCTGGCTATCTATGGAATCCAGGATAAAACAGGACAGTACAGTGAAAATGGGTCACCCGTTGTATCTCAGGGAGCAACAGAAATGTTAATCACAGCTTTGATGAGATCCAGACAGTTTAAAGTACTTGATCGAGCTGATTTTAATGATTTCATGACAGAGCAGAATCTGGTTGTTAATGAAAGAATTGTGGAGGATGAAGGACCAAAAATTGGTCAGCTGTCAGGAGCAGATTATGTGATTTCTGGAGCTATCACTGAATATCAGATTGATAAAAAAACAGGTGGTCTGGGTCTTAGAATTGCCGGTAAAGGTGGGCAGCAGGAGTATGCAGTAGCAAGCTCAGCTATTGATTTAAGGGTTACTGACACCAGTAGTGGAGAAGTAGTATGGGCTAAAAGTTTAAAAAAGGAGATTGTGGGCGAAAAAATAGGTCTGGAGGTATTTTCCTTTATGGGTAATAATATAGTTGAGTTTGAGACTGGTAAAGGAAGACAGGAAGTTATTAATCTTGTAGTTAGAACTTTATTAGAAGAGACTGTTTATAAGCTGGCGCTGGCTGACAGTATATAGAATTGAAATTAAATAAAAATATACTTAATAAATCGTCTGGTGCTCACAGCAGCTTATGTGACGAAAGTGTGATACTTTTGGAGGAGAAGGTCAGATATCAGGCACCAAAAATGCCAGGTGCCTGATTTTTTATAGAAATAAGTCGAGATATAACCTTAATGGGAAAGTCAAGATAAGGCTCAAATAGAAATCAGATGGTATCGCAGCAGCAACGATGTATGGGAAGCTGTATACGGGAGAACCGTACGTGCAGTTTGACGAGGGGGACCAGCAGAAATGCTGGTCCTACTCGATTGAGATAAGTAATATATTAACTTACTTATCATCTGAAAAAAACATAAATTTTTTTCTAAAATCATATGGGAAATGTTTTAAATACTCATTATATTTAGCTATTTCATTAAATTTTTTTTGGAATTCATTTTTGTCAAATGGAATATCGTTTTCATTAAAGCGTAAAATATTAAAAACTCCAAAATTGTCTGCAAAATCTTTTGTCTCTGGAGAAATTAGATTTAATTTTGTTATAAAATTATAATATTCATATTTTCTTTTAGAATCAAGAGTTTTTCCCCAAGCTACTCCGTCTGGCCCTGTTATATTATTTATTTCGTTGATTACCTGTCCAACTGTTGGAAGATAATTGTGTTTTTTAAATAGTATTTTTACGGCTTTAATAGTTATTTGATAATCATAATACTGGAGAAAACTGTACCATACATCAGTCTTTTCTTCAAGTTTTTTTTCTGTCATTTTGTCAGATTTCATTTTTTCAGAATGATGGCTGTGCATAAGATTTATTATTTTTCTAACATCTTTTCTTTTCATTATTTTTCATCCCTTCCATTAATATTTTTATTAATCTTAAATAATGTTAAATTATAAAAATAGTTCCATATTTATACTATTATAATAACATAAAATATCAGTTATTTAAACCAATTTTTGTAAATAATTAACTTATTATCTAAATTAAATTAATATAAGATCATATATATAATATAAATTTGGTCAGATAGAAATTTCACCTGCAATAAGTTATTTAATGTATAATTAATCATAAATTAAAGTTTTAAAATTATTGTTTAATAAGCAAAACTTATGATTTGGTAAAATTAATTAAAAATTTTCTTGAAGTTCTATAAAGTTATGTTATAATTAAAATAAATATTAATTATATTATTCACAAAATAGTATAATACATAATTTTAATCAAAAAAAATAATTTTTAGGAGGGTATTTTTAATGAAAAACAGATTATTATCAGCTGCAGTTATTACAATGCTTATAGTTATATCTGCAGCACCATTTTCTTCAGCAGGGCTTTTTGGTAGTGATGAAATGAAGAGTGAAATAAACTTCAAGGGTTCATCAACTCTGGCTCCTGTTATATCAAAATTATCTGATTCATTCAGAGAAAACTATCAGACATGGGATAATGTAAACAAAGATTTTGCTGAGGAGGACATTGAGATATTCATTTCTGCCGGTGGTTCTGGAGCAGGTGTAAAATCAGTCATTGATGGTGTATCAGATTTTGGCATGGTATCAAGAAATGTAGCAGAAGATGAAAAAAGCAGTATTGAAGAATATAAGGAATATAAGTTAGGTGTTGATGCTTTAACAGTTTCTATTAATCCAAACAATAAAGTTAACCAGTTAAAAGATAGTCTTTCAACTGAGGAAATCAAAAATATTTTCTCTGGCGAATATAAATACTGGGATGATTTAGATTCTCAGCTTGCCCATAAAGAGATAATTGTTATCACAAGAGATTTAGCTGGTGGAGCACATAAAGTATTTCAGAAAAAAATAATGGGAGATGTAGATGTTAAAAGTTCTGCAGTACAGGCACCTTCAATGGGAGCTTTATGTAATAAAATTATGGAAAATGAATTTGCAATTGGATATGCATCTGTAGGAGTTGTTAACCGCAATAAAGGTAAAATAGTTCCAATGAAAATAGATGGAATTGTTCCAAGTAAAGAAAATATAGTTAGTGGAAGTTATAAAATTTCTAGACCACTTTTAGTAATAAGAAGTGGAAAACTGTCTCCAATTGAGGATGAATTTATGAATTACTTACTTTCCAAAGAAAGTGCCAGTGTAATTGAAGAAATGGGTTTTGTACCTGCAAATTAACAAATCAGACTGCAGAGGGAGAAATCCCTCTGCTTTAAATTTAATCCTGGATTTTTTACTGAAACATATATAGTATAAGTAAGTTAGCGAGATTGAAGAGGTAAGGCTGGAGTCTGAACTGAATATAAATTTGTTTTAGCAGGAAGTGAATTTATGAAATTCGATAAGATATTCTCATCATTTATTAAAATAACTGCATATTTTTCTATATTAATACTTGCATTTATAATTTTCTTTATAGCAAAAGAAAGTGCTGCTGCTTTTAGCCAGATATCTTTTTTTGATTTTTTATTTGGCACAGACTGGCATCCAACAAAGTCGGAACCTCAGATAGAAATACTGCCGATGATAGCTGCTACTGTATATGTTTCTATAGTAGCTATTTTAATTTCTCTTCCTATTGGAATAGGTGCTGCAGTTTTTTTATCTACTGTGGTTAATAAAAAGTTAAAAAAAATATTTGATCCACTGGTGGATATTTTAGCAGGGATTCCATCAGTGATTTATGGCCTGATAGGTTTTGTTGTAATAGTAAAGTCATTTGAAAAATATTTTTACTTTCCTTCAGGCGAATCAGTCTTAGCAGGTGGAATTTTATTATCTATTATGGTTTTGCCCTATATAATTTCTACTGTAAAAGAGTCAATGGTTAGAATACAGGAAAATTATAAAATATCATCACAGGCACTTGGGGTATCAAAATGGCATATGATCAGATATTTAATTTTGCCTTCTGCTAAAAAAAGTATTATTGCTGGTTTGATTCTTGCTTTTGGTAGGGCCATGGGAGAGACTATGGCAGTTATGATGGTTATAGGTAATAGTCCCATTATGCCTAAGCTTTTTGGTAGAGCCCAGACAATTCCTGCTTTAATAGCTTTAGAAATGAGTGGAGCTCAGCTGAATAGTCTTCATTATCATTCACTGTTTGCAGCTGGACTGCTGCTGATGTTTATATTGTTTGGTATTAATATAATCTTTTACTTACTTAAAGAAAAAAGTGAGTTTTGAGAAAGGATTAAATTATGAAAAAAAGCAGATATCCTATATTAAAGATCTGGATAATTTTAAGTGCAGTAATTGTAGTTTCAATAATTTTATTTATTATTTTATTTATTTTTGCAAAAGGTATATCGTTTATAGATATGCAGTTTGTATTTGACCGCCCAAGAGGAATGCCGCTTGGAGTTGAAGGTGGTATTTTCCCGGCTATTGTGGGGAGCCTTTATTTTACACTTATTGCTGCTTTTTTTGCTTCTATTATTGCACTTTCTGTAGCTGTATATATAAAATTTTATGCTATAAACAGTAAAATTACTGCTCTGATGCACCTTGTAATTCAATCTATAACCGGAATTCCTTCTATTGTTCTGGGCCTTTTTGGATACAGTTTTTTAGTTGTATATTTGAATATGGGAGTTTCTCTGCTGGCAGGTGGCTTAACTCTTGGAGTTATGATTTTTCCATTTATTGAAGTACGGGTGGAAAAGATACTCAATGAAGTTGATAAAGAAATAATTTATAGTTCATATGCACTGGGGCTTTCTAAATCATATACATTTTTTAAGCTGGTTTTACCGATATGTTTTAATGATATTTTATCTACAATAACTTTAGCAGCAGGTTTTGCGATGGGAGCAGCGGCACCTGTGATTTTTACCGGTGCAGTTATTAATTCATCTGTTCCTAAAAGCATTTTATCTCCGGCGATGGCTCTTCCATATCATTTATATATATTGGTTGGAGAAGGAATTTCTCTTGATATGGCATATGCAACAGCATCTGTGCTGCTCATAATATTATTTTTAATTAATCTTCTGGTTTTATTAGCAGCTTACCTAAGGAAGGTGGGATAACATTGGAGACAGTTATGAGTATAAGGGATCTGTCCGTATATTTTGGTGAAGCAGAAATACTTAGAAATATAAATCTTGATTTAAAGAAAAATAAAATAACAGCTGTAATTGGACCATCTGGCTGTGGCAAATCTACTTTCCTTAAATCACTTAACTTACTGGTAAATGAAGAAGAAAACTTTAGAGGTAAAGGGCAGATATTATTAAATGGCAGAGATATAATGAAAATGGATAAGGAAAAGGTGCGGGAAAATATAGGCATGGTTTTTCAGCATCCGACAGCATTTCCATTTTCTATTTTTAAAAATCTGACATATGCTCCGGTATATTATGGGATAAAAGATAAAAATAAATTACGAAAAATAGTTGAAGAAAAACTTAAGATGGCAGGGATATATAATGAGGTAAAGGATAATCTTGATATGACAGCCAGCAAGCTGTCAGGGGGCCAGCAGCAGAGACTCTGTATAGCAAGAGCTTTAACTGTGGAACCGGAAGTGATTTTACTGGATGAACCCTGTTCTTCACTGGATCTAAAAAATATCGAAAATATAGAAAAAATGCTGGTGGATATATCAGACGAATATACTATTTTGATAGTAACTCATAATCTGGCCCAGGCTGAAAGAATTGCTGATTATACAGCATTTATCTTAAATGGTGAACTGGTAGAATATGCAGAAACCAAAAAGATTTTTAATGATCCACAGGATATTAGAACTAAAGAATATATTGCCGGATTATTTGGTTAAAATATAGGACTTTTTATCACAGGTACCAGGCTGGAAAATGTCAGGTGCCTGTTTTTTATTTGCTCACTTCTTCTAAATAAGTTATAATATTCACTAATAATAAGTTTATTTAAAAAGTGGATAAGAATATTTGTGAAAAATAGTACATAAAATAATATTAACTCTTATAAAAGTTCAATAAATCATATAAGAATTATAGGGGGAGTAAATATTGAAGTTAGCAAGCTATGACATTCAGGCAAAAGAAATAATGGCAGAAGATTTTATTAAAATAAAAAAGGGAAGTAGTATAGAAAAAATTTCAGACATGATGATGAAGAATACAAAAAAAGAAATTTTTATTGTCGATGAAGCAAATAACATTAGGGGAATAATAACCCTAAAAGATCTTTATAATATATGTCATAAAAACAGAAATAGTCTTAATGAGTTTTTAAAAAGAGATATAATTTACATTAAACCTGAAGATTCACTGCGCAGGTGCAGAGATTTGATGGTAAAAGAAGATATCGGTAGATTGCCAGTTATCCGCAACTCGCGATTGGTTGGGGTAATTCGACAGGAGCATATTAGAAATTTTCTCTACATGAGGATCGAAAAAATAGGAGTTCTTCTTAAATATATAATAAATAATATAAGTGAAGCTATTTGCTTAATTGATGAAGAAGGCAGAGTTTTGATCTGGAATAATAATGCAGAAGATCTTTATGGAATTACTTCAGAAGAAATTGAAGGAGAACTGCTCCAGGATTTTTTTCCTGATGCTATTGATGTTAAGATTTTAGAAACCAGAGAAGCAGTTAAAAATATTTATCATACACCACGTAAAGGTTCTCATATTATAATTAGTGCAGTACCTATTTATATTAAGGGAAAATTCATTGGAGTGGTAAGTACAGATCGTGACATTTCTGAAGTAAAAAAAATGCAGGAGGAACTGAAGCAAGCCAATGATTTAATAGAGTTTTTGCAAAAAGAGATTGAAAAAAATTCTGATAATAATTTTGGTAATGTTGTAGGTCAGAGTAAAGCTATTAAAGAAAAAATAGATATGTCAAAAAGAGTTGCAAAAAGCAGTGCCTCTATTTTAATAACTGGAGAGAGTGGAACTGGTAAAGAAGTTTTTGCAAGAGCCATTCATGATTATAGTGATGTGGAGGGCTATTTTGTGCCAGTAAACTGTAGTGCTGTTCCCAAAGAGTTATTTGAAAGTGAATTTTTTGGTTATGAAGAGGGGGCATTTACCGGAGCTAAAAAAGGAGGGAAAAAAGGGCTTTTTGAACTGGCTAATAATGGGACGATTTTTCTGGACGAAATAGCAGACCTTCCTTTATTTATGCAGGCTAAACTGCTTAGAGTTCTTCAGAATAAAACTATTAAAAAAATAGGTGGAGAAAAGGAATTAGAACTTAATTTAAGGGTGATTTCGGCTACAAATAAAGATTTAAGCAAAATGGTTGAGAAGGGAGAATTTAGAGAAGATTTATATTATAGAATTAATGTAATAAAATTAAATTTACCACCACTTAGAGAGCGGAAAGAAGATATTATATTGCTTTTTCAACATTTTTTAGAGAAAATAGCAGTTGAAAATGATAGAAAAGTACCGAAAGTTGAAAGCAAAGTTATGGATATTATGATGAATTATGATTGGCCTGGAAATGCTAGAGAATTAAAAAATGCAGCAGAACACATACTTGCACTTGATCAAGAGGGAATAATCACTGTTGAGCTTGTTCCACATTATATACGTGATAAAGTTTTGAGTAGGGAAGATATTGATAGTATTTATACTGAGAAAGTTGGACTAAAAAATGCAGTTGAAGAATACGAATCGTCATTAATAAAGCAGGCACTCAATATATCAGATGGTAATATTAGACGAGCCGCAGAATTACTAAAAATACCCCGAACTACACTTCACTCAAAAATTAATAAATATAATATTTAGTATTATTAGAGATAAAAAAGCAGTTATAAAAAATGACTAAATTTCGTCATTTAAAAATAAAGATGTTAAAATGATTAAATTTCGTCATAAGATTTATAGAAAAATTCAATAAAAAATATTATTTGAGACCTAAAAAAGGCTGTTTAAGCCTTTTTTAGGTCTTTTTTCTTTCAAGCTGGGTTTATGGAACAGCTTATGCATTATTAATATAATAAGAAATAAGGAGGTGCAGTGATGAATTTTAAGATACCATTAAAACAGCATATAGGATCATTATCAAAAGTCGTTGTAAATGAAAATTTCAGAGTAAAAAGAGGTCAGCTTATTGCAGAAGCTGATGGACTGGGTGCAAATATTCATACAGGTGTTTCTGGTAAAGTGAAAAAAATTACAAAAACAGAAGTTATTATTGAATCCAGTAAAAAGGATGTTAAAGATGATTTTTTAAAACTAAATAAAAGTGATGATTATCTTGAAATGATTAAAGAAGCCGGTATTGTTGGTGCTGGGGGAGCGGGATTTCCAACACATGTTAAGCTTGATTGTGAATTAAATAACGGTTTTGTTATTGCAAACTGTGTGGAATGTGAACCAATACTTAATCATAATATTAGTTTGATTGAAAAAGATCCCACTTCTATAATTAAGGGTATTAAATATGTAATGGAAATTACTGGGGCAGAAGAGGCATATATTGCGATAAAAGCTAAAAACAAAAAAGCTGTAAAAGTGTTAGAAGAAAAAACTTTAGCAGAAAATAATATTAAGATTAAAAAATTGAGAGATATATACCCTATGGGTGAAGAAAGAGCAATTATCAAAGAAATTTTTGGTAAATGGCTGGAGCCAGATCAGCTGCCTTTAGAGGCAAATACTGTAGTATTAAATACAGAAACCATTTTTAATATCACAGAGGCGATTGAAAAAAGAAAACCGGTAATAGATAAAGATATTACAATTGCTGGTAAGTTAAATGGAGAGGAAAGAAGGATTGTAAAATTAAGAGTTCCGATTGGAACTCCCATCAAATCATTAATTGAAAAAGCAGGTGATATAAGGGAAGAATATGGTGAACTAATAATTGGTGGCCCATATACTGGTAAAGCTGTTTCTCTGGAAAAAGCAGTTCTTACTAAAGTTGATGGAGGAGCTCTGATAACTCTTCCCTTTCCAGAATATAATGGGCCACTGGGTTTACTGGTTTGTGCCTGTGGTGCTGATGAAGCAAGACTGCGGGATATAGCTGAAAAAATGGGTGCAGAAGTTGTTGGTGTAGAACAGTGCAAAAATGTAGTTGAAAATAATGGCAATTTAAAATGTAAAACTCCTGGAGAATGTCCTGGACAGGTCGAAAAAATAATGAAACTAAAAAAAGCAGGGGCAGAAAGAGTACTAATTGCTAATTGTAGTGATTGTTCAAATACAGTAATGTGCTGTGCTCCTAAACTGGGTATTCCGGTTTATCATCATACTGATCATATTTTTAGGACATTAAATTATCCACTTACAAGAAGATTAAAATTGGATGCATAAGCAATAATTATTAGTTTATTTAAAGAATAAGATGGTAATAAAAGAGATGTTTATAAATATTAAAGTCTAATTAAAAAATTACAAATAATAACTTGTCTATAAAAGTTTGATATTTTTATTTTAAAGATATTAAAAAATAAAAAACAAGATAAGAAAGGAGAATAATTATGTCAATTTCTGCTGAAGAAGCGCAAAAAATGAGAAATGAAGTTGCAGTTGGCTGTTGCCGTACAGAAGAAGGAACAGTCATTTCTGCAAGGAACCTGGAAGATCCGGCTATTATTCCAGATTTAGTTGATTCAAATTTACTGGAAATTCCGGATAATTGTTTAAAAATTGGAGAGGTAATAGGGGCCAGACTCAAAGAAACTGTTGATTCTCTAACACCATTTACTCCAGATATGCTTGAAGATATTAAGGAAATGGAAGAAGACGTTAAATTAAGTAATGAAGACCAGCCAGCAGTTCTTAAGATAAATAAGAAAGCCGGTGAAAAAATTGCTATCGGTGATTTAGAAGATCCAATGCATTTTGATAAATTAGAAGATTCTCTTCTTATTGACTTAAAAGCAGATGTATTAAGCCGCAGAGAAGCAGTAGGTAAAACTCTTTCTCAAAATTTATCAGCATTAACTCCAATTAAAAAAGAAGTAATTAAAGAATATCCTGATTCTATATCTGAAGGAGATAAAAAATTAAGTCAAAATAATGTTCAGACAGGTGGAGTGTTTAAAATAAAGATTGATGAGGGAAAAGGTATTGATATAGAATTACCCCTCAATACAGTACAGGGAAGTAATCAGGAGGCAGCAAAATTAAATCAAACTAATAGTTTAAAAGCTGAAAATACAGTGGATAAAGAGAAGGAAGCAAAAGAAGAGATAATTGTACGCAAATTAAAGCGTAAATATTTTGAAATTAATGAGGTTAAATTTGCTCCAAAAAGCAAAATCGAAGATAAAACTCTTTATATCAGAGAGGATATCTGTCAGGATGCAATAGATACAGAAAATCTTGTTATTGATTTAAAAATAGATATAATAAGAGCAGAAGATTATGATAAATTTAGTAATACTATTATGGATGTTCAGCCAATTGCAGTAAAAGAAGAAGGCGAACTTGGTGAAGGTATTACAAGAGTTATTGATGGAGTAATTGTAATGGTAACTGGAACAGATGAAGAAGGTGTACAGATTGGAGAATTTGGTTCTTCTGAAGGTATTTTAGAAAGAAATATTATGTGGGGCCGTCCTGGTTCACCAGAAAAAGGTGAAATATTTATTAAAACAGATGTTACAGTTAAGGCAGGTACAGGAATGGAAAGACCTGGACCAATGGCAGCTCATAAAGCAACTGATTTTATTACTCAGGAAATTCGTGAAGTTCTCAAAGAATTAGATGAAAGTCTTAAAGTAGATGAAGAAGAATTTGTTCAAAAACGTCGTCCTGGCAAGAAAAAAGTTGCTATTATTAAAGAGATTATGGGTCAAGGAGCAATGCACGATAATTATATACTTCCAGTTGAACCAGTAGGTACACTGGGTGCTAAAGCAAATGTAGATTTAGGAAATGTACCGATTGTAGTTTCACCACTACAGATATTAGATGGTTGTATTCATGCTTTAACCTGTATTGGACCAGCTTCTAAAGAGACTTCAAGACATTATTGGAGAGAGCCTCTGGTAATGGAAGCTATGAATGATAGTGAAATAGATTTAACAACAGTTATTTTAATTGGATCACCACAGGTTAATTCAGAAAAATTTTATGTATCAAAATTACTGGGAATGGCAGTAGAATCTATGGACCTTGATGGTGCAATTGTTACTACAGAAGGATTTGGAAATAATCATGTTGACTTTGCCAGTAATATTGAACAGGTTGGGAAAAGAGGAGTTCCAGTTGTAGGTGTTACCTATGCAGCAGAACAGGGTCAGCTTGTAGTTGGTAATGAATATATGGATGCTATGGTCGATTTAAATAAATCCAGGCAGGGTATTGAAAATGAAATTCTAGAAAATAATTGCCTTACTAAAGAAGATGCCATAAGAGCAATAGCTATGCTAAAAAGCAAAGTAGCAGGTGAAGAGATCAAAGAACCTGAAAGATCCTGGAATCCCAATGTTAAGTTAAATAATATTGAAGTAATTGAAGATGAAATTGGAGAAAAAATAGAACTGGTTCCTAATGAAACTACACTTAAAATGAGCAAAAAAAGAAAAGAAATTTACGAAAAAGATGAAAAAGATAACTAAATTAAAATTGCTGACTGCAAAAAATTATCAAAAAGGAGATTAAGCAGATGAACAATTTAAAATATATTTCTACAGAAAGATATTATGAAGGTATTATAACTGAGATAAATGATTGTGCAGTAGCAATTGATTTTAAAGGTCGTATGGGTGAACTTTATATTCCTCGCCGCATGTTGATAAGTGATCATCAATTAAAAGTGGGTCAGGAAGTAGGTTTTATGATGACATATCCAGAGGTTTTAGCTTCTGATGTAAATAAAGATTATTTAGCTAACATAAAAAGAAATAACATAAAAAAACTTAGAAAAAAATAATATTAAAAAGTAAAGGAGGAGCAAAATGAGTTTAACAGTTGTAAAAGGACTGCAGTCCGAAATTTATGTTCCAATTACTCCAGAAGTTGTCTGGACACCAGTAGAAAAACCTTTAAAAGAAATGAAAGTAGCACTTGCTACTGCAGCTGGTGTACATTTAAAGAGTGATAAAAGATTTAATCTGGCAGGTGATACAGGATATCGAATCATCCCCGGTGATGCGCCAAGTGAAGATTTAATGGTTTCACATGGTGGCTATGATAATAGTGATGTTAATAAAGATATTAACTGTATGTTTCCTCTGGACAGATTGAGAGAACTTGAATCAGAAGGATTTATCAAAGAGGTGGCTCCCAAACATGTAGGTTTTATGGGAGGTGGGGGAGATGTAAAAGTTTTCAAAGAAGAAACTGGCCCTCAAATAGCTGAAACACTTAAAGAAGAAGGTGTTGATGCAGTATTATTAACTGCTGGCTGAGGTACTTGCCACCGCTCTGCCGTGCTTGTGCAGAGAGCGATTGAAAGTGTTGGGATATCGACAATTATTATTGCAGCATTACCTCCAGTAGTTCGTCAAAATGGTGCACCAAGAGTGACTGCTCCTTTAGTACCTATGGGAGCTAATGCAGGTGAACCAAACAATGCTGAAATGCAGATGAATATTGTACGTGATACATTAAAACAGTTAGAAAAAATAGAAACTCCAGGAAGAATAGTAAACCTACCATATGAATATAGTGCTAAAATTTAGAACCAAAATTAACAAAAAAAGGATATAAAACAGGAGGATAAAAATGCCGGGGAAAAAACGCAAACTGACAATAAAAGCTTTTAATATTAATAATGTTGAATTAGCATCTTTTACAGAAATAAAAAATAATGTTCTCAAACTAGATAGAGAATATCTAAATAAAATAGATTTTCAAAATAAAATAATAAAAGATATAAATTTGAAAATTATTTCACCAGATAGACATGATCAATATGTGAACAATATCCTGGATTTTATCCCCATTTCAGTTAAAGCACTTGGTAGTTTAGGTACTGGTATTACTCATACATTAACCGGGGTATATATGCTTTTAAGCTGTGCTGATGAAACTGGAAGGCAGATGGCCGAATTTGGATCTTCTGAAGGCATGCTTTCGGATAAAGTTATTTTTGGTAGAGCAGGTACCCCGGCAAAAGATGACTATATAATTAATTTTGAGGTTATAGTTAAAAAAGAATATCTTTTTGAAAGAGAAGCAGCCCAGAGTGTCCATGCAGCTTGTGATAATTTTTTAGATTTGATCCGCGAAAAACTAAAAAATATAGATGGATTAAAAGCAGATGAAGTACATAAATATGAAGAAAAAATAAATACAAATAAGAAAAAAATTGTGTTGGTCAAGCAGGTTGCTGGTCAGGGAGCAATGTATGATAATCAGATTTTGGCTGATGAACCATCAGGTTTTAAAGGTGGTAGATCAATCATTGACATGGGTAATATGCCAGTAATATTATCTCCTAATGAATATCGAGATGGGGCAATTAGAGCCATGACATGATATTTTATTATAAGTAATCGAGAGGTGTTTAATTATGGGAATCGGTCCATCAACAAAAGAAACAAGTTTACATCATTTTCGTGATCCACTCTTAAATGTCATAAATAAAGATGAAGATATGGATATTTTGGGAGTAATTATAGTTGGTACTCCGCAATCACAAAAAGATAAATACTATGTTGGAGAAAGAGCTGCTCAGTGGGTGGAAGCTATGCAGGCTGATGGAGCAGTAGTCTCAGCAGATGGCTGGGGTAATTCTGATGTAGATTTTGCCAATACAATAAAGGAAATAGCTGTTCGTAATATAGAAGTAGTTGGGCTTAGTTTTATTGGTACACAGGGTAAATTTGTTGTAGAAAATAAATATATGGACACAATTATAGATATAAATAAATCAGAATCTGGAATAGAAACAGAAGTTGTTGGCGAAAATAATGTTGATGAACTTGATGCAAAAAAAGCACTGGCATTTTTAAAACTTAAACTTAATAATAAAAATTGATTAAATAAAGGAGAATAAAAAATGGTTACTATTCTTTTTTCCGTTCTAGGGCTAATCTGTCTTTTCTTTTTGTTTATCTTTGTGAAAGATTTTATAAAACACAGGGATGAACTTGAGGATAATTCCTGGACAAAAGTTTCAATAATTGGTTTTGTAACTAACTTTTTTGATGCACTGGGAATTGGTTCTTTTGCTACTGGGGCATCATTATTAAGGATTTTTAAACAGATTAATGACCGGGTGATTCCAGGAACACTTAATGTTGGTTATACAATTCCAGTTATGTTAGAAGCGCTAATTTTTATTAAAGTTATTAAGGTAGAACCTTTAACTTTAGTTGGAATGATTATATCTGCTTTGGCAGGAGCATGGATTGGTGCAGGTATAATTGCTAGATTTTCAGAAACAAAAGTACAAAAAGTAATGGGGGTTGCTCTAATAGCAACAGGGTTTTTGATGTTAATG
Source organism: Bacillota bacterium (assembly GCA_051747745.1). Classification (GTDB taxonomy): domain Bacteria; phylum Bacillota; class Halanaerobiia; order Halanaerobiales; family Halanaerobiaceae; genus QPJE01. The sequence continues at coordinate 2,076 of JBNJGL010000005.1, read as the reverse complement.
AGTCAGTTGGGATTTATTCCTAGTGGCGGTACTGCGATTGGGCTGCATGGGAAAAAATTAATTTTTGCTATGGCAGTAAACTTTGTGCTTGGTGGAATGATGACAGCAGGTATTGGTCTATATGCACCCTGTATGGTATTAGTTTATTTTTTAGGGATGTCTCCAAAAGTAGCGTTTCCCATTATGTTTGGTTCATGTGCTTTTCTGATGCCTATTGCTTCCATTAAATTTATAAAAGAGGGAGCATATAATCGCAAAGCATCTATGGCATTTTCTAGTATTGGTGCACTGGGAGTTTTGGTTGCAGCTTACCTGGTAAAATCGCTACCTATTAATATTCTCACCTGGCTAGTTATTGGAGTAGTTTTCTATACAGCTATTTCTATGCTAAAAGTTGCATTAAAAAAGAAAAAAGAGCTGGTTGAAGAAAGAGGGAAAGTACAAAAAGCGGCTAACTAATTAATTATAATCCTGCTGAAATATTTCAGCAGGATTATTTTAATAAAATATAAACTTTTCTTATAAAATCAAATGTAGTGATAAATGTTTAAATATAATTATATTAATCTTTCAATTTCCTATATAGTCAAAACGGCACCCAAACATCTCTTCAGTATAAACTGAAGTTTTTTTGATTTTTTTAATAATAGTTTCAAATTAAAAACTAGAGAATTAAAACTTCCATGTAACTCCTGCCATATACTGAGTATATTCCTGCTCGGCTCTATAATCAATACCTTTTGCAACATATCCAACATGATATTGATCTTGGCTTCCATCAACCTCTGTTTTATTGTAATCTATATTAAGAAATATATCTGCTTCAGGTCCTAATTTATAGTTTGCTTTTCCGCCAATCATTAGAGAACTTCCATTACCTTTTCCTTTAGCAATTAAATTTCTATGTAGATGATGATCTTCATCTTCCATATCAACCCAGTTTGAGTAATTAATATCAAATTTTAAATTCCAGTCATTGAGATTATTTTGGAATTCCACACCGACATAAGGAATATCATAGGTTGCTTCATAAGTAATATTATCTCCTGCTGGTTTTTGCACTGTTCCTTCTGGTGGGAAAGCATCTGGATAATAATCAGATATGTTAGTTAAAGTAGTCTGTTTAAGATCATATGATACAAAATCATATTTGTCCTGTTTAAATCCAACATGTATAGAATATTTCCAGTTATATCCTGCTGAGTTCCAGGGTGCTTTAAGTTTTAAATCCCATTTAGTTATATCTTCTACTTCTGTAGAAGATTTTCCTATAATATCCTTCACATGTATTCCTGTTGCTGCAAACCAGTCAGAATCCTTAAAAGTCTCTGCATCATCATTGATATTTTTTGCGATATCAAATTCTATACCACCAATATTTAAAGATTGAATTTTTAAATCATTTCTGTAGCTTATGTTAATCATCTCTACATCTAATGGAAATTCAAGCAGACTTCTAAAAGTATATCCTGAAGAAATATCAGAATCGATAGCTCCAATCTCGTATTCAGTATAACCGTTCAGAGTTCCAATGCTTAGATCAAATTCCTGAGTGAGATCTTCTGCAGAAGCTGTAGTGGTAAAAGAAAATAAAAGTAGGAAAAGAATCATATAAATGATAATCTTGTTTTTCATTAATTTTCACCTCAATAATAAATTTTTACAAATTATGAAAAAATATATCTATTTATATAATTCACGTATTTTAAACTATTTCCTGCAGATATCTTTTAATAATTTTCTAATTCATAGAACAAAAATTAGTTCTGTGATTTTTCTATTGCCTGATCCAGATCAGCTTTAATATCTTTAATATCTTCAATACCAATAGAAAGTCTAATTAAATTTGGAGAGATACCGGTCTTTTTTAGATCTTCTTCATTAAGCTGCTGATGAGTTGTACTTGCAGGATGAATGGCAAGTGATCTTGTATCTCCCAGATTGGCTACATGTAGAAACAGTTCTAAATTATTGATAAATTTTTCAGCAGCTTTTTTCCCACCTTTTACACCAAATGCAATCATACCACCATAGCCATTGTTCAGATATTTTTCTGCATTTTTATATGTGCTGTGA